>NZ_BAAAPH010000033.1:0-70475 GCF_039531045.1 Kribbella hippodromi | reverse complement strand
CCCGGCCGCCACGCCCGCCGTCCCCGCACCTCACCCCGAGGTCCCCACGCCGGCGCCCGTACCTCATCCCGAGGTCCCCACGACGGCGCCCCGCGCCTTACCCCCGGGTTCCACGTGACAGCGCCCCGCGCCTCACCCCCGGTCCGCACGACGGAGCCCGCACCTCACGCACCCGGGCCCACCCCACGGTTCCCGCGCCTCGCGCCGGGGTCCACGCGACGGCATCCCACACCTCAGGTACTCCGGGTCCAACCCACAGTTCCCACGCGACGGCGCCCCGCACCTCACGCACCCGGGCCCACCCCACCGCACGGAAGTTGGCACGGTTCGAACCCGCGGTCTCGGCGTACTCGGCAACTCCGAGCCGGCCACTGGCGGGTTCCCGCGCTTCACTCACCCGGGCCTACCCCACGGTTCCCGCGCCTCGCGCCGGGGTCCACGCCACGGCATCCCACAACTCAGGCACCCCGGTCCTCCACCCCACGGTTCCCACGCTATATCCCGCGGGTCGGCGCGGTGGCGTACCGCGCCGCATTCACCTCCGGGTTCACGACACGGCGGCCCGCGCCTCACCCTCCCGGGTCCACGGCGCCCCGCACCTCACGTACCCCGGGTCGACCCCACGGCTCCCGCGCTTTATCCCGCGGGTCGGCGCGGTGGCGTACCGCGCCGCGTTGACCTCCGGGTTCACGCCACGGTGCCCCGCGCCTTACCGGGGGTCCACGCGACGCTGTTCCGTACCTCGCTCAGCCCGGGTCCACGCCACGGTTCCCGCGCATGCACCCGGGGTGTATGCGACGGCGCTCCACGCCTTGGACCGGAGGTCGACGCGATGGCGTCGCCAACCTCACCACGCCGAGTCCGCGCCATGGTTCCCGTGCTTTGCGCCGAGGGGCGACGCGATGGTGTCCCGCGCGTCACTAACCCCAGGTCCACGCCACGGCGCCCCGCGCTTCGCCCACCGGGGGTCGACGCGATGTCGTCCCGCGCGTCATCCACCGGGGGTCGACGCGATGGCGTCCGCGCCTCATCCCGGGGTTCACGCGGCGGCGCCGCGCCTCAGGTGGTTGGCTTCGGGGTCGCTCACCTTGTCGTTCCCGAGTGTTCGGGTTCGCGCCTTGGGTTACTCGGCGTTCGGGTTGTCCTTGTTGTCCTTGGGGTCGCCGGGAGCGTCGTCGGTGGGTTTGGGGTCCAGGAAGTCGGTGATGTCGATGTCGGCCAGTTCGCCGGCGTGTTGGGCGAAGCCGATGGGGTCGTCGAGGTCTGAGGTGCTGGGCATGAGGTCGGGGTGGGACCAGAGGGTGTCGCGGCCTTCGGTGCCGCGGGCGTCGCGGACGGCTGCCCAGAGGTTCGCGGCGTCGCGGAGCCGGCGGGGGCGGAGCTGGAGGCCCACCAGGGTGGCGAACGTCTGCTCGGCGGGACCACCGGCTGCTCGGCGGCGCCGGACCGTTTCGGCCAGCTGAACGGCGGCGGGCATCCGGTCCTTGGTCGCCTGCCGGACCACGTCGTCGACCCAGCCTTCGACCAGGGCGAGCGTGGTCTCGAGGCGGACGAGCGCGGCCTTCTGCTGCGCCGAATCCTCGGGCTCGAACAGTCCCCCGGCGAGCGCCTCCTGCATGGCTTCCGGGTTCTGCGGGTCGATGTCGGCCATCGCGCGCTCGATCTTGCCGGTGTCGACCTCTATTCCGGCCGCGTAATCGGCGACCGCGGCGAGCAGGTGCTGCCGCAACCACGGAACCCCAGCGTACAGCCGCTGATGCGCCACCTCGCGCAACGCCAAGTACAGCCGGACGTCCTCGTCGGTCAGCCCGAGCCCCTCGGAGAACTTCGCGATATTGTCCGGCAGCAGGATTGCCTGGCCGGTCGGCCCGAGCGGCAGACCGATGTCGGACGAACTCACGACCTCGCCGGCCAGCTCACCGAGTCCTTGACCGACCTGTGCCCCGAAGACGGAGCCGCCCAGCTGGCGCAGCATCCCGGCCATCGGCCCGGCGAACTGCTGCGCCTCGGCCGGCAGCGCGTTGCCCATTGCGCCCGCGACGTGCTCCGCCACCGGATCCACGATCGTCTGCCAGACGGGCAGCGTGTTCTCGACCCATTCGGCCCGGCTCCACGCCGCGGATGTCGCGGACACCTCAGGCAGCGTGGTCGCCTGGTCCAGCCAGTGCTCCGCGAGCCGGACCGCGTCTGCGACCCGATCGCTGTCGGTCTGAGTCATCGACCGGTCGCCCGCGGTCGAGACGGTCTTGCGGGCGATGTCCTTCGCCAGGTCCCAGTTCACCGGCTTGCCGTCGGTCGAGCCGCTGAGCAACTGCTGGACCTGAGCGAAGATCGCGTTCAGGTCCGGAGTGCCGCCCGCGCCGGCCGCACCGGAGAACTGCTGGAACATGGCCTCGAACGGCGTTCCCTTGAACGGGTTGTCCGGTTCGTCGCTCATCGGAGGACCTTCCTGTGCGGGTGGGGCGTACAACTCCAACGTACTGGTTCCGCCGATCAGTTCCGCCCCCGGCGAACGCATCAATGGTTCCTGTTCGCCGCGGGCTGAGTGCGGCGCGGCGCTCGCGGGTAGGTGGGGAAGGCAACAGTTTCTCCCGGTGCATGCCGCGGTACGCACCGCAGCGGTCACCGGTACGGGAGCAGAGAAAGCCGGCCGGGGAGCCAGGAAAGAGGAGGGGATGTGGGGTGCCGGGCGGGTGGGAGGGAGAATTGGACGATCGGGGATGCAAAGGTGGGCACGTGACGGCGGGGGCCCGGCGGGAATGAGGGACGGATGAGCGACGCGATCAGACTGCTGGACATTCGGGACGGTGTGCTGTCCAGCGACGAGGTGCTGGCTGCCGTCTCCGACCCGGCCGCGGGTGGGACCGCGCTTTTCATCGGAACCGTGCGCAACCACGATCAGGACAAGCCCGTCGACCGCCTCGGGTACGAGGCGCACCCGGACGCGCTGGAGCACCTGCGGAAGGTCGCGCAGCGGGTCTGTGACGACCCGGCGGTGACCGCGCTGGCGGCGGTGCACCGGACCGGGGACCTGGAAATCGGGGACGCGGCGGTGATCGTGGCGGTGGCCGCCGCACACCGCGATGTCGCCTTCGCGGCGTGCCGTCAGTTGATCGACGAGCTCAAGGCCGAGGTCCCGATTTGGAAACACCAGCACTTCACCGATGGTGGCAGCGAGTGGGTGGGTGCGCACTGACCCGTACGCTGGGCGCATGAAGGTGGCCGGATGAAGGTATTGGCGTGGCTGGCGTGCCCGCTGGCCGCCACGGTGCTGGCGATGTGCTGGGCGGCGTGGCGTGGGTGGCGCAACCGTGAACCGCGCCGGTCCGGTGGTCCCTTCGCGTCGGTCGACGAGTTCCGCCGGTTCAATGCGGCCCTGGCCGCGCCCGGGCCAAGTGCCACTCCGGAACGTCGCCGCGGGTTCGGTCGTCGTGCCCATCAGCAGACCTCCGCGGAAGCGCCTGCCCAGCAGGCCGGCGCCGGCGGGTTCCGGACCGAGATCCGCGGCCCGCAGGTTGCGACCGGTAGCAAGCAGGCGATGGCCGCCGAGGGCGACGCGCAGGTTGTCGCGGGCGAGCAGGTAGTTCCGACCGAAGTCCGTGGCTCCGGCTCCGGCACCACCGAGATCGCAGGGCAGGGTTCGTGACACGTCGTACCGCCACTTTGGTCACCTCGATCGTCGTACTGATAGCCTCGCTCGGGCTGGTCACCGCCTTCCCGGTGCCGTTCGTGTCGTTCAGCCCCGGGCCGGTGAAGGACACGCTGGGGTCGGCGAAGGGGAAGCCGGTGATCGAGATCACCGGGCACGAGACCTTCCAGACCTCGGGTCAGCTCGACCTGACCACGGTGTCGGTCACCTCGCCGGACCGCGAACTGACACTGCCGCAGGCGATGCGCAACTGGCTGGACCCGCACCGCGACCTGTTCCCGCGGGACATCATCTATCCGCCGAGCCAGAGCGCCGACCAGGTCGAGCAGCAGAACACCGCGGAGATGACCGGTTCGCAGGACAGCGCGGTCGCGGCCGCGCTGCAGGCGGCGAAGGTCCCGTTCCACACCAAGGTTTCGACGGTCGCGGACCGGACGCCCGCGCAGGGCAAGCTCAAGCCCGGCGACATCGTGCTCGCGGTCGACGGCCACCCGGTGACACAGGTCCCGCAGGTCGGTGAGCTGGTCCGCAAGCACAAGGTCGGGCAGGACGTCGTCTTCCTGATCCGGCGGGGCACCGCCGAGCAGACCGTGGTGCTGAAGACCGCTGCCACGCCCGGCGACGAGTCCCGGCCGATGGTCGGGATCACGATCGGCGTCGAGTCGCAGGTCAAGGTGACGGTCAACCTCGGCCAGGACATCGGCGGCCCGAGCGCGGGCACCGCGTTCGCGCTGGCCATCTACGACAAGCTCACCCCGGGCGCCTTGCTCGGCGGGAAGCACGTGGCCGGCACCGGCACCATCGACGCGCTCGGCCAGGTCGGCGCGATCGGCGGCATCCAGCAGAAGATCGCCGGTGCCAGGAATGACGGCGCGACTGTGTTCCTGGTCCCGGCACCGAACTGTGAAGCCGCGCTGCACGCCGGCGTGAGTGGCATCCAGCTGGTGAAGATCACCACGCTGACCGAGGCGATCAGCGCCTTGCAGGCCCTCGTCAGCGGCAAGGGAGTTGTCCCGTCGTGCAACCCATGAGTCACCCGTACGCACCGGCCCGCCGAAGGGAAGATCTGCCGGCATGGATTCCGTAGCCACGCTGCCGCCTGACGCGCTCAGTCGCGCGGTGATCGAGATCGAGAAGCACGTGAGCGGTGCCGGCTGGGACCAGCCCGCACAGCTGTTCGCGCTGGTCCCCACCGAGGAACTGCTCCGCGCCGAACCCCAGCTGGCCGCCGAGCTGGGGGCCGAAGACGCTTCCCAGCCGCTGACCCCGGTCGCCCAGGGTGAGCTCCCTGGTGGCCTCGAGGACGACAACCTGGCCGATGCGCTCGGCCGGATCGAGTGGCCCGACGGAGTCGCCGGCTGCGCGCTGGCGATCGAACGGATCGTGCTGCCGGCCGCGTCCGAGGCCGGCCTGTCGAATGCCGAGTCCGACTCCGAGCTGGCCCGGCTGGCCGGCAGCGATCCGCGCCGGCACGAGGTCCGGATGGTCGCCGCGGTGCTGCGCGAGGGCGCCCGCTTCGGCGCCGTCCGGTTGCGCGAACACGACGAGGACAGCGCCGTGCTCAGCGGCGCCGACTTGGTCCCCACGCTGTGCCAAGTACTGTCATTGACATTCGAACCCTCGGTCGGCAGCCGGCCGGGCGCGGGTTCGGGGGTCGACGGCATCAGCGACGATGAGGAGAAGCGACCATGAGCGACGGCGTCTACGACATGCCGGAGGAGCCGCCCCGCCGGGCGCGGCGAACAGGCGGCCGTCCACGGGCGTTGCTGCCGACGATCGCCACGCTGGTCGTGCTGCTCATCCTCTTCAGTGTCTTCACCGATGTATGGACGCAGCGGCTCTGGTACCGCTCGGTCGACCTCGGCTCGGTCTTCAGCACCGTGCTCGGCACCCGGGTGCTGCTGTTCGTCGTCGTCGGCCTGGTGATGGCGGTCGCGGTCGTCGCGAACATCATCGTCGCGTTCCGCACCCGGCCGCGGGTCGCGCTCGCACCGTCGCCCAGCCCAGGGTTCGAGCGGTACGGCGATCTGCTGCAGCAGCACGGGAAGATCGCGGTCGGCGTGATCGCCACCCTGATGCTGGTCTTCGGCGGTTCGGCCGCGTCGGGGGAGTGGAAGGTCTTCCTGGCTTGGCGTAACCGGACCCCGTTCGGTGTCACCGACAAGCACTTCAACAAGGACATCTCGTTCTTCGTCTTCGACTACCCGTGGCTGCGCGTACTGCTCGGCTTCGGCTACTCGATCGTCCTGCTGTCGCTGGTCGCCGCGATCATCACCCACTACCTGTACGGCGGCTTCCGCCCGTCCGCAAAGGGCCAGAAGGCCTCCGGCGCGGCGCAGGTGCAGTTCTCGGTGCTGCTGGGGCTGCTCGTACTGCTGAAGGCCTTCAGCTACTGGCTGGACCGCTTCGGACTCACCACCTCCGACGGCAGGCTCTTCACCGGTATCTCCTACACGGGCGACAACGCGATCCTGCCCAGTAAGGAGATCCTGGCGGTCATCGCGGTCCTGTGTGCTGTGCTGTTCTTCGCCAACGTAGTGCGCCGTACCTGGCTGCTGCCCGGTGTCGGCACGGTGGTGCTGATCCTGTCGGCGATCCTCCTCGGTGCGCTCTGGCCGGCGGCACTCCAGCAGTTGCGCGTACGGCCGAGCGAGCCGGTGCGTGAAGGCCCGTACATCACCAAGAACATCGAGGCGACGCGGCAGGCGTACGGACTCGAGCAGGCTTCCGTCACCGACTATCAGGCCAAGACCACGGCGACCCCGGCCGAGCTGCTGCAGGACACCGAGGTGCTGCCCGGTATCCGGCTGATCGACCCGAGCGTGGTCGGCCCGACCTTCGAGCAACTCCAGCAGGTCCGCGGGTTCTACTCGTTCCCGACCGATCTGGACGTCGACCGGTACAAGATCAACGGCAAGGTCAACGACACGGTCATCGCCGTCCGTGAGGTGCAGGTCGACCGGCTGCCGGCCGGCCAGCGCAACTGGAACAACGACCACACCGTCTACACCCACGGCTACGGCGTGGTGGCGGCGAACGGCAACCAGCGCGCCGCCGACGGTACGCCGGTCTGGACCGAGAAGGACCTGCCGCCGACCGGTCAGCTCGGCAAGTACGAACCGCGGATCTACTTCGGTGAGCAATCCCCGGACTACTCGATCGTCGGTGCTCCGAAGGGTGCGCAGCCGGTCGAGCTCGACACCCCGGAGGGCAAGTCCGGCGGTGACCCGACGCTGAACACCTACGAGGGCAAGGGCGGTGTACCGGTCGGGTCGTTCTTCAACCGGTTGCTCTACGCCACCAAGTTCCGGGACGCGAACCTGCTGCTCTCCAGCCGGGTCAACCCGGACTCGAAGATCCTCTACGACCGCACTCCGCGCGAGCGGGTCGAGAAGGCGGCGCCGTGGCTGACGCCGGATGGTGACCCGTACCCGGCAATCGTGGACGGTCAGGTGGTCTGGATCGTCGACGGCTACACCACCTCGGACAACTACCCGTACTCCGAGAAGGTCGCGCTGGACGTCAGCACCCGGGATACCACCACCGGCCGCGGCACGATCGCCCAGCAGCCGAGCGAGAAGATCAACTACATCCGCAACTCGGTCAAGGCCGTCGTGAACGCGTACGACGGTTCGGTCCAGCTGTACGCGTGGGACGACTCCGACCCGGTGCTGAAGACCTGGATGAAGGCCTTCCCCGGCACGGTGAAGCCGAAGTCGGACATCTCGCCGGACCTGATGGCGCATCTCCGCTACCCGGAGGACATGTTCAAGGTGCAGCGCGACATGCTCGCCAAGTACCACGTGCAGGACTCGGACACCTGGTACCAGAACAGCGATCTGTGGCGTGTTCCGGACGACCCGACCGCGGTGTCCTCCGGCGATTCCTCGACGCATATTCCGCAGCCTCCCTTCTATCTCTCGTTGCGGATGCCGGGTCAGACCGACCCGAAGTTCTCGTTGACGTCGGTGTACGTACCGAACGGTGAACGGGAGAACCTCACCGCGTTCATGGCGGTGGATTCCGAGGCCACGTCACCGGACTACGGCAAGTTCCGGATTCTTCGATTGCCGGGCAACCTGCAGATACCTGGTCCGGGGCAGGTCTACAACAAGTTCCAGACCGACGAAGGCATCAGACAGGCGTTGCTGCCGATCAACCAGCCGAACAGCGGCGCACGAGCCCAGTTCGGGAACTTGCTGACGCTGCCGCTCGGCGGTGGTCTGCTCTACGTCCAGCCGGTGTACTCGGTACGGACCAGCGGGCCGGGTAGTTATCCCGTCCTCCGGTACGTCCTGGTGTCCTTCGGTGACCGGGTCGCCTACGGGTCCACGCTGCAGGAAGCCCTGACCAAGGTCTTCAACACCAGCGTCGACACCGGCGAGCAACCACCAGGGACCAAGACACCGCCGGCGCAGCAGTCGAACCAGACGGTGAAGCAGGCGCTGGCCGAGGCCGAAGCTGCGTACACAGCGGCGCAGACCGCCCTGAAGAACGGCAACCTCGCCGAGTACCAGACCCAGGTCGACAAGATGAAGAAGGCGATCGACAGGGCAGCCGCTGCCAGTGCGACGGTCGCACCGACACCGACACCGACGCCCGCGAAACCACCCGCAACGACGACGCCCACGCCGTCGAGTCCGCCGAGCTCACCGACCGGCTGACTTGCAGGGCTGACCGGGGCGGCGACACCGACGACAGTCGGCGTCGCCGCCCCGTTCCGTTGCCTACGGCATCACGTCTTCGACTCCGGCCGGAACTCGGCCGCGGTGTCCAGCACGTCCTCGTCGGTGAAGCGCTCGGGGTCGATCGTCACTTCGGCGGCGACACCCGGCTCGATGAAGTAGAAGACCTCGTCGCCGGCGAAGAGGCCGTCGTACCCACCGACCTTGACCGGGGTCAGCTGCCAGCTGCCCGGCTCCTTCTCCTCGTACTCGATCAGGAACTTGTGCAGGGCCTCGAGGTCGGTCAGCCGGTCGCCGCGCAGGGTCTTCAGGGTCAGATCGACCTTGTACGCACCCTCCCGATCCGGGCCGGTCTCCCAGACCCGGCTGTGGAAGGACACGTCGCCCCACTCGTACTCGAAGTCGCTCGGGGTGCCGATGCCGTTGGGCAGGTGCCCGATGGCGAAGCCGTCCAAGGTGTCAGCCCTTTGCTCGGTCGATGGAGGTGCCGCGGCGTACGCCGACGATGCTGCGAACTCGTGCGCCGACGCGGGGACGGCCGTCGACAGACCTAGTGAGGCAAGAACGACCGTGCTTCCGGTCACAATACGACGAGCGGACGGCACGACTCGGGAACGAAGCGATGAACACGACATGGCTGCCTCCTGGGAACCGCGGGGCGCCCCGCCTGCTGCGAGACGCCTTCCTGACCAAGAAGATGCAGCGATCACCGCACCCGCGGACGGATGATTCCGGAACCTGTGGACAACCCGGCCGTGGACCCACGATCACGCGGTTCCGGAAACCGATTTGGTTGCTCGGCCCAAATCCTCTAGGCTGAAGACACAACGGCGCGGGGTGGAGCAGCTCGGTAGCTCGCTGGGCTCATAACCCAGAGGTCGCAGGTTCAAATCCTGCCCCCGCTACCACGGAAGGCCCTTCGACCAGGGAAACCTCGGTCGAGGGGCCTTCGTCATTTCTGCTCGGCCCGGGGCGGTCGGGGTTGCACGCCGGTCCGCTTCGGTGCACTGGGCGAGGGGGTCGTTTTGGTTGCTTGGCGGGCATCCTCTAGACTTCTCTACGTAACAAGGCGACGCGGGGTGGAGCAGCTCGGTAGCTCGCTGGGCTCATAACCCAGAGGTCGCAGGTTCAAATCCTGCCCCCGCTACTTGGAAAGGCTCTCTGGCCAGGCGAACCTGGCCAGAGAGCCTTTGTCATTCGGGTCAGGTCGGGGTGACTACGGTCTGGGTTACCACTGGGCTTCGGCGGGTGCGGCGCCGAAGTCCGGGATGGGGAGCCGCTGCCCCCCGCGCTGGGCGGATTCGTGGGCGATGATCCCTGGTGCCGTGAAGCGGGCGGCCAGCCAGGCGTTGACCGGGGGTTGTGTTCGGGTCGTCACGGCCCGGACGAAGTCATCGGCGAGGAAGTGGTGCGAGCCTTCGTGACCATTCGGCGCGCCCTCGAACTCCGGTGGGAGCCGGCTCCGGTCGTGGACCGGTGCGGTCCGTGACATGAAGCTCTGCAGCAGCGCAGGGTCGATGTCCTCGAAGCCGGCGAGTGAGGTCTTCCCAAGGGTCGAAACCTTCTCGCTGATGTCGATCGTCGTCCCCTTACGGTAGTCGGGGCCGTCGCTCTTGATGCTGACCGTGGTGCAGGTCGTCGACTGTTCCACGACCGACTCAGTGCCGAAGAAGCGGAAGCGCGACTCGGGGCCCTTCCAGTATCCGACCCGACGGAACTCGTTGGTACGCATGGCCCCACCGTCGGCGAGCTCGAAAAGCGCGGTCATGTTCGAGAAGTCGTTCCCCCACTCGGACACCTCGCGATCGAACACGCCGTCGCGCCGATCATCGCTGATCCCGAGGCAACTGACCGTGCTCGCGTACGTCGGGAGCGCTCCGAGGATGCCCCCGATGGAGTGTGTCGGGTAGAGCATGGGCGGGTAGCTCGCGACGCGCTTCCAATCAGGTCCGCCGCTGTACTGGAACGCCTTGTAGAACCCGTTGTCCATGTCGTGCACGTAGTCACCCTCGGCGTAGAACACGCGACCGAAGGCGCCTTCGGCGTGCTGCTGACGGGCCCACACCACAACCGGGTTGTAGTAGCTGGTCTCGCCCATCATGTACACCAGCCCGGTCTGTTCGACCTTGTTCACGATCGCGGCGATCTGACCGATCTCGATTGCCATCGGCACCGCTGAGTAGACGTGCTTTCCGGCCTCGAGTGCCTGCAGGGCGAGCGGCCCGTGTGACCATCGCTGCGTCATGATGGCGACCGCGTCGACATCCGAGGCGAGTGCCTCCTCGAAGCTGCCGAATGTTCCCGCGAGACTGTGCCGGCGCTGGTGCTCGGCGGCGCGCTCGGGAACGAGGTCGCAGGCGTACACCTCGGCGACGGCGGGATGAAGCTGCCACAACGAGATGAAGCTCCGGGCGAACTGACCGGTTCCGATGACAGCGATCTTCATGGGGCGCCTTCCAGCTGGTTCGTTGCGGGTGTCGTCCGGCGGTGCAAGATCCGCCAGCAGAGGTAGAAGCACAGCGCGGTCGCGGGAGAGCCGGCTACCGTCACTGAGGCGATTCCGATGGCGATCACCTGATTGGTCAGGTAGAGCGGCACCATCACCGCGATGACGGTGATGTACTTCACGATCAGTACCCCGGTGCACAACTGGTAGCTCCTGAGCAGCGGCCGGTCCCGGCGCCAGCTCGTGCCTTCCCGGCGGGCCGCTCCTACCACCAGACCGACGATCGGCCACCTCAGCAGCACCGATACCAGGAGCACTGATCCCACGACGATGTGTCCGAGCACCGTGGAGAGATAGAAGTCGACCGCATTGCCGGTCGTTCCGGCGAACAGGGCCGACCCGCCGACGATGACCAGCCCGATGGACGCCTGCCAGTACTTCCGGTCGGTCCACACCCGCGACACGGCGAACACGGCGACGCCACCAACTGCCACCAGTGCGGCAGCCACCACCTCGCCGGTCACCAGGTAGGCGACGAGAAAGAGCAACCTGGACACGATGCCCTCGGCAACTGTTCGCCATCCGCCGACGGACTCGAACAACGACCACGTCCGTCGGGTCAGATTTGCCATGCTCATCGGCCGGGCTCCGCCGCCCGCGATCCGATGAGCTGCCGGGACGGCACCGTCTCGGCGGGTGGGGCATCGGGCCGTAGCGCGGCCACGTACGTGCTCAGCGCGCCGGCGAGATCGTCTTCTCCCGCGACCACCCGGACCAGGGCATCACGCAGTCGCCCCGCATCCTGCATCGCCAGGTTCGCGCCGAAGCCCGGGCCCACGCGGACCGCGTCGCCGAGGATCGTCACCGAACCGCTGGGCAGCGCCGGCAGCGGCTGGATCATCCCGACCCGTAGCGTCACTGTGCGGGCCGGCCAAGCCTCATCGATGAGCGATCGCAACGTCGGGTGCAGTTCGGCGGCCACACTGCGGGCCGCTCGCCATCCGGCTTCCCGGCCGCCTTCGGTACCGAGAACGGCTTGCGTGGTGGGCAGCGCCCACATGACGTAGTCCTCGGCGTCGTCGACGACCCGGCTGCGCAGGGTCGGCAACCATCGGTCCCGCGCAGCGATCGGCGGTTCGCCGAACCGCATCACGCTGCATACCATCATCGTGCCGCGCACTTGCGCCGTCGCGGGGTTGTCGCCGATCATCGCCGCCAGACCGGAAGCGGCCACCGCCCGCAGCGGCGACGCGCCGATCAGCATGCGCTTGCCCGTGTCGGACACCCGAACGTCCGGTAGCAGCTGCCCGCGGACCGACGACCCGACGCCGTCCGCACCGACCAGCACGTCCGCTGTCTCGACGGTGCCGTCGGTGAACCACACCCGGACGGACCCGTCGGCCTGCGGTTCGAACCGGCTGAACGCCACCCCGAACCGCACCACGTCCTCCAGCCCGGTCAGCAACACCGCCCGCAGGATCGGCCGGTCGGTCATCCGGCCTGGTCTGGCCGGGCCGGTCGGGCGGTCCGGATGGTCACGCGGGGCCGCGGTGAGCACGCCGTCGACCTCCGAGAGCGCCTGGATCCCGGTGCGCAGGCCGCCCAAGGTCGCTTCGGCCATTGCCAGGTTCGCCGGGGGTAGGCACGCGCCCAACGCGGAGCTGCCCCGGTCGTCGAGATGCAAGCTCACTCCCTGCGGACGCGCGTCCTCGGCGTCCTGCTCGAACACCGCGACGTCGATACCTGCCTGCCGCAGACCCTGAGCCAATGTCAACCCACCCACACCGGCGCCGATCACGATCACCCGCATGTCGTCCACCCATTTCTACATCGATTGGTGAAGTTCACCTTCGCACAAGCCTTGGACTGAAACAACACCATTGATGAAGAAAGCCCGCTACGCTTACCGGACGATGACGGAACACAGCCGGGCCGGCCTGTGGCTGGAGTCTGGGCGCGCCGGCCCGGGGAGCGGACTCCTCGCGGAGCGCCCCGACTCGTTCATGCGGTCGGCGAGGGTGGCGAAGCCGGTCGCGGCGGCGACACCGAGTACGTCCCGTGGCGCTATTGCGACGCTTCTACCGGCGGATCTTCGACCATATCCGCGGCCGGTGTCCGCGCCTGCTGCTGGAGAACTGCGGATCGGGCGGTGGCAGGAACGATCTGGGCAACATGGCGCGATTTCACCGGACGCAGATCACTTCTCGCCGGCGCCCACGGCACGAATCCCGAACGGCACCACGCTCATGCTGCCGCCGGAACTGTGCGAGCCGTATCCGGGTCGTGAGGCCCAGGGCGTGTCCGACATCGACTTCCTGATGATCGAGGCTGCCTGATCACCCGTGAATGATGTGGGTCGAGCCTAGACGGCGTGCGCGGATCCCCGCAGCTGTCCGGTCAGGCACTGCTCGATGATCGGGCCGAACCATGCCGCCAGGTCGTCGACATGGGCGGATGCGATCGGTTCGGTCCGCACGACGTACCTGGCCATGGTGAGGCCGAGGATCTGTACGTTCACCAGGCCGGCCCGGATTTCGGCGTCCGGCGTACTGACCAGCCCGGCCAGGCGGGCGGTGAGTTCCCGATCGATGAATTCGCGCAGGATGACTTCGGACTCGCCTGGGGGTGCGGCCCACCGGGTCAGAATCGCCAGTGGGTTGCGGTCAGAGCTGTCGACGTTGCCGATGAGGGTGCGGACGATGCGTTGCCCGATGTCCTCGAGGCCGCCGGCGAAGATCGAATCGATCGCAGTGGGCACGACGGCGGACAGATTGACCGCGGCGCCGAACAAGCCCTGCTTGGTGCCGAAGAAGTAGAAGACCATCGCCGGGTCGACGCCCGCCTCGGCAGCGACGGCGCGGACTGTGGTACCGGCGTAGCCGTGCGCCAGGAACTGGGTGCGAGCGGCCTCGAGGATCCGCTGCTTGCTCTCCGCTCCGGAACGCCAGCGGCCGGGGCGGCCGGGCGGTGTCGGCTCCGTCATGAACGTGACAATACCCGCACGTTCTTGATCGCCGGTGGGCTTTGGCGGGGTCTGCGGTGATCGAGGCCTGAGCGCGGCCGTGCGGCAGAGGGTGGCGAGTTTCTGGTGACGGCTACCTTTCGAAGGTTTCTTACGTAAGAATGCGGCGCAAGTTGTCGATCGAACGGAGAGCGCCCGTGACCGCACCCCCACCGCCCGGACTCGATCGGCGGCGATTTCTGCAGTTGAGTGGGTTGACCGCCGCTACGGTTTCACTCGGCGTTGCCGCGCCGGCCAGTGCGGTCGCCGAGCCACGCCGGCCGATTCCGGACGGCGTGTTCGCGCTGGGCGTGGCCTCCGGCGAGCCCAGGGCGGACGGATTCGTGCTGTGGACCCGGCTCGCACCGAACCCCGGCGCGCTGGACGGGCACGGCGGGATGGGCAAGGAGGACGTGCCGGTCACCTACCAAGTGGCGACGGACCGGCGGTTCACCCGGATCGTGCGCGCCGGCGTGGCGATCGCGTCGCCGGAGCTGGGGCACTCGGTCCACCCTGAGGTTCGCGGACTGCAGCCTGGCCGCGAGTACTTCTACCGGTTCCGTGCCGGCGCCCAGGTCAGCCCGGTCGGCCGGGCCAAGACCTTCCCGGCGCCTGGGCAGCGGGGAGCCACGTTCTCCTTCGCGACCGCGTCGTGCCAGGCCTGGTACCACGGGTACTTCTCGGCGTACAAGCACCTGGCCGCTCGTACCGACTTGGATGCGGTGTTCTTCCTCGGCGACTACATCTACGAGTACGGAATCGTTGCTGGCGGCAATCTCTGGAAACAGGGCGTCACGGTCGGCCCCGAGCACGCGGTCGAGATCGAGACCCTGGAGCAGTACCGGCTGCGCTACGGCCTGTTCAAGTCCGATCCCGATCTGCAGGCGGCACACGCGGCGGCGCCCTGGCTGCTCACCTGGGACGATCACGAGGTCCAGAACAACTACGGCAACAACACGTCGTACTACGGCATCCCGCCCGAGCTCTTTCCGTATCGCCGCGCTGTCGCGTACCGGGCCTTCTACGAGAACCTGCCGATCTCACTGGACAGCCTGCCGGAAGGCCCCGATCTGCAGCTCTACCGGCGGCTCGACGTCGGTACGCTGGCCCGGATCAACATGCTCGACGGCCGCCAGTACCGCGACCCGGTGCCGACCAGCGAAGCCGACCGGCTGAGTGAGTCGCGCACCATTCTCGGCGCGGCCCAGGAACAGTGGCTGTACGACGGACTGAGGAACTCCCCGGCCACCTGGAACATCCTGGCCAACGGAGTGGTGTTCACCGCGGTCACCGACGACCGGGTCGAGCAGTGGGACGGCTATCCCGCCAACCGCAAGCGGCTGCTGGCCGCGATGGGGGAGACCTCGAACACGGTGGTCCTGACCGGCGATGTGCACCGCGCGATCGCCTCCGAGCTGAAGGCCGACTTCGCGGACCCGGCGTCGGACACCATCGGCGTCGAGTTGATCTGCTCCTCGATCGGCTCCGACGGCGACGGCGCCGAGACCGACGCGTACGCCAAGGACTGGATGGCTCACCCGTACATGAAGTTCTACAACGCCCGTCGCGGCTATGTGTACGCGCAAATCACCGAGACGGAGATGATCTCGGAGTTCGTGAAGGTCCCGTACGTCCAGGCCGACGCGAACGCCGTCGCGACCGTGGCGGCGAGATTCCGGACGCCGGCCGGCGCGCCCCGATTGGAGGCCCTGTGATGATTGAAACCCGGAGGCACAACCCGCCCACCATCACCGGACTCGGTGGTACCGGCGACATCGGCATCGTCACGCTCAGCTGGACTCCGGTGCCCTGGGCAACGGTCGTCGACCACTACGCCGTCTATGTCTCGACGGCGAGCTCGCCCTGGACCCTGCTGGCCAAGACGGTGTACCCGCACTTCGTGCATCGGGGGCTCGGGTTCACCGGCGTCACCAGGTCGTACCGGATCGTCACGGTGGATGCCGCAGGCAGCCGTTCGGCACCTTCGGCGGCAGTCGCCGTGGCCAACAAGACCTCCGTCACGGTGTCGGGCACGCCGATCGCCCAGGTCGGCGTCTACGACGGGAAGGGCGAGTTCGCGCTGACGCCGAACAAGAGCGCACAGTACCCGGTCAAGTTCCCGAACGATGTCGACTACACGTACCCGACGTCTGTGCCCACAGAGGACTGGTGCTACCTGATGCCGGGGCCGGCCGACAAGTGGGCCGGCTCCAAGAACCATCAGGTGCTGTTCCGCTTCGACCTGCCCGAGGCGCCGGCGAAGGACCTGGATCTCGCGCTCTGGCTGATCGACAGTCATGCGAAGATCCCCGGCTCCGCTGTGCTGTCCGTCAACGGCACCATGGTCGAGCGGCTCACCTTCGCCCCTGGTGCAACGAAGGGTTCGACCATCAGCGACAGTACGTTGCCGAACTCGCCGCTGAAGCCGTCGTACCTCGAACGCCCGCTGCCCAAGGACCTGTTCAAGCCCGGCCAGAACGTGATCCAGCTGCTCAAGGACAACGGTTCCTGGATCGCTTTCGACGCCTTCGGCATCTACGGCCGCCCCTGATCCGAGAGGCCGGCGCTTTCCTATCAGCAACATGAGAAGTTCATGACCGGTTGATGATGGTTTTGTCATCAAGGGGTGGAATTCCCGTGTGGTAAGGGTTTTGGGGCTGCTGCGTGCTCTCGTTGGGGTTCCCCCGGTCGCGATTCGGGCTTAGTGTCCTGAGTCGGAGGTTCGACGGTGCTTTCGGCGCCCAGGCACGCACCTCGCGGCACTTGCCCAGCGCCCACGATGCTCCGCATCGAGGCCACTGACCAAGCACCCCGATGCACGCACCTGACCACCGAAATCACTCGCCCAACCTCCGACTCAGGACACTAGCGTGCGGATTGGTTGCTGCATCCAGGGAGGGGAATGTCATGCGACGGAAACTTGCTGTGCTGGCCGCCGTACCGGCCGTGGTGTTCGCGTCACTCGCCGCCGTGCCGGCGCAGGCGTCCGCGACGACGATCACGGTACATCCGGGTCAGTCGATCCAGGCGGCCGTTGATCGGGCCGCGCCGGGGACGACGATCGTTCTCGAAGCCGGAACGTACCGGCAGAGCGTGCTGATCCGGAAGGACCATCTCACCATCCGCGGCGAGGGCGACGGCACCATCCTGATGCCGCCGGCCAAGTTGCCGAAGAACGTCTGTACGACGGACTTCCTCGGCGGTCACGGTGCCGCGTTCTGTGTGTTCGCGAAGAAGCTGGACGCGAAGATGAACGTGGTCACCCGGGTGTTCGACACCAAGATCTCCGACCTGAAGGTACGCGGCTTCGACGGGATGGGGATCGTGGCGTTCGGCGGTTCGGGGTTCGTCGTCCACGATGTGACCGCGATCCACGACGGTGATTACGGGATCGCCCGGTTCAACACAGTCGGCGGGGCTGTGTACGACAACGTGGTAAAGAACAACAACGAAGCCGGTATCTATGTCGGCGACACCGCGATGGCGAACGCGGTCGTCCGCGACAACGACGCGACCGGGAACGAACTCGGCCTGTTCGTCCGGCATGCCCGGTACGTCAAGGTGTTCGACAACAGGTCCTGGGGCAACTGCCAGGGCTTGCTGATCCTGGACGACGGCCAGGCCGGCGGTGCCGGGAACGTGGCCGCGTGGGACAACGACCTGAACCGGAACAACAACTTCTGCGCCGCGAACAGCGAGCACCCGCCGCTGCAAGGCGGTGGCCTGCTGGTTCTGGGCGGCACCAAGAACGTGCTGCGTGACAACACGGTGCTCGGGAACGTCGGCAAGCAGTTCAACTCCGGCGGGATCGTACTGGTGTCAGCCGCCATGTTCCACGGCGCCAACGCGGCCTGGAACACGGTCGTCGGCAACGAGGCGTTCGGTAACCGCCCAGCCGACATCCGCTGGGACGGCCTCGGTGCGGGAAACCGCTTCCTGGACAACAGTTGTCACACGTCGATGCCCGCGGGGCTGTGCAACTGACACGAACGACCGGCTCTGAGCTACCGGCTGCCGCGTCATCCGGCGCGGCAGTCGGTCGCTCATGATTGCCAGCCGAGGCTCACACCAGGCGCGGTGGTGCCGTTTGATGGGTGAATACATCCGTCGGAGTGTGTGAGGGGACGAAGCGCGACCATGGAAGCCCTGGAGAGTCCGTTGTTGCGGACGCAGGTCAGCGCCCAGGGGGCGATCGCTCCGGGCCCGGCGCCCGACAACGCGGAGCTGTCGTGCGGCCGTCGGGAGTCGGCGGAGCTGGTGGAGTTGGCGCGGGGGAGAGGCGCGAGGACGATTGCGGTTGGGTCGGGGCGCGACGCTGGGGTCCGGGATACAGTCGAGACCTTGGCGGATGCATGGGAGGCGCAGGGAGGCGAGGTCGTGCTGGACTTGTCGTGGCCGGAGGTGGCGGCGTCTTGGCTTCGGCAGGCGACTCGGTTCGCGGCGTCTGAGGCTGACCTGTGGATCATGTTCGGTCCGCAGCTCGGGTGGGCGCAGATGACTCGGCGGCTGCTGTGGTCGACGCCGTGGGAGCCTGGCCGGACTCTGGTCTCTGCACAGCTCGCCGACCCGCGGGTACTGGACCTCGTCGGGCTGCACAATCTGAAGGGGATTGCGGGACCGGGAATCCAGCTATGACGCTGTTTCCGATGGACGACGGTGGTTCGCCCAGGCGCATTGCGAATGGGGCGTTTCTCGCGCCCGGTTGGCTCGCTCTTGATGAGCAGGCGTGGATTGTGGGTGAGTTCAGGAGGTGGGTCGCCGGGCCGGTGCCGATTCGGGCGGCCAAGGTGCGTGGGCACGAGATGTCTGTGCGTACGGTGTGTCTGGGCTGGCACTGGCAGCCGTACGAGTACACGCGCGACGCGACCGACGTCAACGGTGCCCGGGTACTGCCGTTTCCGGATTGGATGGTTCGCCTCGGCCGCCGTGCCCTCCGCGAGACCGGTCACTCCGATGCGGAAGTTGAGGCGTACGCTCCCGACACCGCGCTGGTGAACTACTACGACGACGTCGCGCGGATGGGGATGCACCAGGACAAGGACGAACGTTCCCTCGCGCCGGTGGTGTCACTGTCGATCGGGGACGACTGTACGTTCCGTTTCGGCAACACCGAGAACCGCGGCAAGCCGTACACCGATCTCAGATTGTGTTCCGGGGATCTCTTTGTCTTCGGCGGAGCGTCGCGGCTCGCGTACCACGGCATCACCCGCATCCACCCGCACACCGCCCCGGAGAACTGTGGTCTCACGACGGGACGGATCAACATCACCATGCGGATGACCGGCCTGACGGACTGAGGAACAAAGCACGGCCGGGGTGTCGTGGCGAGACGACACCCCAGCCGCACGTCCAGCTACTTCAGCGGGAAAGCGTCACACCTGCTTCAGTAGGAGACCATCAGCCGACTACTTCAGCAGGAACGCGTTGACGATGGTCTGGTCAACTTTGTTGCCGTCGGCATCGGAGGCGGTCGCCTTGAGGGAGACGGACGTGGCCCCGGCAGGATGTTTGATCAGCGCCAGCGTCTTGCCTCCCGCCGAGTACACCTTGACCGGCTGCCAAGTCGCGCCGCCGTCGTGCGAGACTGCCAGTGAGTCGACCTGCCCGCGCTTGCCGGTGTTGTGGTCGACGGTGATCGGGAGCAGGGTCGGGATTTTCGCCGAGGTCTTCGCCGGTGGCGCGAAGCGGACTGCCAGCAGCGGCAGCGGCGCCGGCTTCTCGCCGGTGACGGTGTCGGAGTGGAACGTCCAGTCCGCGACGATCCGCGACGACAACGGGTTGGTCCGGGTGCCGACAGTGTGCAGCTGGTACGTACCCGCACCGGCCGGAACCTTTGCGCTCTCAAGGTAGCCCGGGTACGTCTCGGTCGCGATCTCCTTGCCGTCCTTGGAGAGGACGGTGGTTCCCTCGGTGACCGCGTACCCGGTACCGCCGGGCCGCGCGTCGGTGTGCAACGGGATCTCGAAGTGCATCTCGTCGCCGATCCGCCCGGCGCTGCTGTAGCTCCGGCCATACGATGGCAGGGCAGGGCCGAACACCGGGAAACCCCAGCGTGCCGTCGTCCGGCCGAGTTTGTACGTCACCGGCGCGGCCGTCACCTGCATCTGGAACCCGCGGATGTCGTCCGGCTTCTCGGTCTCGACGAAGCTCGGGTACCAGTCCTTGCCGGGCGTGTAGAGCTCGTCCAGCGTGAACGGCAGCGCCCTCGTGACACCTTCCCGGATCCCGTACGTACCAGGCTTGCTGCCGACGTGCTCCGCCTTGACCCGCGCCAGCGAACTGTCCCGAACACGGCTCACCAGCTTGTCCGGGACCCTGCCGAGATCGTCCTTTGCCAGGTGGTACTGGTAGGTCGAATTGGCCGGCGCCGCCAGCTCGGCCCCCTTCAGGAACCGGAACTCGTCGGGCGCCACACTGGTCCGGCTCGGAATGATGTACGAGCCGTCGAAGGTGTTGGTGACATAGGTGACTCCGGTCGACTCGTCGCCACCCCAGACGGTGTCCCGTGCCATCCCGAAGACGGCCGTCGAGCTGACGGCGTCCGGCTTGTCGACCTGGAAGCCGGCCGGTACGCCGGCGCGCGCGTCGACGGTGAGCTCGCGCGGCCCGTCGACCGTGAACGCCGGTTCGGCGGCATACGACGACTTGGCCAGCGCTTCGTCGTTGACATAGGCCTCGAAGTAGTGCTGACCCTTGACCAGCCGGGCCGTCGTCGTACTCACGCCGTCCTTGTCCGGGAACACGGCGACCGGGTCCTTGATGCTGACGAACCGGTACCCGTAGTCCGTGGTGGGCTTCCCGTCGAAGCCGACGAAGTTCACCTTGACGTCGTAGCTCTCCACCTCGCGGTCGACCGCGATCGGTGTCCGGAGCGCGCCCGCGGTGATCACCCCGCTGTAGATGCCGTCAGTGCCCTCCACCGCGGTGTTGGTGGTGACGGTCGCGGTCGCCTTGCCGCCGGCCGGGATGGTCAGTGTGGCGGGGGAGACCGTGAACATTCCAGCGGGAGCAGGCTTGCCGTCCGCGTCGTTCACCTGGGCAGCCAGGTCCAGCGTGACCGGGGCCGTGCCGAAGTTGGAGTACGTGACCTCGCGGCT
Organism: Kribbella hippodromi; assembly: GCF_039531045.1. Taxonomy (NCBI): domain Bacteria; kingdom Bacillati; phylum Actinomycetota; class Actinomycetes; order Propionibacteriales; family Kribbellaceae; genus Kribbella; species Kribbella hippodromi. The sequence continues at coordinate 49,597 of NZ_BAAAPH010000033.1, read as the reverse complement.
GATCGGCTTGTCGTCCTGGTGCGGCCAGCGGACGATGCCGTTGCTGATGCTGCCCACCGAGGCGCGCACCGTCGACTTCGTCACCGCGGCCACGTCGACCCGGCCGGAGCCCTGCTCGAAAACGGACAGTTTCGGGTTGGGCTTCGCCGTACCCATCAAGCCGGCCTTGAGCTCGCCGGCCTTCCAGTCCTTGTGCTGCTGGGCCAGAATCGCCGCGGCACCAGCCACATGCGGAGCTGCCATCGACGTCCCGGACAGCTGCAGGTGGTCCTTGCCGACATTCGGGGCCTGGCCCGCCAGAACGCTGTCCTTGGCCTTCGCGGCGACGATGTCGACGCCGGGCGCGGTGATGTCGGGCTTGATCGCGTTGTCCAGGTAGCGCGGGCCACGGCTGGAGAAGTCGGCCAGGTTCTCGTTGTGGTCGACCGCGCCGACGGTCAGCGCGGAATCGGCCGCGGCCGGGCTGCCCGGCGTACCACCACTGTTGCCAGCAGCAACGACGAACAGCGCGCCGGTCTCGCTGGTCAGGCGGTTGACGGCCTGCGACATGACATCGGTGCCGGCATCCGGCCAGTCGGAGCCCAGGCTCATGTTGACGACCTCGGCGCCGGCCTTCGCGGCCCATTCCATCCCGGCGATGATGCCCGCTTCGGAACCGTACCCGTCGTCGTCGAGGACCTTGCCGTTGAGCAGCTTCGCGTCCGGCGCGACGCCACGATAGACAGGGTTCTCGCCGGTCACGATCGATGCCACGTGCGTACCGTGGCCGAACTTGTCGATCGTCCCGCTCTTGGAATCGGTGAAGTCCTTGGCGGCCGCGACCGCGTCCTTGAGATCGGGATGAGTGGTGTCGATCCCGGTGTCCAGTACGGCGACCTCGATGCCCTTGCCGGTGAAACCGTTCTTCCAGGCCTCGGGCGCGCCGATCTGCGGAACGCTCTTGTCCAGAAAGGCGCGCACCGGTCCGTCCAGGCGGATCCACTGCTTGGACTTGGACTTCGTCCGCAGCGCTGTCCGGGCACCGGTCCAGTACGGCGCGTTCTTGCCGATGCGGATCGCCGTGCCACCGATGCTCGGCAGGCTGACCGACTTGCTGCTACCGGACCGCAGCGCGACCGGGCCGCTGACGATCAGCGGGATGTCGGACCGGGACCGGTCGTCGTACCGGTGCTTGATCAGCTGAGTGACGTTGAACAGCCGCGGATCCAGCTCACCGGAGCGTACGGCGGCCTCCGCGTCCATCGGCACCACGGTGAGGTCGCCGTTGACCTCCTTGCGCTCGATGAACGTGACCTTCTCCCGGCCCTTGGCCGGACGGATCTTGGCCGGCTGGTCACCGCGCAGGCTGACACGATCGCCGGTGACCAGGGTGACGTCACCGGAAACCTTGCCGCTGGCAACTTTATTGCCGGCGACCGTGCCGGCGGCCGGTGGCTCCGCCGATGGCTCGGATCCATTGGCTTGCGATCCATTTGCTGCCGCGGCACCGCCAAGCAGGCAGCCGCCGGCAACCAGCGTGGCCACGACGGCCACGACGGGACGACTTCGTCCCTTCCTCATAACACCTCCACGTAGGCCTCACAGATGGTGGACACCAGGTTTATGTCCGGAAAGCGCCGGATGTTTCGGCCTCCGACGGTCTGTAATGGGAACGACGAAGAGCTGTGACATTTTTACTGAAAAGGGATTCAGTTTTGGTAAATAGTTACCATCACTCCTGTAGCTGACTCCGACGAAACGGATTGGTGACTCAGGATGAATTGGCGGCCGACGCGGCGCGCAGTGCTGACTTCACTGGGGATTGCGGGCGTTGGTGGTGGCGCGGCCGTGTGGTGGTTTGTCGACGACCAGTGCACGTGTACGGACTCCTCGACCGCGCCGATTCCCACCGTGGACAAAGCTGCGTTGGCTCGCGTCGCACCGACCGGGTTGCGCCGTCCTTCGGCGGTCATCACGCGGGAGAACAGCCGGAGGGGTTCGAACGGCTGGAACCTCCGCGCCGGCCGGACCAGTGACGACAAGCGGCGCCAGATCCAGGGCTACGCCTCGGCCACGAGCGTGCAGGCCGGCGAAGAGCTGCACTTCCACCTCAGCTGCGACTCGCCACAGCAAGTGCGCATCGACCTGTATCGCCTGGGCTTCTACAACGGCAAGGGCGGTCGGCTGGTACTGAGCAGCCCGCCGCTGCACGCGGAGACCCAGCAAGCACCTCGCACCGACCCCAGTACCCGTCTGGTGTGGTGCGAGTGGACCCGTACGTGGACGGTGCGTATCCCGGCCGACTGGGTCTCCGGGTACTACCAGGCCGTCTTCACCAGAGCCGATGGCGTACGGGCGGGAACTGTTTTCGTGGTGCGAGACGACGCGGCGGCCAGCGAGGTACTGGTGGTGCTGCCCTTCACCACCTATGCCGCGTACAACTGGTGGCCCCGTGACGGGCAGACGGGGTCCAGCCTGTACGGGATCGAGGGCGCCAAGGGCAAGGCGAAGCAGGTGAGCTTCGACCGCCCGTACCACGAAAACGGACTGCCCAGCCGGCACGACCTGGATCACCGGCTGATCTGGTGGCTGGAACAGCAGGGCTTCGACTGCCGGTACGCGACCAGCGTCGACCTGCACGAAGGCCGGGTCGATCCGGCTCGGCACCGGCTGCTGGTCTCCAGCGGGCATGACGAGTACTACTCGGACGCGATGCGCTCGGTGGTACTCAAAGCGCGATCGCACGGGACGAACTTGGCCTTCTTCGGCGCCAACGCCATGTACTGGCGGGTCCGGCTGGAGGCAGGCCGCACCGGCGGCACGAACCGGATCGTCACCTGTTACAAGTCGAAGGACGACCCCGAGCGCTCCGCCCCGACCCGCCAGTGGCGGCAGCTCGACCAGCCCGAGCAAGCCTTGATGGGCAGTCAGTACACCTCCCGGATGAAGCAGCCGCACCCTCTGGTGGTGAGCTCTCCTGAGCACTGGATGTGGGCCGGTACCGGGGTCCAGCAGGGAACCCAGTTCCCGCGGATCGTGGCGGTGGAAGCGGACCGGGTGATGGATGAGTTCGAGCAAGCAGCCGGCTCCGAGCACGCGACGCTGACCAGCTCACCGTTCTGCAACGCTGCTGGAGACGAGGACCTCCAGCAGACCGTGCTGCACCGCGCTCCGGCCGGCGGGTACGTCTGGAACGCCGGCACCTTCCACTGGTCCCTTGGCCTGAGCCACCCCCGCCTCCAGGATCCCCGGCTGCAACGAGCCACCTACAACCTTCTGACCCGAATGCTGGGCCACGACTGACTCAGAAGAACTCGTCGAGGAGGATGTAGTACGACAGCTTCGCCGGCGCGAGTGGTGTGCCGTACTGCTCCAGGAACTGCTCGGCGTGGTCGGGCTGAAAGGGGTCATCGCTGAGCTCGCGGTGCAGGATCGCGAGGTCCAGCCAGCGGTCGGCCACTCCGAGATTGCCGACATCGATCAGACCGGCCAGTTCACCGGTGCCGGGGACGAGCAAGACGTTCTCGGGTGTCAGGTCGCCGTGACAAAGCACCAGATCCTCGGTGGGCGGTCGCTTGCGTTCGAGTTCGCCGAGCAGTTGGCTGCCCGTCCACCCGGCGTACTCGTCCTCGAGGTTGTCCAGATCGACCAGACCGCCTTCCACCTGAGCGGTGGCCAGCCGGGTCGTGACTGTCGTGTCGCGAGGGAAAGGACAGCTGTCGGTCGGGAGCTCGTGCAGCATCCTGACGATGCTCGCGAGCGACCGGACGACCGTGCCGAGGTCATCACGCGGCCAGTCCGCGGCGGCAATTCCCGGCACCGCCTCGGTGATCAGCCAACCCACCTGGCCGTCCTGCCCGTGGTCAACGATCTTCGCGGTCGCGACGCCCTGCCCGGCCAGCCATTCCAGCCGCTCGGTCTCCGCGCTGATTGCCGCGAAGTCCTCATCCACCTTCAGGAACAGCCCAGCCGATCGATACACCTCGGCACCGGACTCGCCGGTTTCCACCAGGCTCCACGTGTCGCGTGGATAGCGGGCGAGCAAGTGTTTCGCGGTCTCCATCACCTTGGCGACCGTAGCGGCTCCCTCGCCCGGGACGCGACCTAAATTCCGCTGGGTGTACGAGAACGCGGTGGTTCAGCGGCTGCTGTGGTAGTAACTCTCGCCGTTCTTGGCGGCGCGACCGAATTCGACGATTGTTGAGCCCTTGAGGTCTCTGGCGATTTCCAGGCCGGACTGGCAGCCGGGGTCGGCGGCGGTGAGGGTGCCGGGGCACTTTTCACCTGGCTCGAGCACTCGGAGCTTGCCCGCTTCTCCCCGGGGTACGGAGTAGCCGGCGAACTGCGCTACCGCGTTCGCGCTGAGGGGGATGACCTTCACTGTCACTGGCAATCCCATGTCGCGGAACTCGGCGTTGTAGCGAGCCGGGTCGGCGTTGGGGTCGATGACGCGGACGATCACGGAATCGCCTGCTTCGGTGAAGGACAACGCGCGGGCCTGAGTTTGCCCTGGGCCATCGACCACGGTTGCTGTGACGGCGCCGCTGATCAGCAGGCTGAACACACCGGCCATCGCGAGCTGTGGCCGTCTGGAAGACCCGAACTGGAAGCGGCGCCGTCCGGTCGCCGTAGTCGCGCGGTGTTCTTCGTTCGGGCTGAGCGTGGTGATGTTGCTGGACAGCTCGGTCCAGGCAGCGGCGCCGACGTCGGTGCGGGTAGTGGGCTTGAGGGCGCGGATCGCCGCGTCGATGTCAGACGTCTTCATGCGAGATCTCTCCGTTCACAGGAGCATTCGAATGGGCGGTGACCAGTTCGGTGAAGCGGCGCCGGGCCCGGAACAGCCGGATTCGCACCGCGTTACGCGAACAGCCAAGGACCGTGGCGATCTGCGCGGTGCCCAGGTCTTCCCACGCGATCAGTGTGAGCAGTTCGCGATCCGGTTCGGGCAGTGCGCGGAAAGCTCGCGCCATCGTGGAATCGGCATCGACGAGTTCAGGTCCTGGTGTAGAGGTCTCTGTCAGTTCGTCGCGGAGCTTGTCCGTGAGCGCCGTCCGCCGTACCTCGCCGCGCCGGTGGTTCGCCAGTACGCGCCGGGCGACGCCGAACAGCCACGGCCTGGTCTGGTCACCGGCCGGCACCTCCTCAAGGCGTCGCCAGGCGATCACGAACGTGTCGGACAGCAGGTCGGCGGCGTCGTGGCTCGAGCCGGTGCGGCGCAGCAGGTACCCGAGCACCGCCTCCCGATGGGTGCCGAACACCTCCTCGAACCGCCGTCGACGGTGGTCGAGCGGCGGATCGTGCACGGCGTCCTCACTCACCGGCCCGAGCCGGGGCCTGATCGTTGTCTCGGTCATACCCCCTACCTGTCCGGCATCCTCCCAAATCATTTCAGCCCACGACTTGCGGTCCGACGTACGCAGGCTGCCGCCCGCGACGAGGTGATAGTTCTGTTGCCGGCGGCGCGAAGTACGACAGTTCACCGCCGGGGCTTGAGGCTAGGTGCAGTGGTAAAGGGTAGTAGGCGGGCTGCCGAGCATGGCCGGAGCCGATGGTTGTTGGGTGGTACCTGGGTTGCTGCTGTACTCGGTGGGGGAGACGACTGTGCAGTGTTGCTCGATCCAGGTTTGGCGTTGTTGCTGGTTTGCGGCTCTGCGCTGGCCCTTTCCGCCACCTGGCATGGGTTGATTCTGTTGGCCTGGGGCCGCGCTCAGGATGTAGCGCAGTTTGCCGGACTCGATCCACTGCTGGAGCTGGTCGGTGGATGGGGCGTTGTCGCCGCCGTTGAAGCCGCCCATACCGATCACCGTCGCGTCGGATTCCATAATGAACGGGGCTAAGGTTCCGGCGTCGGCGTTGATGGCTAGGGCGATGTCGGCGCCCGGGGCGTTGCGTTCGGCGTACGCCAGAATCCGCCGCTGTTCGTCGGTGAGCTTCGCCGCCCCACTCCCACCACCGATGACCGTCTCCGGTCGGCCCTGGACCTGGGCGGGTTTGTGTTGAACGCCGGGACCGGGCGACATCACCAAGCCGCTTCCGCCGGGAGGCCCGGTGGGGGCCGGGCCGGCGGCCGGGGTGTTGCCGTTGGCATTGACTGTCGCCGCGGCGACCGACCAGGTAGCCGGCGTGAGCAGCAGCGCGACGACCCCGACCGCCAGCGCCGGCCTACCGAGAACAGCCCGACGTTCCCCGGACAGCCGCCCGGCCTGCGGTGCAAGGATAGGACGTTCCCCCGGCAGGCGGCCGGTGATTAGGCCAAGGAGGGCGGCGGTGGTGCCGGCGGCTACCGCCCAGCGGCTCCAGCTGTACCAGGTCGTGTCGCGTGAGATCAGGACGAACGCCCAGGCCGCGGTGATCGCGATTCCGGCCGGCAGCACAACCCACGACAACGAGTGGCTGTGCTTGTACCAGCGCCAGAGCACAGCCAGCCCGGCCGCGCAGAGCGAGGCGATCGCCGGTGCCAGCGCGGTCGTGTAGTACGGATGCATGATCCCTTGCGCGAAGCTGAAGACCAGCGCGCTGATCAGCAGCCAAGAGCCCCACAGGAACCAGCCTGCGCGGGTAGCCGGGTCTCCGATTGCCTTGCGTACTATCGCCCGCACTTCCGCAACCGACACCGCGACCAGAACAACCAACGCCAGCGGGAGCAACCACGAGATCTGCCCACCGACCAACTCGTTGAACATCCGGAACAGCCCCGGGGTCCCGCCGAACGATCCGGTCGTCGTCTTGCCGTCCTGAACGGTGATCATGCCGCCGACCTGGCCGTCACCCGCGATCCGTCCGAAGCCGTTGTAGCCGAAGATCAGGTTCCACGCAGTACCGTCCGAACTCCCACCGATGTACGGCTTCCGGCCGGGCCACCACGTGTGTACCGCGACCCACCAGAACGACGACACGATCAATACCGCGCCGGCGCCGAGCAGATCGAGCACGCGGCGCTTGAGCGGCCCGGTGGTGCCGGCCAAGAACGCCAGCCCGAGCGCGGGTACGACGATCCACGCCTGGAGCATCTTGGTGAGGAACCCACAGCCGACGAAGAACGCGCACCACAGCAGCCACGTCGTACGAGTCCGTGCGGAAGGCGCTTGCACCGACCGAGTGACCGCGTACGCCGAGGCCACCAGGAGCAGGACGAGCAACGTGTCCGGGTTGTTGTCCCGATTGATGACCACAGTGACCGGCGTCAGAGCGAAGAACAGCGCGGCCAGTAGCGCGACCCCGTCACCCGCCCACATCCGTACGGTCCGGTGCAGCAGGAGCACGGCCGCGACGCCCTCGATCACCTGGGGCAGCAGCAGCGCCCAGCCGTGGAAGCCGAAGATCAGCACCGAGATCGCCTGCGGCCACAGCGCCATCGGCGGCTTGTCGACGGTGATCACGCCGTACGGGTCGAGCGAGCCGAAGAGGAAGTTCGGGAAGCTGTCGGTCATCGACTTGACCGCGGCCGAGTAGTAGGTGTTGCCGAGCTGGCCGTCGCCGATCTTCCAGGCGTAGAGCATCCCGGCCAACAAGCAGATCGCCGCCAGCGCCCGCCCTCGCCACAATCTCTTTGCCCTGGGCAACGCTTCGATCGCTGCTTCGGTAGCCGCCGTCATCAGAGGTCCCTTTCGGTCGGCCGGACCGGTTTGAAGATCCAGCGTCGGAGCAACAGAAATCTCCCGGCGGTGCCGAGCCCGGACGAGACGAGCAGCACGGACAACTCGAGCAGGCGGGAAGGAGCGGCGGCGCACACATGCAGTACGAGCAGGGCCGCTGAGGTGAAGAGGTAGTAGAGGCCGAACACGGCCAGGCCCTGGAGATGGACTCGGGTTCGTCCCGGCCCGGTGTGCGTACCGGCGAAGGTGAACCGGCGATTGGCCTCGGTGTTGAGCAGCGTCGTGAGGACGAGTGCGCCGAGGTTTGCGGTCAGGAGTGGCCACCAGTGCCTGAGCAGGGCATACAGCGCCAGGTTCGTCACGGTCGAGAGCCCGCCGACGACGGCGAAGGACAGCAGTTGCCAGGTCAGGCCACCCTCGCGGCGATCGAGCACGGCGTCGGGATGCGCGGCCATCGGCTCGGGCCGTTGCGGGAGATCCCGTACGCGGGCCTGCCCAGAGGCCTTGGCCCGGGCCATCCGGAGAAGGCCGCGGATGTCGTCCCAAGCGGTCCCGATCACGTCCACCCGGCTGTCGACGTCCTCGACCCAGTCCACTGGCACCTCGTGAACGCGCAGTCCGTTGTGCTCGGCAAGTAACAGCAGTTCGGTGTCGAAGAACCACGAGTCGTCCTGAACCTGCCCGAGCAGCGGCCGGACGATGCCGGTACGAGCCGCCTTGAAACCACACTGCGCATCGGAGAACCGGGCTCCGTGCAGGAGCCGGATCAACTGGTTGTAGGCGCGCGAGATCAGCTCCCGCTTCGGCCCGCGTACTGTCCGCGCGCCCGGCGCCAACCGGGAGCCGATGGACAGATCGGAGTGCCCGTTGACCAACGGCGCGACCAGCGGCAGCAACGCGTCGAGTCCGGTGGACAGGTCCACATCCATGTAGACGACGACGTCGGCCTCGCTGCCGGCCCACGCCGCCCGCAACGCCAGCCCGCGGCCCTTGCGGTCGAGGTGCAGCACCCGGACGCGGTCGACTGCCGCGGCCAGCGAGCTCGCGACCCGGAGCGTACTGTCGGTGCTCGCGTTGTCGACCAAGGTGATGGTGGCCGGAAACGGAAACTGCCTGGTCAGGAACTCAGGACCCGTACGCAGCCTGGCAGTGCGCGTTCCTCGTTGAACACCGGTACGACGATGTCGACGGTCGCGGTCTTCGCCGGAGCGGCCGGTTCGGTTCCCGTGGTCATGCCCCAAGGTCTACCGAGAGCGGCCGATGGGTGACCGATGGTTGTTCCATAGCAAATCCATAAGTCCCGGCTGCGATGATGACCGGGTGCGGATTCTGCTGGTCGAGGATGAGCAACCGTTGGCGAAGTACGTCGCGTCCGGATTGCGCAAGCACGGGTTCGCGGTCGATCTTGCCTTCGACGGCCGGAGCGCCCTGGACAAATGCGACCTCACGCCGTACGACGTGGTCGTCCTCGATCGCGATCTGCCAGTGCTGCACGGCGACGCGGTCTGCCGGCAGCTGGCCGAGCGGGGTACGTCACGGATCTTGATGCTGACCGCCTCCGGCGCGGTCGAGGACCGGGTCGACGGGTTGACCCTGGGCGCTGACGACTACCTGGGAAAACCGTTCGCGTTCTCGGAGCTGATCGCTCGGGTCGGTGCGTTGGCCCGGCGCAGCAGTCCGGCGCGCCCACCGGTGCTGCGCGCCGCGGACGTCACTCTCGACCCGGCCCGGCGTACGGCGGAACGGGCCGGCGGGCCTTTGTACCTCACGCCCAAGGAGTTCGGCGTACTCGAGCAGCTACTTGCCGCTGATGGCGCCGTCGTCAGCGCGGAGGTCCTGCTGGACAAGGTGTGGGACGAGCACGCCGACCCGTTCACGAACGCGGTCCGGATCACCATCGGCACCTTGCGCCGCAAACTCGGCGAGCCGCAGCTGATCGAGACGGTGACCAGTGCCGGATACCGGATCAGCACATGCGCTTCCGGCTGACCGCACGGACCAGGCTGACTGTCCTCTACACAGGGATGGTCCTGGCCGCCGGTCTGGTCCTGACTTTTCTGACCTATCTGCTGATGCGCCAGGGCCTAGCCCGGCGCATCGCGGTCATCGTCGTCGATCCGGACGGTCACGGACCGCTGCCGTCCTGGCCGCCGGATGATCTTTCCAAGATGGGCGACCAGTTGCGGCACACGACGCTCGCCGAGTTCCTGACCCAGGCCACGATCGCCCTGACGATCGTGACTGTGCTGGCCGCGATCGTCAGCTGGCTGGTGGCTGGGCGGGTACTTCGCCCGATCCGGAACATTTCGGCCACGGCCCAGCGCCTTTCGGTGGAGAACCTGTCCGAACGGGTGCCGGTCAGCCGGCCGGCCGACGAGCTCGCCGCGCTGGCCACCACCGTCAACGGGATGCTGGACCGAATCCAGCAGGGCATCGCCGAGCGCGATGGGGCTCTGCACAGTCAGCGCATGTTCACCGCGAACGCCGCGCACGAGCTTCGTACGCCGCTGACCACGATGCGTACCGCCATCGACGTCACCCTCGACGGCCGGCCCGACCTGGACGAACTGCTCACCATGACGCGCGATGTCAAGGCGGCGGTCGAGCACAGCCAGCGCACTCTCGATGGGCTGCTAACGCTGGCTCGGAGCCAGGCCGGCGCCGGACCGAAGCATCCGCTGGATCTGGCCGACATCGTGACCACCGTCCTCGACGGCGTCGCTGACGACCTCCGCCGGCGCGAGCTGACCGTGCGGACCGACCTGCTGCCGGCGGTGATCGTCGGGGTGCCCGTACTCCTCGAACGCATGATCCACAACCTCGTCGACAACGCGATCGCCTACAACCACAGCGGCGGCCGGATCGACATCACGACCCATCGCGCGCACGACCAGGCCGTCCTCCGGATCCGTAACACCGGCGCCGTGGTCACCTCCGCCTCAGTGGACAGGCTCCCGGAGCCGTTCGTCCGGGGCGATGGCGCTCGCCTGCACAGCGATGCCGGAGCCGGGCTCGGACTGTCGATCGTGCACGCCGTCGTCACCGCACACGACGGCGCGATCACCACCGCCGTACGCCCCACCGGCGGTCTGGAAATCACGATCCACATCCCCGCCGGGTAGCCCAATTTGGTTTGGTGATGCAACCGGATGGGGTTGCCGGGACTTGTGGAGGGAAAGGGGCGAATCTGGGGAGTGGTGATGGCGGACGGCGACACGGTGCGGGAGCTGTATGAGGGGTGTTACCGGCGGCTGGTCGGCCAGTTGTTCGCGATCTGCGGGAACCTGGGCGAGGCCGAGGACGCGGTGCAGGAGGCGTTCGTCCGGGCGGTGGAGAAACCGCGCCGGTTCGCGCAGCTCGAGAACCCGGAGGGATGGCTGCGGACGGTCGCGCTGAATGCCGTACGCCAGCGCTATCGCCGCGCGCTCCGCTTCCACGGGTTGATGTCCCGCGCGGGGCTGGCCGAGACCACGACCGCCGGGTTGTCGGCCGACCGGGTCGCGCTGGTCGAGGCGCTGCGGCATCTCCCGTACGAGCAGCGGGAGGCGATCGTGCTTCATCACATCGTCGATCTGCCGGTGCGTGAGATCGCTGTCCAGCTCCGGGTCGCGGAGGGGACGGTCAAGGCCCGGCTGTCCCGGGGCCGGTCCCGGCTGGCGCCGCTCGTGCACGAATTCGCCGACGATGCTGATGACGCTACAGCTGAGGGTGCCGACGACGCCGAGGAGGTCAACCATGTCTGAGCTGAAAGAACTGTCCTGGGAGATTCAGGAGACCGTCCAGCCGTTGCCCTTCGAGGCGCTGGAGCGCCGTGGCATCCGCCGCCGGCACCGTCGGCAGGCGCTGACCGGCGCGGGCGTCGCCGCGGCGGTCGCGATCGCGGTCCTGGCAGCAGTGCTGCCGCTCCGGAACGTTATCGGTACCGAGAAGCCACCGGCTGGTCCGCCGACGTCGATCCAGGTCGACCCGACAGCCGAGAAGCTGATCGCCGACAAGAAGTCGGGCGCGGGCGCCATCGAGTTCGGCACACCGACGCGATGGGCCTCGGCGTGGTCGTCGCCTGGGCCCAACTACACCTACCTGGGCGCCGCGGTGCTGGTCCGGGACGGCGTACGCACCACCGCGCCGGTGCGCAAGAACGGGTACAGCGTGGTCCGGGTCGGCGACGAGGTGCTGGCGCTGTCGATGCCGACGAGCATGAAGGGGACCGATCCGACCTGGGCGCAGTCTGTGATGGTCCGGCTGACGGATCAGGGCCGGGACGAGAAGAAGCTGCGCTGGGCTCCGCCGACCGGCGAGTTCGCCGATGGCGATGTGCTGCTGGCGGCCGGGACTCTGCGGGCGCTGAACCCGGAGAGCGGGGTGCTGCGGGAGGTGAAGATCCCCGGGATCGACAACGTGTACCAGACCTACCGCGACAACACCGGACGGTGGTGGCTGGTCGGCGGCAGGAACAGCGGCGTCGGCAACATCTACTGGACCGATGACCACGGAAAGACCTGGGATCACTCGGTCATCAGTCCGGGCCGGATGGGTGGCAAGCTGGCGGTCAGCCCGGACGGCAAGACGCTGCTGGTGATCCCGGGCTCGAAGCCCAGTGCGCGGCACAGTGACGAACCGGTGCCGCTGCGGTTGTCCACCGACCGCGGCGAGCACTGGACAATCGTGGCTGAACGTGACACCACCTACGTATCCGCGCTTGTTGCTTTCGACAACGGCACGGGGCTCGTGCTCTATCAGGGCAAGAAACGCGAACTCCTCCGGCCCGGCATCGGTGCACCACTCACTCCGCCAACCGACCTAGGTGGCCTGGAAGCGCTCGGCGAGTTCGTGTACGGGATGCAGTACAACGGCGACAACGCCATCACCAGCACCGATCACGGCAAGACCTGGAAGTACTTCGTACCCCGCTAGTGCGCCAGGTAGCGCAGGCCCAGGATGAAGGGGAGGCCGTTGGGGGTACCGAGGCCGGTGGTTGTGTCGTAGCCCTTGACGGTCGTCTGATCGGTGTCGGTCGCGTTATGGGCGTCGAAGACGTCGATGGTTGCGCTGTCGGTCCCGTTGGCCGGGGTGTAGGCGGCCCGGTTCTGCTGGGGCATCGCCTGGTTGATCGGCAGTACGTCATTGATCGCGCGGGTGCCGTGCAGCCGGTACACCAGCGGGTTGATGAAACCGAACGGTGTCCGCCGCCCCTGCTGGGCGCCTGCTATCAGGCCGGCTACCAGCGGGGCGGACAGGCTGGTACCCGCGTTGACCATCGTCTGGTACGTGGGCCTGCCCTTGTCGTCCAGCGTTGTGTAGCCGGTCAGCATGCCGGTATCGAGGTCAGCGACGGCGGCGATGTCGGGTACGGCCCGGTTGGCGACTGTCTTACCGCCAAGGCGTACGTGTGACATCGACGGTGGGACGACGCCTTTCTGGTACGCGGGCTGCGCGTAGAGCAGGCTGGTCCCGCCGCCCGCGCCGGTGATGCCGAGGTCGCTCCACTTGCTGTCCTCGAACATCGCCTGGCCGTTCGACCAGCCGGTCTCGAACACTCGGTTGCTGCGGGCATCGAGTCCGAGGGTCGTACCGCCGACTGCGGTCACCAGCGGATCGGACGCGGTCATGGTCAGGCCGGGGGTGTCGCCGGAGGACATGTACAGGCCGACCCCTTCGACCGCCGCCCGGAGGGTGATCGCGTGCCAGGTCTTCGGAGAGGCGTCGCCGATCGGGATCTGCCAGGAGTTCGACACGATGGACGCGCTCGGCCGGTGACCATTGCCGGTCAGGACGGCCAGTACGGCGTTGAGCAGCGACTGGTCTTCGTCGCAGCCGCTCCCGACCACCATCAGCTGGTTCGCCGCGGGCGCCATCGCGTACGCGGCCTCGGAATCCATTTCCGCCTCGTCGTTGTACTGCTGGGCGCTTCGGGTGCTCGCACTGCACGAGCCGGTGCCGCCGACGTGGACCTCGCGGAACTGGCCCGGTTTCGGAGCTGGTAGGTGGTTCCGGCGCGCGTACTCCCGGAGGGTCTGCGCCATGTTGGTCGGCGCTTCGCTCTCAGTCAGTGCGATGGTTTGGCCGCGGCCGGTTGCCGCCCAGGACGCTCCGTACGCGGCGCGCAACTGCTGGGCGGAGTAGCCGCACACCGGCAGCGAGGCCTTGGTGAATCCGCGGTAGGGCGGGCTGATCGTTTTTGCGCGCTGAGCCCAGTACGAGGAGCAGGTCGGCTGCGGCCGCGCTACGGATGCCGCACGCGCTGCCGCCGAGTTGTTCAGGCCGGTGACGGACAGGATGTCCGGTGCGAGCTCGTCAGGTACGGGCTGCATTTTGGACGCCTGGCCGGACGCTGAGATGTAGTCGCGGCCGCTGCTGATGCGTACGTCGGTCATGCCGCGGAGGCGCAACCAGTCCGAGACAGCCTCGGCCTTCGCGGCGGACGGGCCGAAGCGAGCCGTGTACGCGTTTGGGCTGAGGTAGTGGTGGAAGTCGGGGCTGCCTGGGGTGGAGACGGCTGTGGCGTACTGCTCGGCGCCGGCCAGGTCTGGGGTCAGCCACACCTGAACGGTCCGGCTCTGGTCGCCGCTAGGTGACTGGGCTTCTCCTGGCGTGATGTGCGCGAGTCCGGCGATCGCCAGAGCCGTGCAGCCGGTCAGCGCGACGACAGTCCTGATCACAATCTCTCCCCGTTCAGCGATCACCAGTAACCAATCGGTTACTTTACGCTCGACGGAGTCATACTTCGGTCTGACCGGCAGTCAGGGGTGGTTGGGGCGAAAACCCCGATGCGCGGTGCGGCCGGGCGTCGGTAACTTTCGGTTCGTGAAGACGTACGAGTTGAGAATTCAGGGTTTCTCCGGGACCGGCGAGGCGCTGGAGATGCAGGAGCCGGTGGCGCGGGTGCTCTGCCCGGTCGAGGCCCACAACGGCCCGTGCGACGTGCCCTGGGGGTTCACGCTCGCCGACGAGAGCCACGACCTGCTGCTCGGGATCTACGCGACCCCGGAGAAGGCGGCCGAGGTGGCCGAGAAGGTCCGCGCCGTTGTCGGGGGCCGCACAGTGCTGCTGGCAGAGGGCGACCCGAGCCGCTTCGAGGAGCTGATCGAGCAGTACCAGATCGAACACCCCAACGGCTGACCGCCGCCTACTTGACCGCCATCTCGCCGAGCTCGGACCAGTCGTCCTGCGGGACCTTGAAGTTGATGATCCGCGGTGTCTCGAGCAGATACGGCGGAAGCTGTTGCTGAGCTGCCTTGAAATGGTCCGAGGTGACGTGGTGTGTCGCCGCCGCGTCGTCCGCGAAGGCCTCGACCAGTACGTACTCGTCCGGGTCGTCGACGGAGCGGGACCAGGTGAACCACAGGCAGCCGGGTTCGGCGCGGGTCGCGGTGGTGAAGTCGGCGGTGATCGCCGGCCAGTCGTCGGTGTGCTCGGGCCGGACCCGGAACTTCGCGGTGATGAAGATCATGAGCACCAAACTAGTGGGTGGCTCAGGCGGCTTGGGGGAGGTGGTTCTGGGTGGCCCAGACGGCGCGGCGGAGTTTGGTTTTGTCCGGGTAGCCGGCGGCGTGGCCGATGACGTAGACGTCGTGGCTGCGCATGTTGACCATGCCGGCGACGTACCAGACCGGGCTCCCCTCGGCCAGCATGGTGATGATCATGTTCCGGACGTCGGCGCTGATGTTCATTCTGACCCTCTCCCTTGGTCGCTCTTACTGATACGTCGAACCAAGGGCGGCGAAAACGACAGTGCGGCGAAGAAAAGGTGCGGAAAACAAAGCGCCCCGATCGATGATCGGGGCGCCTGTCCGTGTGGGTCCCGGGGGGATGGGACCACCACACGAGGGGGGGACCTTGACGTTAACTCGACGAAGGGGTCACAGCGGGTGGTTTCGGTCCGGAATTCTTCACCGGCTGGTACGTCTCCGGTACAGAGCGGTTGCCAGCAGCACGGAGAACAGGAGTAGACCACAACACCACGCAAGCGCGGTCCGCCCGTTGTTCCCCATCGGCGTACCGGTCAGCAGACTGCGAACTGTCTCGATCACCGGTGTGATCGGCTGATGCTCACTGATCGGCTGCAGCCACTTGGGCATCGAGTCCGGCGGTACGAACGCACTGCTCAGGTACGGCAGGAACAGCATGAAGAAGCTAAGCGTACTCGCCGACTCGACTGTCTTGGCGATCACGCCGAGCCCAGCCGCCAACCAGGACAGGGCCACCACGTAGAGCAGCAACAGACCGATCGCCGCGACCCAGTCGATCACTCCACCGCCCGGGCGGAACCCCATCGCCAAGGACGCCAGGATGACGATCGCAGTGGACGCCGCATTGCGCGCGACACTCGCGACCACATGCCCGGTCAGTACGGCAAAGCTCCGGATCGGCAGTGAGCGCAGCCGGTCGATCATCCCGGTATTCATGTCATCGGCAACCACCATCGCAGTGGACGCGGCACCGTACCCAGTAGTGAGCAGCAGGATTCCCGGTACGACGTAGTTCACGTACTCAGTACCTGTGTTGATCGCGCCGCCGAACACGTACACGAACAGCGCCATCATGAGCAGCGGCAGCAGGATCGAGGCGAACAATGTGTCGACGTTGCGCCGCGCCAGCCGCACGCTGCGGTCGATCATGGTCGCCACATCCGAACAGGCGGCGACAACTCCTTGGTGTGACATCAGCAGCCTCTCAGGCGGTCAGTGCGAGGAACACGTCGTCCAGCGTGGGCCGGTGGGACGACACCCGCTCCGGCTCCAGTCCGTTGTCGCGAAGTACGTCGAGTACGTAGTGCAGGTGCGCGGCCGTACCGTCCGAGGGCACGTTCAGTACGAGCTGATCGGCCACACCGTCCAGTACGCCAATCGCCTTCAGTACCTGTGCCTCCTCCGCGAACCGCAGTTCGATGCGTTCACCACCGATCTGCGTCTTGAGCGCGTCGGCAGTACCACTCGCCACGATGCGACCCTGGTTGAGCAGTACCACCCGGTCGGCGAGCCGGTCCGCTTCCTCCAGGTACTGCGTGGTGAGCAGGATGGTCGTACCGTCCCTGACCAGGTCGACGATCGCGTCCCACATCGCCGAACGGCTGGCTGGGTCCAGTCCGGTCGTCGGCTCGTCCAGGAAGATCACCTGCGGCTGGGCGATCAGGCTCATCGCCAGATCGAGCTTCCGGCGCATGCCGCCTGAGTACGTCTTCACCCGCCGATCCATCGCGGCAGTCAGTCCGAATTGCTCCAGCAATTCATGCGTACGCCGCTGCGCACTGCGCCGCCCGAGGTGCATGAGCCGGCCGACCATGACCAGGTTCTCCCGGCCGGTCTGGTTCTCGTCGACCGCCGCGTACTGCCCGGTCAGGCTGATCGCGCCACGGACCCGGCCTGGTTCGCGGAGCACGTCGTACCCGGCGATGGTCGCGCTGCCGGCGTCCGGCCGGGTCAGCGTGGTCAGGATGCGCACGATCGTGGTCTTGCCCGCGCCGTTCGGGCCGAGCAGCGCGAGCACCGACCCCGCCGCGACGCTCAGATCGACCCCGGTCAGGACCTCGGTCGCCCCGTACGACTTCCGCAGCCCGGCTGCCTCGATGATCATCGTCCCCTCCTTACTGCGTATCGAATACGCTAAACAGCGTAGCAGGTACGCAGTAACGCCTGGCAAGCCCTAGACTTGGGCGTGTGGACGACAACGAGCTGCCGGCCGACGTGGCGCTGATGTGGCGGCTGCGGGCGGCGCCGCGGCGCGGGCCGAAGCCGGCCCTGACGCTCGACGACATCGTCGCGGCGGCAGTCGCGATCGCGGACGAGGAAGGCGACCTCGGCGCGGTCTCGATGGCGCGGGTCGCGGAGCGGCTCGGCAACTCGACGATGGCGCTCTACCGGCATGTGAAGAGCAAGGACGACCTGCTCGTCCTGATGTCGGACGCGGCGATCGAGCGGCCGGATCCGCTGCCGGAGGGGATCGACTGGCGGACCGGTCTGACGTTCTGGGCGGATGGCGTGATGACCGCGATCCGCAGGCACAAGTGGTATGCGAACGTGCCGATCTCCGGTCCGCCGGCCGGGCCGAACAACCTGGCCTGGTTCGACCTGGCGCTCGGCGCGCTCAAGGACACCGGCCTGCCGGAGGAGGCCAAGGTCGGCGTCGTGATGGGCCTGATCACCTACGTGCAGGGGCAGATCCGGGTCTCGTTCGACCTGAGCGCGGGCTTCGACGACGACCCGGCCGCGTTCGAGCACTACGGTGCGACGCTCGCTCGGGTCGTCGATCCTCGCGTGTACCCGGCGGTGGCGAAGGTGCTGGAGGCCGGGGTTTTTGCGGTCAACGTCGGCTTCGAGGAGAGCAACGACGCCGATTTCGACTTCGGGCTGCAGCTCTATCTGGACGGGGTGGCCGCGTTCATCGAGCGGGTAAGTTCATCGTGCGGGTAGGTTCATCGTGCGGGTAGGTGGATGAGCGCGTCGGCGGCTGGAGCGGTTGCCGCGATCAGTTGGGCATTTCGCTCGTCCGATCCGTACGTACGCTCATGTGCTTCCTGCGCTGACCTGCCGAACTGGCGATGGCGCGCTTCGAGCCGGGCGTGGCGCAGCGCTTCGGGGACCTCGACGTACCAGCACTGATCGAGCAGCTCACGGACTGCCGACCACGGCGGCTGACCGAGAAGCAGGTAGTTGCCTTCGGTGATGACCAGCGTGACCTCCGGCGCGACACCGATGCTCGCGGCGATCGAGTCCTCGATACCGCGGTCGAAACGCGGCGCCCAGATGTGCTCGTCCGGCGTCTGCTTCAACCGGCGCAGCATGGCCACGAAGCCTTGCGCGTCGAAGGTGTGTGGCGCACCTTTCACGTCCGCGAGTCCCAGCTCGTCCAGGACCGATTGCGCGAGGTGGTAGCCGTCCATCGGTACGAGCGCGACGTGGTGCCCGTCGGCAGCCAGCTTCGCGGCGAGCTGCTCGGCGTACGTCGACTTCCCGGCCGCCGGTGCGCCGGTGATGCCGAGAAGTTGCCGTCGGCCACACGTCGCCAGGCCGACCGCGCGCTCGTACGCGTCGGCTGAGTCAAGCGTCAGCACGTCAGTCCTCGGGTGGCGCTTCGGCGCCTTCGCGTTCGTCGCGCTCGGCCCACTCCATCAGGGTGGCGAGCGAGTACACGTTGTCGTCGATGGTCGCGTGCAGGTCGCCCAGCTCGGCGTACCGCGCCGGCACCGTCTCGATGGTGAAGTCCTTCGGGTTCACGTCGTCGATCTCGTCCCAGTGGATCGGCGTCGAGACAGTACCTTCCGGGTTGCCGCGGACCGAGTACGCGGACGCGATCGTGTGGTCGCGGGCGTTCTGGTTGTAGTCGACGAAGAGCTTCTTCGGGTCGCGGTCCTTGCGCCACCAGGTGGTCGTCACGTCGTCCGGTGCGCGCCGCTCGACTTCACGGGCGAACGCGAGCGCGGCGCGGCGTACATCGGAGAACCCGTACTCCGGCTGCACGCGGACGTACACGTGGATGCCGCTGCCGCCGGAGGTCTTCGGATAACCGACCGCGCCGAGCTCGTCGAGTACCTCCTGAACGACGTGCGCGACCCGGCGGACCCGGTCGAACGGGCAGTCCGGCATCGGGTCCAGGTCGATCCGCCACTCGTCCGGCTTCTCGGTGTCGGCGCGGCGCGAGTTCCACGGGTGGAACTCGACTGTCGACATCTGCACCGCCCAGACGACGTGCGCGATCTCGGTGACGCAGAGCTCGTCGGCGGTCCGGTTGTAGCGCGGGAACTTGACCTGGACCGTCTCCATCCACGGCGGCGCTCCGTGCGGCAGCCGCTTCTGGTGCACCTTCTCCCCGGCGACCCCCTCCGGGAAGCGGTGCATCATGCACGGCCGCTCCCGGAGCGCGTTCACGATCCCGTCGCCGACGGACAGGTAGTACTTGACCAGGTCCAACTTGGTCTCGCCGCGGGCCGGAAAGTACACCCGGTCCGGGTTCGAGACCCGCACCGTCCGCCCACCGGCCTCCAGCTCGATCGCGGGAGTCTTCGCCTTCCCTGCCATCTCCACAACCTAACCGGCGCCGGGGACAATCGGCACTAGTCTCGCCAGGAACTAGGCGAGTCGGGTCAGCCAGCCGCGCGTGTCGGGGGTGCGGCCGTACTGGAGATCCAGGAGCGCGGAGCGGATCTTCGCGGTCACCGGGCCGACGCCGTAGTCGACCGTGTGGTCGCCGATGGTGAGGTCGCCCTCCGGCCAGGCGACCCGGCCGATCGGAGTGATGACGGCGGCCGTTCCGGACGCGAAGACCTCGGTGATCTCGCCGGAGCGGACACCGTCCTTCCACTCGTCCGCGGAGATGCGGCGCTCCTCGACCGGGTTGCCCAGGTCCGCGGCCAGCTCCAGGACGGACGCCCGGGTGACACCTTCGAGGATCGAGCCGGACAGTTCAGGCGTCGCGATCCGGCCGTCCGCGTACACGAAGAACATGTTCATGCTGCCGATCTCCTCGAGCCACTTGTGCTCGACCGCATCGACGAACGCGACCTGCTCACAGCCGTTCGCGACTGCCTCCGCCAGACCGGCCAGGCTGGAGGCGTAGTTGCCACCGCACTTCGCCGCACCGGTGCCGCCCGGCGTCGCGCGGATGGAGGAGGTGGTCAACCAGATGGAGACCGGCTTGGGGCCGGTGTTGAAGTACGGGCCGGCCGGAGACGCGATGACGCCGAACAGCACCTCGTTCGACGGCCGTACGCTCAGGACCGCCTCGGTGGCGATCATGTACGGCCGGAGGTACAAGCTGGTCTCGCCGTCATCGGCGGACGGCACCCATGACTCGTCAACGGTTACCAGCGCACGCAGCGCCGCAACGAACTGCTCCTCCGGCACATGCGGCAGCGCCAGCCGCTCCGCGCTCGCAGTGAACCGGGCCGCGTTCCGGTCAGGCCGGAAGGCCCAGACCGAGCCGTCAGCGTGCCGGTACGCCTTGAGCCCTTCGAAGATCTCCTGCGAGTAGTGGAACACCGCAGCCGCCGGGCTGAGCGACAACGGCGCGTACGCCGTCACCTTCGCATCCCGCCACCCATGCTCCACTGACCAGTTGGCAACCACCATGTGGTCCGTAAACGACTGCCCAAACACCGGCTCCGCAAGCACCGCCGCCCGCGCCTCAGCACTAGCCGGATCACTCCGCGACTCCACCGCGAAGTCCCACGCTTCCGTCACTGCCGTACCCCGCTGTTCACCTGTCACTCCCCGCACGCTACCCCGCCCCCCACCCCCACCTCGACCCACCGCCCAAACTCCGACCACCCCACCCCCCAACCCGGCTGACCCACCCGCCCCCACACCTTGGCCCACCACTCGACCCACACCCCGGCCGACCCACCCGCCCCACACCCTGGCCCACCCGAGCTCACACCCCGGCTGATGGTCCGACCACTCCACCTCTCACCCGCCGCCCACGGTCCTGCCGGTCCAGGTCTTACCCTCGGCGCACGGTCCGGCCAGTCCGGTAGGTCGGTTGCGCCAGCAGACGCCGCAGCTCCGTCAACTCCCGCCGAGCAGGCTCCGTCTTCTCCACGACCTGGAGAACCCGCAGCCCAGCCTCCGACACCCACAAGCTGTGCCACTCATCAGGCAGCTCAACCAGAACCCGCAAAGCCAACGCCAGCCCAGCCGAAACCTCACCAGAGACCACCAAACACTCCGCCAACCCCAGCTCAACCCTGGCCCGCTCACCACACCAGCGCTCCGGACACAACTCCCGAGCCCGCGCCACCAAAACACACCCCGCCACCCCATACCCCAACCGCGCACTGACGAGCCCCTCAACCCAGTGCAGCTGATAGGGCAAGCCACGCACCAGCCCTTCAGTCCACTGCGGTTGGCAGGACAACTGACCCACCAGCCCCTCGCCCCTATACAGCTGATCAGGCATGTGGTGGTGTGCGGCAGCTCTTTGCTCGCTCGCGCCACTGACCAGCAGTTCGTCGCCGGCACCCACCAGCTCCCGCAACGCCTGACGCGCCTCTTCGCTCTCCCCAACCTCAGCCAACACCAGCGCCCGCGCAGCACGAGGCAGGAAACCCGCCGCACCAGACGCCCGCCGATCCAACGCAACCGCTTCACCCGCCAACCGCAGCAGCCCAGCCAAGGCCTGCCGCTCAACCAGCCCGCTAATCACCGCCCGCGCCCGCACCAACCCCGCCAACCCGACTCCAACCAGGCCGCCCCGTCCACAGGCACTGTCCGCTCCATGGATACTGTCTGCGGCTGACTGTGCGGCCCACCACCAGCGTTGTGCGGTCGCGCGCTTGCCCAGGCCGGTGAGCGTCTCGGCGATCAGCACGCTCAGCTCAACCGCCTGTGGGTCACCGTTGTCGCAGGCCTGCAGCACACTCACCAGCTCCGGCAGCAGAGCAGCAGGTGGTACGGCCCGAATGTCACCGAGCACCTCGCCCGGACCGCCCTGCGCACCGACCGCCCCAACAAGCCCACGCCACGCCGACTCCAGCGGATCCCCACCGCCCGACCGATCCATCCACTGCCGTCCCGCCCATTCCTGCCCCGCCAAGTGCTGTCCCGCCATGTGCTGCGCCGCCAAGTGCTGCGTCGCCAAGTGCTGCGTCGCCAAGTGCTGCGTCGCCAAAGGCTGTCCCGCGGCGCATTGCTCCGCAGTCGGCTGCCGCGCCGCCGACCATTGCCCTGTCTGCTGCTCTCCTGTCGCCCGCTGACCAGCCCACCCTCTACCGGCCTGCCCCTGACCCGGCTGCTCCTCTTTCCCTTGGCCTGTGCGCCCTTGGCTAGACCGGCCTCGACCTGTGCGCTGCTGACCCTTTGGCTGTTGTGCTGGGTCTGCGGGTCCTCGTGCGAAGCTGGCGATTAGCTGGTTGCCGGCGCCGAGCTCCTGGTCGCAGAGGCGTGCCAAGTCCGCCGAGCCCGGCCGCTGCCCTCGCTCCACCTGGGACAGGTAACTGTGGTCGTACCCGACGCGCGCCGCCAGTTGCCGCAAGCTCAGCCCGGCCGCCTGCCGGCACTGCCGCAACCGCGCCCCGAAGTCCACTGCTGCACCAGAGACTTGGTCGGTGGGCGATCCAACGAGTTCGCCGGCCGGTGTGACCTTCGTGCGTGTCTGTCCGGACACTGTGGCCTTCGTCCGGCCGGTCGGTGTGGCAGCGAGTGTCTCGGTCACAGGATCACCCCGTTCGCGGTTCGAGCCCAGGTGGTGGGTACCAGGCGAACCTACAAGCCCGCACCGACAAAAACCGCGCAAAACAAGGCATGTGGGCTGTGGGCTGTTCCCACAGCCCACAGCAAACACCTGTTCCCCACACCACCCTCCGGGCACAGTTGAACAGGTGAACACACTGCAGCGACAGCCTCGCCTCTTCCGCCTGGTCCGCCACACCACCCCCACCGCGATCCTCGCCGAGGGAGTGGAGTGGTCCGACGGCGCAACCACCGTCCGCTGGCGCGGCCCCTGGCCCGGCACCTCCACCTGGGACGCCGGCGTCCCCGCCCTACTTGCCACCCACGGCACCAACGGCCGCACCCAACTCCACTGGTCCACACCCACAGTGCCTGCCGACCCGGCCCCCACTGGCACCGCGGCTCCACCTACACCACCCACGGGCATCGCGGGTCCACCTGCACCACCCGCGGCGCGCCAGGAGCGCACGACCATCGTCGGTGCGACCACCGTTTGGCTACCGGCGCCTGCGCCGGACGGGCGTTGTTCGCAGTGCGGCCGCGAGTGGCCCTGCTTCACCTGCGGCCCGTGAGCCCGGCAGCGCCCCGGCCGGCTTGCAGCAAAGTGCAGAGGGGTTGCTGGTTGGGGGCTTCGAACGATACAACTCTCTTTTGTCTTGCCGGTGTTGCTCGGGGTGCGCCGGATCCGCCCGTTTGTGGAAGTCCCTGGGAGTTCTGGTGCCTTTTCGTCCTGTTCAGTTGTTGCGGCTTGGTTTGCCGGCGGCCATGGTTGCGGCGACTCTGGTGGTGGTGACCGGGTCGTCCGGTTCCGCCGATGTGTCCGCCGCGCCGCGTCCGTTCAAGGCGAAGGCCGGGGCCGACCGCGGCGTCGGCAAAGCGAAGTACGACGCGAAGTCCGTGCTTGTGCAGTTCAAGCCGAAGGCGACCAGCTCGGCGCGCAAGGCTGCGCTGGCCAAGGTGAACGGACGGTCGGGGGAGTCGGTCAGCCCGGATGTCGTCACCGTGACTGGTGACGTACCGGCACCGGAGCTGCTGAAGAAGGTCAAGGCGGATCCAGCGGTAGAGCAGGCCTCACTCAACTACATCCGCCGGAAGTCAGCGACTCCCGGCGACCTGTACTACACCAACTACCAGAAGTACCTGCCGACCGTACGCGTCAACCAGGCGTGGGATCTCAGCAAGTCGGCCGGCAGCCAGACCGTTGCGGTACTGGACACCGGTGTCGACGCCGGTCATCCGGATCTGGTGGGTCACCTGCTACCGGGCTACAACACGTTCAACACTGCTCTTGCGCCGAACGACGGGGACGGGCACGGTACGGCGGTGACCGGCATCATCGCGGCCGGGACGGGTAACTCGATCGGTATCGCCGGCGTGGCCTGGAACGCCAAGGTCCGCCCGGTGAAGGTGCTGGACGACGGCGGTGAGGGCAGCGACGCCAACGTCATCAACGGTCTCAACTGGGCGGTCAAGAACGGCGCCCGCGTCGTCAACATGTCGCTCGGTAGTTCAGAGGACAGCCCGATCCTGCATACCGCGATCAAGAACGCGGTCGCCAAAGGTGTCGTACTGGTAGCCGCATCCGGTAACACCGGTGTGTCCGCGCCGCACTACCCCGCGGCGTACCCGGAGGTGCTGTCCGTCGGTGCAACCAACTGGTACGGCGCAGTGACCGACTTCAGCACGTACGGCGACACCGTCGACATCGCCGCACCGGGCTACGACATCACGAGCACCGCACCACGCGCCAAGACGCCGGCCGGGTACGAGCCGTACCTGATGGGCTTGTCCGGCACGTCCTTCTCGTCGCCGATCGTTGCCGGTGTCGCGGCACTGGTACGAAACAAGTGGCCCACCTTCACTCCGGCGCAGGTGATGGCCCGGCTGAAGGCGACCGCGCGGGACGCCGGCCCGCGGGGCATCGACCCGTACTTCGGCGCCGGCATGCTGGACGCGTACGCCGCCCTGGGTGGCAAGTGGGCGGCCGACTTCCCGGTGGCCACCAACGACCGCGACGACCTGCCGGGTACGGCGAAGTCACTGCAGACGTCGGTCAGCTCCACCTTCGCTGTCGAGGGTGACGTCGACTGGTACTCGGTGCAGTCGACCACTGCCCGCAACTTGAAGGTGTCGCTCACCGGCTCGGTGTTCGACGTGGGCTTGCCGGTGAACATCGGCCCGCGCGTGGAGGTCTACGACGTGGACCTGAAGCGCCTGGGCTCAGCGGTGAACCCGTTCCCGGCCAACCCGGCGGTCCGTGCGCCGCTGACTGCAACTGCCAACGTCAGTGTTCCCGCGGGCGTCGCGTACATCGCAGTGCGCAACGACAACGGCTCGCGAGACACACGCCCGTACACGCTGAGTGTTAGCGAGGGTGGTCCGGGCGGCACCACTGCCGGGACCGCGTACCCGGTGCGGAGCGTCGACGGGGGCAGCCGTGCGCTGGCTGAGCTGTTGTTCGCGCGGCCGGTGCTACCGGCCAGTGTCACGGCGAGCACTGTGCAGCTGGTGAACGCTAAGACCGGTTCCACAGTGGGTGCCACTGTCACCTACGACGCGACAGCCAAGAAGGCCCGGATCACTCCGGCGGCCCGGCTGATGGACAACACGCCGTACTGGTTCGTCGTCAACGGTGTGCAGGAGGCGGACGGCACTGCGCTCGCACCGTTCCGCAGTGTGTTCACGACACTCGACGAGGCGCCGGCGAAGCCGGAGTTCACTGCTACGGGCGCTTACCTGGCCGCGAACCTGAGCTGGAAGCTCGCACCGATGTCGGACCTCGACCAGGTCATCGTCCGTCGCGTCGTGGGTGGCTCGGAGCCCACGCTGACCACTGGCACCCTCGTGTACGCCGGTACCGCATCCGCCTTCAAGGACACCGGCCTGGCGCAGAACACGACGTACACCTATGGCGTCTGGGTGAAGGACCGTACTGGCCATGTGAGCACTCCGATCGCACTACGGCACCTGATCGGCATGAAGACCGGCATCGTGGTGTCAACGACGAACCTCGTGTACGGCAGTTCGCTGACGATCAACGGCAGCACGCTGCGGATCGACAACCAGGCCCGCGCCGACTGGCCGGTCAACCTGTACGTACGCCCGAAGAACGGCACGAAGTTCACGCTGCTCGCGGCGCTGAAGACCTCGTCGACCGGGCGGCTGTCGTTCGTACACAAGCCGACGGTGTCATCGGTGTACATGATGACCTTCCCCGGTGACGCGGACTACATGGGTACGCGCACGCCGGACGTCACTGTTCAGGTCGCACCGACGATCTCAGCAGTACTGTCGCCAACGGCGATCCGCCTTGGACAGACCAGTGCGTTCAGTGGGTACGTCGGGCCGGCGCATGCTGGGCAGGCGGCGTACCTCCAGCAGTACGGGAACAAGGTGTGGAAGTCGATCGCGTCGGTCAAGTTGAGTACATCGGGCAAGTACGCGTTCGGGATGAAGCCGGCGGTTCGCGGCCAGATCGCGTACCGGGTGTGGTTCCCCGGGGACGCCGATCACGGGCCGGCGTTCAGCGCGAACAAGATCATCACGATCAGCTGAACCGGGCCGCCTGTGGATAACGGATGACCGTTTGTGGGCTGCCGCTGGTATGAAGGAGGCATGACAGCGGCAGCTACTCGTGCGGTGATCCTCACCGTGGATGACGACCCGGGGGTTTCCCGGTCGATTGCGCGTGATCTTCGGCGGCGGTATGGCGAGCAGAACCGGATCGTCCGGGCGGAGAGCCCCGGGCAGGCGCTGGACGCGCTGAAGGAGCTGAAGCTGCGGGGTGAGCCGGTGGCGTTGCTGCTGGCCGACTACCGGATGCCGCAGATGTCGGGGATCGAGTTCCTCGAGGCGGCGATGGATCTGTTCCCGTTGGCGCGCCGGGTTCTGCTGACGGCGTACGCGGACACGGATGCGGCGATTCAGGCGATCAACGTCGTCGATCTGGACCACTACCTGCTGAAACCGTGGAATCCGCCGGAGGAGAAGCTGTACCCGGTGGTCGACGCGATGCTCGACCTGTGGCGCGCGACGCCGGAGCCGTCCGGTGACGAGACGCGCGTGATCGGTCACCGTTGGTCCGCGCCGTCGTTCGCGGCCCGCGACTTCCTCGCCCGGAACGCGGTGCCGTACCGCTGGCTGAATGTCGACGACGAAGAGGCCAAACGGCTGCTCGACGCGGCGGAAGTCGACGGATCGGCGCTCCCGGTCGTCATCACGCCCGACGCGAGCGTGATGGTTGCGCCGTCCGAGGCGGAGCTGGCGGAGAAGGTCGGCCTGACCACCGCGCCCACGCAGGACTTCTATGACTTGGTCGTCGTCGGTGGCGGTCCGGCGGGGCTTGGTGCGGCGGTGTACGGCGCGAGCGAAGGGCTGCGGACTGTGCTCGTCGAGCAGCTGGCGACCGGCGGCCAAGCCGGCCAATCGAGCCGGATCGAGAACTACCTTGGCTTCCCGGATGGTGTGTCCGGCGCGCAGCTGACTGACCGGGCGCGGCGGCAGGCGGTGCGCTTCGGGGCCGAGCTGTTGACCACGCGGCAGGTGGTCGGTCTGGAGACGCTCGGGAACGCGCGGCGGCTCCGATTCGCGGACGGAAGCGAGATCTCGGCGCACTCGGTGATCCTGGCGACCGGTGTGGCGTATCGGACGCTGCAGGCGCCTGGTGTGGACGATCTGTGCGGCCGGGGCATCTACTACGGCTCGGCGACCACGGAAGGGCCGGCCTGCGCGGGCGCCGAGGTGTACATCATCGGCGGCGCGAACTCGGCCGGTCAGGCGGCGGTGTACTTCTCCAGGCATGCGAAACGCGTGCATATGCTGGTCAGAGGACCATCACTGACCGCGACGATGTCGTCGTACCTGATCGACCAGATCGATGCGATCGACAACATCGACGTACACACCTGTACTCAGGTCGTTTCGTGTGTGGGCTCGGAGCACCTGGAACATCTCACCCTGCTGAATAGCGAGACCGGGGAGAAGCGTGAGGTGGACACGGAGTGGATGTTCGTGTTCATCGGCGCGGCGCCCCGGACGGACTGGTTGCCCGGTGACCTGCTCCGCGACGAGCGCGGTTTCGTGCTCACCGGCCCGGACCTGCACGGCAGACCG
Organism: Kribbella hippodromi; assembly: GCF_039531045.1. Lineage (NCBI taxonomy): Bacteria > Bacillati > Actinomycetota > Actinomycetes > Propionibacteriales > Kribbellaceae > Kribbella > Kribbella hippodromi. The sequence continues at coordinate 21,750 of NZ_BAAAPH010000033.1, read as the reverse complement.
CCGGGCTGGGTGCTGGAACGCGAGCCGTACCACCTGGAGACGAGCATGCCGGGCGTGTTCGCCGCCGGCGATGTGCGGGCCGAGTCGGTCAAGCGGGTCGCTTCGGCGGTCGGCGACGGCGCGATGGCCGTGACACTGGTACACCGATACCTGGAGATGCTCTGATGACCGAGAACACCGTTGAGCCGCGGCGGCTGAGCCCGGACGAGCTGCGTACGCTGTTCCTGTTCGAGAGCCTCACCGACGAGCAGCTCGGCTGGCTGTCCGAAGCCGGGTACGTCGAGGAGGTCCACGACGGCGTCGTCTTCAACGAAGGCGACGAGGCGACCTGCTGCTATGTGCTGTTGTCCGGCGAGATCCGGCTGTGCAAGCTGTCGCACGGTGAGCTCGTGGAGATCAACCGCACCGGCCAGCGGGGCGTGTACTCGGGTGCGTTCAACGCGTTCTTCGGCGCCAACGACCACAAGTCGTACACGGCGACCATGCAGGTGACGCAGCCGTCGGAGTTCTTCGTGATCAGCGCCGAGACGATGGCGACGATGATGAACACCTGGTTCCCGATGGCGGTGCACCTGATCGAGGGCTTCGTGATGGGCATGCGGCGGACCAACGAGACGCTGGGGGAGCGGGAGCGGCTGCTCGCGCTCGGTTCGCTGTCCGCCGGTCTGACCCACGAGCTGAACAACCCGGCCGCCGCGGCGGTCCGGGCCGCGGCGACACTGCGGCAGCGGGTGTCCGGGATGCGGTCGAAGCTGGCGATGCTCGCGGACGGCACGCTGGACGCGACAAAGCTGCACCAGATCGTCGCGCTCCAGGACGACGCGGTCGAGCGGCTGGAGAAGAACAAGGACAAGGACATCCCGCCGATGGAGCTGTCCGATCGCGAGGACACGCTCACCGACTGGCTCGACGATCACGACGTCCAGGCGAGTTGGGATGTCGCGCCGGTGCTGGCCTCGGCGGGGCTGGACGTGGAGTGGATGGAGGAGGTGCTGACGGCGGTCGGGCCGAAGTACCTCGAAGGCGCGGTGCGCTGGTTGATGTACACGATCGACACCGAGTCGCTGATGAACGAGATCGACGACTCGGTCACCCGGATCTCCACCCTCGTCGGCGCGGCCAAGCAGTACTCACAAATCGATCGCGCGCCGTACCAGACCGTCGATCTGCGTGAGCTGCTCAAGTCGACGCTGGTGATGATGTCGGGCAAGCTCCAGGGGTACCAGCTCGTCAAGGAGTTCGATCCGGAGGTGCCGGCGATTCCGGCGTACGCGGCCGAGCTCAACCAGGTGTGGACGAACATCATCGACAACGCGGTCAGCGCGATGGGCGGCACCGGGACGCTGACGATCCGGACCCGGCGCGACGGTGCGTACGCGGTGGTCGAGATCGGTGACACCGGGCCGGGGATTCCGGAGGAGATCCGGCGGCGGATCTTCGAACCGTTCTTCACCACGAAGCCGATCGGGGAGGGTACCGGGCTGGGGCTGGACATTTCCTGGCGGATCGTGGTGAAGAAGCATCACGGTGATCTGCGGGTGGAGTCCGAGCCGGGGCGTACGGTGTTCAAGATCGTGCTTCCACTGGATCCGGAGCGTGAACTGGAATCCGATCCGGCGTTGCTGGATTGAGTGGTGATTGCTTAGGGCAACCAGTTGAGGATGGTGGTGATCGCTTCCGGGTCGAGGTGTCCTTCGGTCTGGTAGTCGGCCGGCGTGGACGGGCCGGTCCCGGGGAAGAACAGGTGGTTGTCGGCGTCCAGTACGGTGACGGTCGCGTTCGGCACGCCCGTACGCCAAGCGGGCAGGTCGTCGGCGACGGTGACCTGGTAGTCGCGTCCGCCTTGGAGGATGAGGATCGGTACGTCGAGCTTGGCGGCGGTGGCGACCTGGTCGTACGTGCGAAGGTCCAGCCAGAAGGACGCGGGCAGGCCGAAGGGGAGATCGGTCGTCTCGGGTGACAGGTCCGGGCTGTCGACGGCGGCTGCTTGGCGTTGGAAGAGCTCGATGGTTCCCGGTGGGACGGCTTCGGGGCTGGTTTCGGCGAGGTAGCGCATCACGCGGACGGCAGCGTGGTGCATCGGCTGAGTGTCGCCGGCCATGATCACCACGCCCGCGACGAGCGGTTCGTCGGTGGCGATCTTCGGGGCGACCTTTCCACCCATGCTGTGGCCGATCAGGACGATGCGGTCGACGTACTCGGCGAGGGCGCGGACGGCGGCTTTGCCGTGCGGTACGTAGTCGGCAGTCATCGTGTAGCCGGGGTCGAGCATTGCTTCGGGGCGGTTCGCGGTCGGTTTGTCGTACCGGAGGACGGCGATGCCCTGGCTGGCGAGTCCCCAGGCGAGATCCTTCATCGGCTTGTTCGGCCCACTGCTCCCGTCGCGATCGAACGGCCCAGCCCCGGGAAGCAGGACGACCCCGGTGCGCTGTCCACGATTCGGAAGGGTGAGCGTGCCGGGGACGGTGGACGTGCCGGTGACGGCGTCGGGACGGGCGGGCGTTTCCGGGCGGGTGACGGCGCTGGGGAGGGCGGTGGCGTTGAGGGTGAGGTCGCGTTCGGTGAAGGTGGTTGGGTCCGCGTACGGCGGGGGAGTCCAGGTGGGCATCAGCATGACCTTTCTCGTCTTTTGCGAAAGGTAGCATGATGTGAGATTGTTCCGCTATGGGTCCGTTGGAACTGCTGGGACATCCGGTCCGATTGCGCATCGTGCATGCATTCCGGGGCGGACGTGAGCTGACCACCGGCGAGCTCGGTGAGCGGATCACGGACGTTTCGAAGGCAACGCTGTACCGGCACGTCGAGCTACTCGCCGAGGGCGGAATCCTCGAGGTCGCGGCCGAACAGCGAGTCCGCGGTGCCGTCGAGCGCCGCTTCCGGCTCCAGGCCGAGCGCGCGTCCATCACCCCGGAACAGCTGGCCGAGGTCACCATCGAGGACCACCGCCGCGCGTTCGCGGTGGCGATGGCGGCGCTGGTCGCGGAGTTCAACGCGTACGCCGACACCGAAGGCGCCGACCCGGTCACCGACCTGGTCGGCTACCGCCAACACGGCATCTGGCTGACCGAACCCGAACTCCACCAACTGATAACCACCCTCCGCGCCGCAATCCTCCCCACCCTCACCAACGAAGCAACCCCCGACCGCACCCGCTACCTCCTGAGCCCAATCCTCTTCCCCACTGCCGACCCCTAACGCCCCCGAGCTGCTCCGTCCCGCGGCCGCCAACCACTTGCCCGCTCAAGCTTCTCCACTCGCGTGGTGGGGTCTCCGCTCGTATACCGGTGGAGAACCCACCACACGAGTGGATATCCAGCTCGTCCGGCGGAGGTTGAACACTCTGTAGGGACTGCGGGTACCCGGTCAGCTGTCCACGGTCTCCGCCGAGTGTTCATGGTCCGGCGGTTGTCCGCGGGGCCGTCAGTTTGACGCGCCTATCTGCGGCCGGCTGCGCTGGCATCGGGCAATCGGCAGTTCGACAGGTAGTGCACCCCGAGACGCCGTACGCTCTCGGCCCCATCACGCTCAAGTGCACTACCCGTCCAACCCACACCTCCTGTCCACCTGCACACCACCGACCGCAGCACCTGGCCCGCACATCAGTCACAAGAGCCGGGTATCCACTTGGGTTAGCGGAGGGCGGTGCCTTGGGTGTGGGTCAGGAGGGTGAGGTCGGCGCGGGTGGGGAGGGATTCCCAGTCGCCGAAGGCTGTTACGCAGAAGGCGCCGGAGGTGGTGGCGCGGTGCAGGCGGGCTTCGGGGGTGAGGTTGTCGAGGGTGGCGGAGAGGTAGCCGGAGACGAAGGCATCACCGGCGCCGATGCTGTCGACCACCGTCACCGGAAGCGCCGGCTGATGGATCGTGTGTACGCCGGACGAGTCGCCCGCGAGGTGGTTGTGCGTACCGGATGACGTGCTGGTGGCGTCGGCGTTTGAGTCGGCCGGGGCGTCCGCGGCGTTGGTGTGGAGCCAGGCGCCTTTGTGGCCGGCGGTTACTACTACTTGGGTGGCTTGTTCCAGGAGGGTGGGGATGGGGTTGGGGGTGTCGGTGAGGAGGTCCAGTTCGTCGTCGGAGGCGAAGATGGTGTGGACGTACGGGAGGAGTTCGCGGATGGTGGCGGCGGCTTCGTCGCGGGGCCAGAGGCGGGCTCGGTAGTTGACGTCCAGGGAGACCTGGGTGCCGGCGACGGAGGCGGTGCGTACGGCGGCGAGGGTGGCGGCGCGGGTTGCCGCGGAGAGGGCGGGGGTGATGCCGGTGACGTGCAGGAGGGTCGGCTTGGTGGCCTGGATTGCGGCGGTGGTTTCCTCAGGGGTGAGGGTGGAGGCGGCGGAACCGCGGCGGTGGTAGCTGACCCGGGTGATGTCGTGGGACGGCTGGTCGAAGGCGATGAAGCCGGTGAACGAGTCGTCGGCGAAGCGGATCTGGGTGGTGTCGACGTTCTCGGCGCGGAGGGTGCGCTGGATCAGCCGGCCGGGTTCGTCGTTGCCTAGGGCACCTAACCAGGTGGTGCGGTGGCCGAGCCGGGCGACGCCGATCGCTACGTTGCTTTCGGAGCCGGCGATCGAGAGATGCGCGTCTCCGCCGAGGCGCATCGGGCGTGGGGTTCGCACCGAGACCATCGTTTCGCCAAGAGTCAGAAGATCAGTCATCAACAGGCTCCGAAGTCTGAAGGGGGTTAGATGCCCCAAACCGGTTTGGGGTAGTTGTGCGCGTGGAGTGGGGGAGGTTGTACCCCTGGAATGGACCGTCGGGCGCCCCAAACCGGTTTGGGGGGAAGGGCGTGGGTGAGGGGAGGGCGGTGGGTTAGAGGTTTAGGGCGGTTCGGAAGGTGTTGGCTCGGATTGACAGTTCGGAGAGGGGGCCGCCGGTGGCGGCGTCGCCCAGGAGGGGGGAGCCTACGCCTACGGCGAGGGCGCCGGCGGTGAGGTAGGCGGGGGCGGATTGGGCGTCTACGCCGCCGACGGCGATCAGTGGGATGTCGGGGAGGGGTGCGCGGAGTTCGCGGAGGTAGCTGGGGCCGTGGACCTTGGCGGGGAAGATCTTGACGGCGGTGGCGCCGAGATCGACGGCGGCGACTACCTCGGTGGGGGTGAGGGCGCCGCAGAGCAGCGGCAGGCCGAGCTCGACCGAGCGGTGGGCGCCGCGGGTGATCGCGGGAGTCACCGCGAAGCTGGCGCGGGCGGCTGCTACCTCGTCGGCCTGGGCGGCGGTGACGACGGTGCCGGCGCCGATCAGAATGCTCGGGTCGTACTGGTTGCGGGCCGCGGCGATCGCCTCGACCGCGCCGGGCGTGGTCAGCGAGATCTCCAGGGCGGTGACGCCGGCCTCGACCAGTGTCTGTACGCAGGCCAGGGCGGTCTCGGCCCCGTCGGCGCGAATGATCGCGAGCAACTTCCGGCTGCGGAGTTCGGCAAGCAGGTCCATGATCTCCAACTTATGTGATCGGATAAGACATAGGACGTCCCATGAGCTCTGGTGTGGACGCCTGATCTGTGGCTAAATTTCAGAGTGAACAACCGCCCCGTTGTTTACTTACTGGAGGCATCCGCTCATGCCTAAGCTCAAAATCCTGGCCGCATTGGCGCTGACCGCGGCCACCCTCACGCCACCAACCCAAGCCGCCGCCACCCAAGCCCAAGCGCAACCCCAAGCAGTCACCCAGACCGTGCTGTTCAACAAGGGAGATGCCGGCTTCGGCTGCTACCGCATTCCGGCGATCGTCCGCACCAAGTCCGGCGCGTTGCTCGCCTTCGCCGAGGCCCGTCGCGCCTGGTGCGCCGACTCCCAGGAGATCGACCTCGTCCTCCGCCGCTCCGACGACGACGGCCGTACCTGGTCGGCCACCCAAACTGTCCTTTCGGGCACCGACACCGACCCGAATGCCGTCGCCACCCGCGGCAACCCGACCCCGATCGTCGACTACGAAACCGGCCGCATCGTGCTTCTCAGCACCATGGATCCAGGTACGACGACCCGCCCGCGCACCCCGTACGTCCAGTTCAGCGACGACGACGGCAAAACCTGGAGCAAGGCGAAGAACCTCGGCTCGCAAATCGACGATCCGGCCTGGGGCTGGTACGCGACCGGTCCCGTCCACGGCATCCAACTCACCCGCGGGGCGCACGCCGGTCGACTGGTCGCGGGCACCAACTACGACAACGGCAACCAGCAGAACGCCGGCCAGCTCGTGTACAGCGATGACCACGGCGTGACCTGGCACAAGGGCGCGACCGATCTCCGCGCGGACGCCGTACCGCAGGAGATCAGCGTGGTCGAGAAGGTCGACGGCGGGGTGTACGCCGGTGCGCGCAACAACGCCGGCACTTCCGGTGCGAGCCGGATGAGCGCGGTCAGCAACGACGGTGGTGAGACGTTCGCTGCCCCGTTCGCGACGATCGCCGGCCTGACAACGCCTGTCGTCCAAGGCTCGCTGCAACGTCTTCGCGCGGTCGACCAGGGCGACAAGTACAACCGCATCCTTTTCGCCGCACCGGCCGATCCGGACCGTCGGCGGTACATGACGATCCGATCCAGCTTCGACGAAGGCAAGACCTGGCAGTCCGTCGACCAAGGTACGCGGATCACCAGCGACTGGTCCGGCTACTCCGATCTGGCGATCCTCGACACTGGCGAGATCGGCCTGCTGTACGAGGGCGGAACGGTGGATGCCCGCGACCAGATCCGGTTCGCGCGGTTCACCGAAAGCGACATCGGCTTCCCGGATGCGCCGCGTACGGCGACAACGCCGGATGTCTCGGGACAGGGCAATCACACCTACTTGCGCGGTGCCCCGACGGTGGTGGCCGGCAAGTTCGGGCAGGCGCGGGACTTCGATGGTGTCGATGACGCGCTGCAGCTCCCGTACGCCGAGTCGCTGGCGGTCGGTGCGGGTGATTTCACCGCGATGGCCTGGATCAAGTACGGCGCGAGTACGGCGTACCAGGCGATCTTCTGGGGGTACGGGATCAACGAGTTCTCCCAGTTCTGGCTGCGGGCCGAACCGGCGGACAGCCGGATTCGCGGCCTGATCACCACCGGCGGCAACACTGCCTCGGTGCAGACGGCGAAGGCGTACAACGACAACGCATGGCACCACGTCGCCCTGCAACGCAGGGCCGGGACGCTCTCGCTCTGGGTTGATGGTGTGCAGTCGGCGAGTGTGGCCGCGCCGAGTGGATCGGTCAGTCCGGGGCGGCCGTTCCAGCTGTACGTCGGTCAGCGCCTTGACGGAGCGCATCATTTCGACGGGTCGATGGATGAGGTACGACTGTACAAGCGGGCGCTGTCCGCGGACGAAATCAACAGCATCCGCACCACCAACAGCACCTCGGTGCCCAACGCCGTACTCGACCTGCCACTCAACTGACATCAGACTGACCTGGCGGACAAGGTGAGCCGCCAGGTCAGTTCGCCACTCGCGGGCACCACCGCCGCGTCGTCCGGTCCCGCGGTCGCAAGGTCGAACACCCGGCCGAGCATCGGCTCGACCCCGAGACTCCGGTACGGCGCGTCAGCAGGGAAACCTCCTTGGTTCCGCCACAATGCAGTGGAAACAGGTTGCCCCGGGCAACTCAAAGTCATCGTCAGCTCAGCAGCGCGGTCGCGAACCGAAACCGTTGGGCAGTCCACCAAAATCGCCCCGACCGCGCTCCCATCGGTAGGTCCGTAGGCGGTCAGCTCCAGTGGTGTGGGCCAAGCAGCCGTCACCCAGGAAGCTCCGGACGGCCACGACCAGGGCAGCCACGGCGCCGCTTCGGGATAGATCCGGCATTCGGTTGCCGGCGGCGCCAAGATGGTTGCTCCAGGCGCACAATCGAGCAGAGCGTGGGCCACCCAGACGAAGCGATAGCCGGGCGGTGCCTGCAGATGGTAGTCAACGGCAACGGTATCTGTCCCGAACGTGAAGACCCGGTTGAGCACCGCGTCCCCATAAACGACGCAGCCGTCCCAAGGCTGATTCCAGAGGCCGCCGTGGTCAGGCGTTCCGCGTACGGTCGGAAAGCACTCGTCGACCCCGCCCGCGTCGATGAAGGTGGCGAGACCGGCGCGCGATCCGGTGATCAGGCCTGGCCCAGCCCACAACCACTCTCGACCGGCAAGATGCAGGGAGGTCCAACGACCACCATCGGCAACATCGACCGCTACAACAGTCACGCGAACCTCACCATTCCGCGAAACAACACAATCCTCACCACTCCGCAAACGAGCCGTCGGCGTGCCTCCACACCGGATTACGCCAGGTGTGACCGGTGCGGTCCGCGGCGCGTACGGCTGTCTCGTCGACCGTGATGCCCAAACCGGGCCGCGGATTCCACACCGCATGTCCGTCGACCCAGGTGAACGGCTCGGGATCGACGACGTACGACGTGAGGTCGCTGCCCACGTTGTAGTGGATGCCCCGGCTCTGCTCCTGGATCAGCAGGTTCGGTGTCGCGAACGATACTTGCAAGGAGGCCGCCAGCGAGATCGGACCGAGCGGGCAGTGCGGCGCAAGCATCGCGCCATGAGCGTCCGCGAGTACGGCGATCCGACGCAACTCCGAAATCCCGCCGGCATGCGAGACGTCGGGCTGTACGACCGCGACGCCGGCGTTCAACGGAGCGAGGAACTCCGAACGGTGAAAGAGCCGTTCGCCGAGAGCCACCGGAACGGATGATGTGGCAACGACTTCGGCCAGATGCGCCATCTGCTCGGGCAGCACTGGTTCCTCGACGAACAACGGGTGCAGGTCCTCGACCGCGTGCAGGATCCGTCGCGCCGCGGCCACGCCGACGCGCCCGTGCAGATCGATCGCGACATCACGATCATCGCCGAGAACCGCCCGCGCGGCGGCGAGCCGGGACACGATATCGTTGACCTCGGCAACGGATGGCGACGGCCGCACCTTCCCGCTGGCGTTCATTTTCACGGCCGTCATCCCGGCCTCGACCTGGGCGGTGACGGCCTCGCTGATCGCGGCCGGTTCGTCGCCGCCGACCCACGCGTACACGCGCACCCGATCGCGGACGCGTCCGCCGAGAAGCGCGGCGACCGGAGCTCCGTACACCTGACCTGCGATGTCCCACAGCGCCTGGTCGAGGCCGGCGACCGCGCTGCTCAGCACCGGGCCGCCGCGGTAGAAGCCACCTTTCGTCAGCACTTGCCAGTGCCGCTCGATCTGCAACGGGTCCTGGCCGATCAGGTACTCGGAGAGGACGTCGACGGCGGCGCGGACGACCTCGGCGCGCCCCTCGACGACCGGTTCGCCCCAGCCGACCACGCCGTCGCTCGTCTCGACCCGGCAGAACAGCCAGCGCGGCGCGACCAGGAACGTCTCGATCCGCTCGATCTTCATTGCCGTCCTCGCCTCGAGTCGCGTACTTCGGTCAGGTCGTCGGCCGACCTCGCCAGCAGCTCCCGCATCGCGAGCTCGGCTCCGTCCGGATCCTGTGCGCGGATCGCGTCGACGACCCGTCGATGGCTCGGCACCGGATCGGCCAACGGTTTCGCCTTGTGGACAAGGCGATCGCGGTCCGCGAGTCCGGTTTCCATGATCATTTCCAGCTTGGTCAGGAGTTCGTTTCCGGTTGCCGCAAGCAACGTTCGGTGGAACGCCAGGTCTGCGGCGGCCGCGTCGTGGTGGTCGTCAGCGGATTCCATCGCCGCGAGCGCCTCGTCCAGCGCGGTCAAGTGCGCGGCCTCGCCACGCAGCGCGGCCAGGCGCGCCGCGGCGGGTTCCACGATGCCGCGTAGCTCATGCAGGTCCTCGAGCAACCCCGGGCGGGCGTCGGCATCGGTGACCTGCCAGCGGATCATGTCCGGGTCCAGCAGGTTCCAGTCAGCACGCGGCCGGACGTACGTGCCGCGCTTCTGCCGCGCATCGACCAGCCCTTTGGCGGTCAGTACTTTCAGTGCCTCGCGGACCGCGGTCAGGCTGACGCCGAGATCGGTCTGCAGTTCGGCGACGTTGATCGTCGCGCCTTCTGGTACCTGTCCGGACAGAATCCGCCGCGCCAGTTCCTCCACGATTTGCCCGTGCAGCCCGCGCGCCACCACCCTGTTCGTCACGCGGAATCCTTCACCGCGGACCATCCGCCGTCGACGACCAGGCTGGCGGCGGTCACGTACGACGCTTCCGCCGACAGCAGGAACGCCACCGCCTTGGCGACCTCGTCCGGCTGGCCGAGCCGCCCGATCGCGGTGGCCTGCGCACTGCGCTTCAGATCCTCCGGCCCGCACCTGTCCCAGGCGGCGGTGTGGATCGGGCCGGGGAGGACCGAGTTCACGCGGATCTTCCCGCCGTACTCGACTCCGAGCTGGCGGGCGAGTGCGACCAAAGCACCCTTGCTTGCCGCGTACGCCGCGTGGCCGGGGATGCCTGCCAGCGCGTGGACCGACGAGATGAGCACGACCGAGCCGTCGTCCGCCGCGAGGTCGTCGTGCAACGTGCGGAATCCGAGGAAGGCGGCCGAGAGGTTCACGTCGAGCTGCCGCTGCCAGGACGCCGGGGTCATTTCGTGCGCCGGCCGTACGTCTGAGATGTACGCGTTGCTGACCAGGCCGCTGATCCGCCCGAGCTCGTCACGCCCGCGGGACAGTACTTCCGCCCAGGTATCCGGTGCGGACACATCGCCGACCACCGCGATCGTCTGCCCCGGCACTTCCGGACAGGGATGCACGTCGACCTGCACCACCCGCGCACCTTCGGCCACCGCCCGCGCGACGCACGCCGCTCCGATCCCGGACGCGGCCCCGGTCACCACGATCACCCGCCCACCCAGCCGCACGCGGCGCCTCCTTTGCTCATAATTTAGGAATTAATATGCCAGCCCCCAAGGGCCGGCGCAAGGGAGAGATCGGCGGCTCGACAGTACGTATATGCCCACTGCGCCGCGCCGCGAGCGTGTGCAGGCGGGGGATGGGGCCGGCGCAGGGGACACCTCCTGTCGAGCTGCCGGGTGTACGGCGGAGCGCAGTTGCTGCCGATCAGCGCCAGTTGACTTCGGTGGAGTGGTGCCAGGTCCAGGTGCGGTGGCGCCAAGTCGGCGATTGCTGGGCGAGGCGCGCGGCGTACGTGGGCCAGTCGACTGAAGTGTGCTGTGACCAGGCCTTTTCGGCGGCGCCGGGGAGGCGGGGGAGGAGCATCAACTCCAGGTCCTCGGAGCTGAGGATGGTCTCGCACCAGATCGCCGCTTCGACGCCAACAAGCTGGTCGGTCGAGGTGACACCCGGTGTGTTTTCGACCGGATCCCACGAGATCCCGTCCCACAGTGTGGCCGGGCCGTAGAACTCGAGCCCCAGTCGCTTGCGCGCTTCCTCCTGCGCCGGGTCGGAGGACGGATCACCATGCGGACGGTCGAAGTACACCCACGTGGTCGGCGAGGCGATCAGGCGCGTACCGGCGGCGAGCGCTTTCGGTGCATCCAACTTCGCCTTCTGGAAATGCTCCAGCAGCATCGGCAGTACATCTTCCGGCAACCGTGGCGCATTGCCGGTGTCCATCGCGTCGATGTCGATGCTGATCCAGTACTGCGCCACGTCGTCCGGACCGGTTGCGCCGCGGGCGATCTCCTGCCAGCCGACGACGCGCTTCCCACGGGCGCGAACCAGCGCGGCGGCCTGCTCGACAAAGGCCGCATGGTCCTCGTCGGCCATCCCCCACGTCTCGTCACCGCCGATGTGTACGTACGCACTCTGCGGGAACTGCGGGATGACGGCATCCAGTACATCCTCGACGAACGCCCAGGTCTCGGCGCGATCCGGCTGGAGCGCGTTCAGCGGAATGGAGTTTCCGTCGCCGAAGTCGATCGTGCGAAGCTCGGCCGGCGCCAGTTCCGGGTACGCGGCGAACACGGCGGTGGTGTGCCCGGGCATGTCGATTTCGGGTACGACGGTCACGTACCGCTCGGCCGCGTACTGCACGAGCTCGGCCAACTCCGCCTGGCTGTAGTACCCACCGGGGCGATCGCCGAGTGCACCGCGCGCGCCGACCTCGGTCAAGGCAGGCCGGGACGGTACTTCGACCCGCCAGCCCTGGTCGTCGGTGAGGTGCAGGTGGAGAACGTTCAGCTTGTACAGCGCGAGCATGTCGATGACCCGGCGTACTTCGTCCGGTCCATGGAACGTCCGGACCACGTCGAACGACAACCCGCGCCAGGCGAAGCGCGGTCCGTCGACGATGCGGGTCGCCGGCAGTACTGCGCTGCCGTCCTGGAGCTGCGCCGAGATCAGCTGGCGGAGCGAGGTCAGGCCGCGATGAACCGCTTCCGGCGTCGGGCCCCAGACGCGGATGCCGTCGGTGGTGATCTCCAGGCCGTGCCGTTCGTCCACAGCTTCACCGTCGGCGCGCAGGCCGGCGACCGGGGCGACTTCGTCGACGGGCTCGATCGCGAGGGTGATGCCCGCGGTGCCGGTGAGTTCCAATCCGGTGTCCAGCGCCACGTCCTCGATGAATCGGCTCACGGGTCCGGCGAGGTCAGGGGCGGCGGCGATGCCGGTTGCGGTGGTCAGTGTGTACGTGCCGTCGGCGGCGGTGGTCTTCGCGGGTGCGGGGATCACGGGGAGGCTCATCCGACGAGTTTGCGGCAAGACCACGGGCCGGGACAGACCTCGGACCAGGCCCGGTGGATTCTTTCCGGATTCACCGACTCGCCGTTCGATGGTGACATCGCGGCCATCATGGTGCAGTCTCCTTCTGTCGGATCATGCTTGTTTCTACCGCCAAGGAGACAATTATGCGCAGAACCGCCGCCGTATTGTCGGCTGCGCTGATCGCCGGCCTCGTGCCCGCGGCAGCGCACGCCGCGCCCCCACCGGTTCCCGTGCAACTCGTGTCGATCACCGACTTCCACGGCTACCTGCGGCCGCCGACGCCCGCCGACGGTGGCACCATCGCCGGGCCGGACGGCGCCACCCAGGTCGTCGGCGGCGCCGCGTACCTGGCCACGCACCTGAACGAGATCCGCGCCGGGAAGAAGAACTCGATCTTCTTCACCGACGGCGACAACTTCTCCGGCTGGCCGTTCGAGGTGGACGTGCACGCCGACGAGCCGACGATCGAGGTCCTGAACGCGCTCGGCGTCGAGTTCTCCAGCGTCGGCAACCACGAGCTGGACGTGTCGAAGAGCTTCCTCGTCGACCACATGGAGAAGGGCAAGTGCTTCGGCACGGTCGGCGTGGACAGCTGCTTCACCGACTCGACCGGCCGACGGTTCCACGGTGCCGACTTCGACTTCCAGTCGGCGAACATCGTCGACGCGAAGGGCAAGACCATCGTCGCGCCGTACACGATCCGGATGGTGAAGAACGGCGGCCGGACGTACCCGATCGGCTTCATCGGGCTGACTGTTCCGGACACACCGGTCGGTTCCACGTCGTACCAGCCGGAGCTGAAGGCCCTGGACCAGGTCGAGGCCGCGAACCGGGCCGCCGCGGAGCTGACCAAGCGCGGCGTGAAGGCGATCGTGCTGAACATGCACGACGGCGGTACGGACGCGTCGGCGACGTACGACAACTGTGTGAACCCGAGCGGACCGGCCTTCGACGTGGCGCGGCAGGTGACACCGGAGATCGACGCGATCGTCACCGGGCACTGGCACGCGGCGTTCAACTGCACCATCCCCGACCCGGCCGGGAACCCGCGCCCGGTGGTCGAGGCCGCGAACCACGGCCGGCTGATCAGCGAGATCAACCTGCAGCTGGACCCGCGCAGCGGTGAGGTGCTGCGGGACAAGACCACGTCGGTGAACCATGCGGTCACCCGTGACGTCACGCCGGACCCGAAGATCCAGAAGATCGTCGACTACTGGACCGCGGCGGGCAACCGGAAGTACGCCGAGCCGGTCGCGACGATCACCGGCGACTTCACTCGTACGCCGAACGCTGTTGGTGAAAGCACGATGGCCGACCTCGGGGCCGACGTACATCTGTGGACCGCTCGGCAGAACGGGCCGGCTGACCTTGGTGTGATTGCCGCCAAGCCGGCGACTGGATCGACGGCCGTCCGTGGTGACCTGTTGGTTGCTGCGAGCAACAAGCCGGGTGACGCCGACGGCCGGGTGATGCTGGGCGAGTCGTGGGACGCGTACGGCTACGGCAACCCGGTGCTGACGGTCAGCCTGACCGGTGCGCAGCTGGACGCGGTCCTCGAACAGCAGTGGCAGACGCAGGCGAACGGTACGGTGAAGTTCGCGCCGCTCGCGTTGTCGTCCAATGTCAAGTACTCGTTCGACGCGAGCCGTCCGGTCGGCGACCGGATCGATCCGGCGGACGTGAAGCTCGATGGTGTCGCACTGGACCCAGCGAAGACGTACCGGGTCGCGGCGCTCGCCTACACGGTGATCGGTGCTGACGGGTACTCGGCGTTCAAGGCGTACACGAACCCGGTACGCAATAACACGGACCACGAGACGTTCGCCTCGTACCTCCGTACGCACAAGACCCTGACTCCGGCCCCGCTCGACCGGGTCACGCAGAAGGGCTAGCGGATCGCCAGGCCATCACAATCGCCGCCGGAGAACGCCGCCCCGCGTACGGGGCGCGCGGCGGGCCGATTGTGATGGCCTGGGCATCCGGGTCTAGACGATCCACTTCTGATTCGCACCGCCGGAGCAGGTCCAGATCTGGGTCGGTGTCGCATTTGCCGAGTTGTTGCCGGTGACATCGAGGCACTTGTTGGCCCGCGGATTCACCAGGTCGCGGCCCGACGAGTACACCCACTGCTGGGCCGCGTTTCCGTTACAGGACACGAGTTGCACCCTGGTGCCGTCGGCAACATCAGCGTTTGCCACGTCGAGACATTTGCCCAAGGCCCGGATTGTGCCGTCGCCGGGGCGGGTCCACTTCTGCGCATTGGTGCCGTTGCATTCGTACAGTTGAACGGTGGTGCCGTCGGCCGGGTTCGCGCCGGCTACATCCAGGCACTTGCCGGCCAGGCCGGTGATCTGGGTGCCACCACCGCCGGAGCTGCCCAGAGTGGAGACGCGGACGTAGTCGACGGTCATGGTCTGTGGCATTTGGGTGGTGCCGTCCGGGTAGCCGGGCCAGTAGCCGCCGACCGCGAGGTTCAGGATCATGAAGAACGGGTGGTTGAAGACCCAGGCGTTGCCGTTCAGATCCGCAGGCGTACGGCGCTGGTACTGCACACCGTCGACGTACCAGGTGATCGAATCCGGCGCCCAATCGACGGCGAAGGTGTGGAAGTCGTCCGCGAACGACCAGCCGTTCGGATGGTTGTACGCGGCACCGATACCGCCCGCGCCCGAGTAGCCAGGCCCGTGAATCGTGCCGTGGACGGTGGCCGGCTCCTTGCCGATGTTCTCCATGATGTCGATCTCGCCGTCGTTCGGCCAGTTGCCGCCGCCGAGCATCCAGAACGCCGGCCAGATCCCTTGCCCGCGCGGAATCTTGATCCGCGCCTCGAACCGGCCGTACGTCTGGGTGAAGGTCTGCGCGGTCAGCAACCGCGCGGACGTGTACTGACACGGGCCGTAGTGGCACTGATAACCGCCGTTCTCCTGGCGAGCGGTGATGACCAGATTGCCGTTGCCGTCGAGCGCCGAGTTGCGGGTGCTGTTGGTGTAGTACTCCATTTCGTTGTTGCCCCAGCCGTTGCCGCCGATGTCGTACCGCCACTTGGCGGGATCGGGGGCCTGGCCGGCGGGGCCGTCGAAGTTGTCCTCCCAGACCGTCGCGGTCTGAGCGGCCGCGGCCTGCTGATGACCGGAGGCGGCCGGCTGGAGGAGGGCGGTGCCGACTGCGACGGCACCGATCGCGACGAACGCGAGCAAGCGGGAACGCTGCATGACTACCTCATTTCCGGGGGCGTCTGAATGAGGATGCTGCTTGCGCGGCAGCGTCCCATGAGAACGCTCTCATCGCAACCCCGGAGCGACATTTGACCCTCCGGTTACCGGAGGGTGGAAGCTTGTCGCATGACGGCGACGGTGACGGTGGGGGAGTTCTCGCGACTCACCCACCTGAGTGTGAAGACCCTGCACCACTACCACGAGATCGGGCTGCTGGCGCCGGTCTCGGTCGATGCCACCTCCGGCTACCGGCGGTACGGCACCGGCCAGGTGGAGACCGCGCTGCTGATTCGCCGGCTGCGGTTGTTGCGGATGCCGCTGCCGGACGTACGCGCCGTGGTCGAGGCGGGGGACGGTGCCGCCCGCGAGGAGACGCTGCGCTCGCACCTCGAGCGGATGGAGCGGGAGCTCGCGCAAACCCGGGACGTAGTGGTGTCGCTACGCGAACTGCTCACGCCGGGGCGGCCGGTGCTCGACGTCGAATACCGGTTCATTCCGCCGTTCCGGGCGTACGGCATCCGCGATCAGGTGCTGCGGGACGGCATCGGGCCATGGTGTGAGTACGCGTTCGGGCGGCTCGGCGCGGTCACTGGTGACATTCCGGGGACCTCGGGCGCCACGTACAGCGACGAGTTCTTCGCCGACGACGAGGGTGAGGTGCTGGCGTTCCATCCGGTCCCGCCGGACCAGCCGGCAGCCGACGGTGTCGAGCTCGTCGACCTGCCCGGTGGGTACTTCGCGATCGCGGTGCACACCGGCCCGATGACCGATTTCGACCGTACTTACGGCGCCCTTGGCAGCCATGTCGCGGAGTTCTGCGAGGTGGCGCCGGGGCCGATCCGCGAGCTGTACCCGATCTCGCCGGGTGACGTATCAGACCCGGCCGACTACCGAACCGAAGTGTGCTGGCCGATCCAGCGCATCCCTGTGACCGGGGCGGTGGGGTGGGAAAAGTATCCAACACTGAAAGGCTGAACGATGTCCGTGACACTGGAGAACATCACCGTCGACTGCACCGACGCGCAGGCGCTGGCCACCTTCTGGGCGGCCGTGCTCTCCACCGAGGTAGATGCTGACGGCAACGAGTTCTTCGCGACCGTGAACCGGGCCGCGGCCGGTCCGTCGCTGATGTTCCTGCAGGTCCCCGAGCCGCGGAACGGGAAGAACCGCCTGCACCTGGACCTGGTCGCCGACGACTGGGCCGGCGAGGTGGACCGCTTGGTCGGGCTGGGTGCGAAGCGGCTGGACGAGCACAACGAGTACGGCACGCACTGGATCACGCTGGCCGATCCCGAGGGCAATGTGTTCGACGTAGCGGAACAGCACGGCTGAACCAGGTAGTAGCTCGAGGCGTACCTCAGTCCATCTGGTCGAGGTGCGCCTCGAGCGCGTCCAGCCGGCCGCGCCACAGGTCGCGGTACGGCTCCAGCCAGGCGTCGAGCTCGGCCAGCGGCGCGGGGCGCAGTTTGTACCAGCGGCGTTGCGCGTCGTGGCGTACCTCGACCAGGCCGGCGTCCCGCAACACCTTCAGGTGCTTGGACACGGCCGGCTGACTGAGCGAGAGCGCGTCGACGAGTTCACCGACCGGACGTTCGCCGGTCCGCAACAGGTCGAGGATCTCCCGCCGCCGCGGCTCCGCCAGCACCTCGAACGTAGTTGCCATACCAGGAATATAACCCGGTCCGGCCGCTCTAGGGAGTGTGTCCGAAGGCGGCGCTGAAGGCCTCGCGGAACAGGCTCGGCAAGTCCGGATCGCTGTCGTCGGAGGCCCAGCGGAGCAAGGCGGTGTGCGCCACGCCGAGGCATGCGCTCGCGGCGGCCCGGGCGGCGTACTCGAGGGTCGGATCGTCGGCGCAGATCGCGGTCACGAACACCTCTTGCAGGCGGAACTGACTGTCCAGGTGCCGGGCCTGCAGCGCGGGCGTCGAGATCATCAGTTGCAACCGGGTGCGGAGCAGGTCGTGGTCGTTGGTCACCGCCAATTCGAGGGTGGCGAGCACGGTGCGGCCGATGCGGTCGGCGAGTGAACCGGTCGCGGGCAGTTCGGTGATCGTCGCCGCGGCCAGGTGGTCGAAGTCGTCGTACAGCACCAGATCTTCCTTGGTGGGGAAGTTCCGGTAGACCGTCATCGCGGAGACGCCGGCCGCCTCGGCGACGTCGTTCACCGTGGTCGCGTCGTACCCGCGGTCCGCGAACAGGCGGAGCGCCTGGCGCTGGACGCGTTGCCGGGTGTCCGCGCGCTGGCGGTCCCTCAGGTTCATGTGGTAGATACTAACATCATGATAGTTTCTAACATGAATGGCCAAGTGGCGTTGGTGACCGGGGCCTCGCGGGGGATCGGGCGGGCGATCGCGGAGCGGCTGGCGGCAGCCGGTGCCGAGATCGCGGTGCATTACAACCGGGACAAGGCCGGGGCCGAGGAGACGCTGGAGCGGATCGGCGGGCGCGGGTTCGTCCTCGGCGCGGAGCTCGGCGTACCAGGTGATGCCGACGAGGTGCTTCGGCAGCTGAGCGTTGGTTTGGCGGGGCGATCGCTGGGCGTACTGGTGAACAACGCCGCCGCGCCGCCGAACGGACCGATCGGTGCGGACACGGAAGCCGGGTTCGACCGGTTGATGGCGGTGAACGTACGGGCGCCGTACTTCCTGATCCAGCGGTTGCTGCCGGTGCTGGCCGACGGCGCGCGGATCGTCTCGCTGTCGTCGGTCGCGACGCGGATGGCCAATCCGGGACAGACCTCGTTCGCGATGACCAAAGGCGCGGTCGAGACGATGACGCGTACGCTCGCGCAGGAGCTCGGGCGGCGGGGCATCACGGTGAACGCCGTCGCCCCGGGCGCGACCCGGACCGAGGCGAACGGCGCGGTCTTCGAAGCGCCCGGGCTGACCGAGCTGATCGTCGGCCAGACCGCTCTCGGCCGGCTGGGCAGTGGCGAGGATGTCGCCGAGGTGGTTGCGTTCCTCGCCTCGCCCGGGGCGCGATGGATCACCGGTCAGGTCATCGACGCGTCCGGTGGGCTGCACCTCGGGGTGGGGTGATCTCGGCGTGGGGTGATCAGGGTGTCGACTCGGTGTCCAGGAAGAGCTGGACGTTGGGGTGGGTGCGCAGTGCCGTCCCGGGGTGATTGGGGCCGATCGGTTGGTTGAGGGTGTCGCGTACGGCCTGCAGCTTGACCGCGCCGGGGACCGAACCGATCAGTGCGTGGGCGTTCA
Organism: Kribbella hippodromi; assembly: GCF_039531045.1. Lineage (NCBI taxonomy): Bacteria > Bacillati > Actinomycetota > Actinomycetes > Propionibacteriales > Kribbellaceae > Kribbella > Kribbella hippodromi. The sequence goes on along the minus strand of NZ_BAAAPH010000033.1, from coordinate 2,753 downwards.
GCAGGCGGGGGATCGTGACGGTGATCGCGTGCGTCGGTACGTCGTCCAGGGCTGCGAAGTTGCCTTCGTCGACTTGCTGACGGCGGCTGGTGTCGTCGAGCGCGACGATCCTCGTGGCCTGTGGGTCGGCGAAGTCGGCCGGCGGGTCGTTGAACGCCAGGTGGCCGTTGACGCCGAGGCCGAACAGGACAAGGTCAAAGGGCTCGGTGCCCATCAGCTCCGCGTAGTGCTCGGGGCCGTCCTCCGGCGCGAGCGGGTGAAAAGTTGCCTGCGGCACCTTGTTCAGGAAGCTCCGGTGCAGCCAGTTCCGGAAACCTTGCGGGGCGTCCGCGGGCAGGCCGACGTACTCGTCCATGTGGAAGAACTCGATCCGGCTCCAATCGATCTCCGCCGCACCGGCGAGTGCGGCTAGGGTCGCGGCCTGGCTGGGGGCCGCGGCCAGCATGACGCGGGCCTGTCCGCGGGCGGCGATCGCCTCGAGAAGTTCGGCGGCGGCGGCCGTGGCGGCGGCGCGGCCGAGGTCCTCGCGGGTCGGGTGCGTACTGATCCGCGGCGCGTGCTCGACGGTCATGGAGACTCCTTCGGGGAGACGTGTGGTGCGCACAGGCTCGCACAACCGGGGGTTTTCCCCCGGTCGGTACGGTGGATGGCCAGAGGTGAGACCGGTGGGCTGGCTCCAGTGTTTGTCGGGAGCCAGCTCTCTAGTTTCTTACGCATGGTGACGACGACGAGTCAGGTGCTGATGACCACGCTGCAGGCAACGACCGCGGAGCCGACCGGTGGAGTGGCCGGGTGGGCGATCGATTTGATGGAGCGACTCGGCCCGGCCGGCGCCGGGCTCGCGGTCGCGCTGGAGAATCTGTTTCCACCACTGCCGAGCGAGGTGATCCTGCCGCTGGCGGGGTTCGCCGCCAGCCGGGGTGATTTCGGGCTGTTCAATGCGATCCTCTTCACCACGCTCGGTTCGGTTGTCGGGGCGCTCGCTTTGTACGGGGTGGGTGCGGTGCTCGGGCGGGATCGGACCAGGGCGCTGGCTTCGAAACTGCCGCTGGTCAAGGTGCGGGATGTGGACAAGGCGGAGGAGTGGTTCGTCCGGCATGGTTCGAAGGCGGTGCTGATCGGGCGGCTGGTTCCGGTGGTCCGCAGCTTGATCTCGGTTCCGGCCGGGGTGGAGCGGATGCGAGTCGCGGTGTTCCTGCCGCTGACCGCACTGGGGAGTCTGGTGTGGAACTCGTTGCTCATTCTCGCCGGGTACCAGCTGGGCGAGCGGTGGCACGTGGTGGAGTCGTCGGTCGGCGTGTTCCAGAAGGTCGTGATCGTCGGTGCGGTGGCGGCGGTGGCTTGGTTCGTGGTTGTCAAGCTCAGGGCCAGACGTTCGCCATCTGAGAAAGTCAAGTGAGAGGCTCGACTTTCACTACGCTCGAGGGATCACAACCGATGCCTCAGGAGTTGGGTCAGATGCCGTCAGTCGCGTTCGAGTCGCAGGTCGTACCGGAGCCACCGGTCTGGCCGCAGTCGGTGGTCACCGTGGTCGGCAACCCCCGGCCGGGTTCGCGGACAGCCGCCGCGGCCGCGTCCGTGGCGGAGCTGCTCGCCTCCGAGCTCGGTACGCCCTACCGGATCGACGAGCTGATCGACCTGGTCACGTTCGCGCCGGCGATCTTCCAGGGCGACCAGGCCGCCGACGCTGAACGGGCCGCGCTGGAGAACGCCGTCGATCTGGTGTCGTCCGCGTCGGTGATCGTGATCGCGACACCGGTCTACAAAGGCAGCTACACGGGCCTGGTGAAGAGCTTCCTCGACATCCTCCGCCCACAAGCGCTGGCTGGCTCCGTCGTGATCCCGGTAACCGTCTCCGCCGCCCCCAGCCACAAACTCCTGGCCGATCACCACCTCCGCCCAGTCCTAGCCGAGCTCGGCGCCACCACCCCCGTCCCCGGCGTAATCCTCGAAGAACGCGACCTCGAAGACCTCCAAGTAGTCCTCTCCACCTGGATCCGCACCAATGCAACGATCATCCAGTCAACAACCATCGCCCTCCAACCAGTACCCGAACCAACACCAACCCACTGAAACCAAAAGCAGTCGGGTTGCGGATCCACCACCATCACCCTCCACCCGTACCCAAACCCACGCATTAACCCACCCACCTCCCCACCCAACCCGCCCTTTCCGCCACCCCCACCAAACTCGCGGTACACGCCCCACCCATCTGCCCCAACCGTCTGCCCACCCGCCTGCCCGACCGTCTGCCCCACCCGGCGGCTCGCGCCTGCTCCACCGGCCTGCCCGTCTGTCGGCTCGATCCGGTGGCTCGTGTCTGCCCTGTCGGCGTGCTCGTTTGTCTGCTCGGTCCGGTGGTTCGCGTCTGCCCGTCGGCCTCCTCGTCCGTCGGCCCGATCCGGCGGTTCGCACCTGCCCCGCCCGTCTGCTCGACGGTCGGTTTGATCCGGTGGCTCGCGTCTGCCTCGTCGGCCTGGCCGACCGTCTGCTCGATCCGGCGGCTCGCACCTGTCCGACCGTCTGCCCTACCCGCCAGCTCGCACCTGCCCGAGCACCCGCAGCGCACTAGCCACGCTCGCGCTCGAGCGTTCGCCAAGTGCACCGGCGGCCGCCGTGCTCGAGCCCTCGTCGCGCGCACCCGCGCGTACCCGCGATCGTCCTTGGCGGGTGTGGAGGCACAGCTCGCTCCTGCACCCGGGGGGGTGTCCCTATGGGTTTCGTCAAGCGGCTGATGGGGTTGGGTGTTGGTA
>NZ_BAAAPH010000032.1:56890-74047 GCF_039531045.1 Kribbella hippodromi | reverse complement strand
CCATCACAACACCCCTTCAACCGACAGGTGTTGCAATCACCCCCTGAACCCGCCGCATCTTCGCCGCCCCAAACCGGTTGGGGCGGCTGGGATGGGGTTGGGTAGCGGATTTGGGAGGGTCGTAGGGCGTGGAGCCGGATCCGGGGTTTGGGTGGGTGTTAGGGCGTCGCGGGTGCGGGTACCGGTGCGTTCTGGTCGTCGAGTCGAGGAGGACCGATGAACGCAATGACCATTGTCTGGATCGTGGTCGCGGTTGCCGTGCTGGTGATCCTGGTCGCGCTGATCGCCGGGGCGGTGTCGCGCGGTTCGCGGCGCCGGGCGGAGCATGACCGGCAGCAGGCGTACGAGCACGAACAGCAAGCGCGGGCCAGTGCGGCTCAGGCTGAAAAGCAGCAGGCGACCGCGGACGAGGTAGACGCCCGGGCCCGCAAGGCGCAGGCGATCGCCGACGAGAAGGCAGCCGAGGCCCGCCGCCTCAACGCCGGCGCGGCCGAACGCCACCAAGCCGCCGAACAAGCCCGAACCGAAGCCGCCGAACACCACACCAACGCCCAAAACCTCTGGCCCGACAACACCCACCCCGACGGCCCCACCGCGCAACCGACAGCCGATCGCCCGATGACCGGGCAGCCGATGGATGCCGGTTCGCCGTCGGATGGTCGTCCGATGCCGGGTCAGCCGACGCCAACTACTGCACAGACGGCGGCCGACGGTCAGCCGGCGGCTGACGAGCAGGGTGTGACCGGGCGGCATGCGTCGGAGCCGGTGGACGCCAGCCAGCGTGACGAGTTCGTTCGACCGATGGACGGGTCCGCGGAGCCGATGGCTGGTGCGACGGACGAGCAGCCGGTCGCCCCTGACTGGGACGACGGCACCCACCCACACGACCCACGACACCCGAAGCACTCCCGGCACTGACGCCCACCACCCGAGCACCAACCGGCACCCCGCCGCCCGGGCGTCAACCGGCACCCCGCCGCCCGGGCGTCAAGCGGTAACCCGGCGCTCGGGCGTCAACCGGCGCCCCACCGCCCGGGCATCAAGCGGTAACCCGGCGCTGAAACGGGGATGGGTGAGCAACCCCCGCAATCCACGCGGAGCACGGCGAGCATGCTGGGGTTGCCCCCTCAGATGGAGGGTTGACCCCTCGTATTTTCAGGGGGCAACCCTCCATCTCAGGGGTCGGCCCTCCAGTTGAGGGGGCATCGCTCCTCCTGCAAGCAGGCCGGGACAACTGGTGCTGAGCCCGGGGCGTCGGTCTGCGGGGCTTGACCGCGCCGTGCCGCGCCGTGCCGCGCCGTGCCGCGCCGTGCCGCGCCGCGCCGTGCCGTGCCGCGTCTGGGCCGCGTCTGGGCCGCGCCGTGGGTCGTCTGAGCGCTGAGTGGTTGGGGGTTTAGATCAGGTAGCGGAATTCGGGGGAGTTGGGGTTGATGGGTTCGATGTCCAGTGGGGCGGCCTGCATCCGGGCGAGTAGGCCTGGCAAGTCGTCCCGGCTGGAGATCTCCACGCCTACCAGCGCGACCCCGGTCTCCCGGTTGTTCCGTTTCACGTACTCGAACAACGTGATGTCATCATCCGGCCCGAGCACCCCGTCCAGGAACGTACGAAGCGCGCCCGGCTCCTGCGGAAACGTCACCAGGAAGTAGTGCTTCAGCCCTTCGTACACCAGGGAACGTTCGAGAATCTCCCCGTACCGGCTGACGTCGTTGTTCCCGCCTGACAACAGGCAAACGACCGTCTCCCCTGGACGTACGACAAGACCATTGCCCAAGGCACTTGTCGACAAAGCGCCTGCGGGCTCAGCGATCAGCCCATCGGTCTGGTAGAGCTCCAGCATTTCGGAGCACACCAGCCCTTCCGGTACGGACATCAACTCGACCCCGGCCTGCGAGACCAACGGCAACGTCACCGCGCCAACCCGTCGCACCGCGGCGCCGTCGACGAAACTGTCCAGCTGCGGCAGCGTCACCGGCTCACCAGCGGCCAGCGCCGCCGCCATGCTCGCCGCCCCGCCCGGCTCGACCCCCACGATGCGTACGCCCGGATGCCGCTCCCTGATCCACGTCGCGACCCCGGCAACCAGCCCACCACCGCCAACCGGCACCACCAGTACATCGGGCGCCTGTCCGAGCTGCTCCACCAACTCGACCGCGACGGTTCCCTGCCCGGCAACAGTGCGCGGATCATCGAACGCCGGCACCATCGTCGCGCCGGTCGCGGCACCTTCGGTCAGCGCCGCGGCGGCCGCGTCGTCGTACGTGTCGCCGGTGACGATCACCTGGATCTGCTTACCACCGAGCGCCGCGATCCGATCGCGCTTCTGCCGCGGAGTGGTCCGCGGGACGTACACCTTGCCCTGTACGCCGAGAATGTGGCACGAATACGCCAGCCCCTGCCCGTGGTTGCCGGCACTCGCGCAGACCACACCGGCCGCCTTCGCCGCTTCGGAGAGTTGTGCGATCAGGTTGTACGCGCCGCGCAACTTGTACGAGCGGCCGATCTGCAGGTCCTCGCGTTTCAGCCAGACTTCCGCGCCGGTGCGCTCGGACAGCCGGAGGTTGCGCTGCAGTGGCGTACGGACAGCGACGCCGTCCAATCGCTGGACCGCCGCCTCGATCAGACCCGCGTCGACAATGGCATCGGCGGTCGATCGAGCGACTGAACTACTGCCCTGCATGGCCTTCCTTCCCGTGCATTTGCACGATTTTCCCCGATTCGCTCGCTGCACAAGACGATCCACGTCCACAGTCCGGACGAGCGGACAATGTTGCGTATCAGACTCTTGCACCAGGCGTGAAAGGGCTCTTCACTGGGCAGTCTAGTTTTCATACGCTCACTCGGTGTAACGACCAGGCCCCTGGATCGGATGAGCCGGGTAAAGCGGTCAGTGAGACTGGAGGGCACAGATGGAACTGATTCCGTTCAGTCTGTGGGGTGACGCCCTGTGGTGTGGTCAGGAGGTCGTGCGGGAGGCCCCGCACGAGCAGGCGATCCGAAGCCTGTTCCCGGACCCCATCCCGGCGCGTGGCGCAGATCTGGACACCGAGGCGGACCTCGTCCCGGAATCGCACAACCGTTTCGATCCCCGGTCGGTCGCCGTCCGGGTGCAGGGAAGGGTGGTCGGCTACCTGCCGCGGGACGACGCGCACCGGTACCACCCGGTGCTGTCGGAGTTGGTGGCGCAGGGCCTGCAACCGCGGGTGCCGTGCCACTTGTGGGTCAGTGAGTGGGAGCCGGCGGACTGGGACCACAAGGGCACCCAGGGCACCGAGTTCCACGCCAGCGTGGCGGTCGCGCTCGGGCAGCCGCACATGCTCGTACCGGTGAACCTGCCCCCGCCAGGCAGCTATCACCTGCTTCCGCCCGGCAGCGGCATCGTGGTGCCGGGCAGTGAGGTGCATCCGGACGTGCTGGCACCGTTCTTCCGTACCGAAGGCGAGTGCTGGGCGTACGCGACCATGCATGCGATCGAGGAAGAGGACGGCATCCAGGACCGGCACCGGATCGTGGTCGAGATCCGGCTGGACGACGACCCGGTCGGCCGGCTCAGTCCGCGGCTGAGCGCGGAGTTCCTGCCGGCCATCCACTACCTCGCCGACATGCGCGCCGAGACCGCAGCCCGCGTCGCCGTTCGCGGCGACCGTTCCGCATCGGAGGTGATCCTCTACGCGGCGCGGAGTCACGACCTGCCGGCTACCTGGCCGGACGGGCTGACCCGCTCCCCAGTTGCTTCCCCGCAATGGCATTACTGGGCCACGAAAGAGGCCAACTAGGCGGCTGCGCAGTTCTGACCACACCTCACTGGCCGGCACTGCGGAGCTACTTCAAGAACACGGCCGCGTTCCCGTCGCACCAATCGCCGAAGGTGCACGGGGCGCGGCCGATCAGATCGCGTACCTTGGGGCGTATGGCGAATGTGGTCGCACCGGCGTGCCCGACCTGTGGGGAACGTGGCATTCCGATTCTGTACGGTTTGCCGACCGCGATTGCGCGCGAAGCGGCGGCCGCGGGGAAAGTACGGTTGTTCGGCTGCGTCGTACCGGCTGAACCCGATCAGTGGATTTGTGCCGAATTGCACACCTGGCGGTCCGATGACGATGACGTTCTGCTTGCGGTCATTGACGCCGCGCTGGGCCGGAAATAGCCCGATGAAACAATAGGCCGGTGAAACAGCGGTGGAACCACAACATCCATTATCATCCGCGAATCCTGAACGCGATTCCGAACGGTGCTCGGCGCGCATTGGACATCGGTTGCGGCGAAGGCATGCTGGCCCGATCACTGCATGCTGCCGTACCTGAGGTCGTCGGGATCGACCTGGATACGCCGAGCCTGGAACTCGCGCGCGGCTATCGGGACGGGATCGAGTACATCCATGGCGATTTCCTGGATCATCCGCTCGCGCCGGAATCATTCGATGTGGTTGCTTCCGTCGCCACCTTGCACCACGTCGACGCCCGCGCCGGCCTGCGCCGGATGCGCGATCTAGTACGCCCCGGCGGGGTCCTGGCAGTCGTCGGCCTCGCGCGCACGACGATGCCCCGCGACCTCCCCTATGCCCTCACCGCAGCCGCCGTAAGCACCGCCCACCGCGCCGTCAAAGGTCGTTGGGAACACCCATCACCCACCGTCTGGCCACCCCCGGAAACCTTCCCCACAATGAAAACCGTGGCCACGGAAGTACTCCCCAACTCCACGTACCACCGCCACCTACTCCTCCGCTACTCAATCCTCTGGACCAAACCCCGTGCCTGAAATAGTCACCCCCGACGCAGACCTGCTGAAGCGAGCCGTCCGCACCTTTCTGAATGCGGACGCCGCGCCGGAGTACCTGGAAACCCCTGGCGCGTTGACTTTTGTCGCAGTCTCCACCGAGGAGACCGTCGGCTGGTGCTGGGGCTATCACCTGCCGCGCCCCGACGGTTCGTCGATGCTCTACCTTCACCAGCTGGCAGTCGCCGAACGGTTTCGCCGGAAGGGCATCGCGCGAGCCCTCATCAGCACGTTCATCAACAGCGGCCGCGCCGCCGGCGCCACGAAGATGTTCCTCACCACCGGCGCCGAGAACACGGCTGCACGCCGCTTATACGACTCCCTCGGCGGAGGCCTGGCCGCCCAGGGCCCGACGGTCAACTATTGGTTTCTGTTGTAGGGCTGGGGTTGTACGACAGGGTCGGCAGATGTCGTCGGGGGGCGACGATCCGCTGGTCCAGGCAGCCGACCGACCTCGCGCCGATCGGCTGCCTGGACGTGAAGGCGCGCGGCCACTCGGTCGCGCCGAGCCGCGCCGAGCCGTGCGTTGGCGATTGTCGTTGCTGGCTGCGACAGATCAGTTCGTCGCTTGGCGGACGTCCGTCCCGTGTTCGGCGAATGCCTTGAAGTCCTGCATGTGCTGTCGCGACTGCTTGCGAAAGGAGCCGGGCCACAGAAGCCCCACCAGCCGCATCAGCAATCCGTCGAACCGGAACTCGCTCTCGCTCTCCCACAGCGTCGCGTCCGGACCGGCCTCGAACAGCCGGTCGCGCTGGGCCTGCCACATGCCATCGGCGGCAATCTCGCGTTCGTAGTGCACGACGACCGAGCTGGGCACTGCGTGCAGGTCGGCGGGCTCCAGGCGCGTGATGGTCTCGGTGGCCTCCATCCGCTGCTTGCCCAGCTGGAACACAACGCGCGAGGTGGTGCCGACCTGGCCGTGTGCCCCGTTCACCGGCTCGTGCAGCACCAGGCCCCGCAGCCACTTCGGCATCTCCGCGGGGTCGGCGATCAGCCGCAGCACGTCGTCGCGAGGCAGCGCGATCTCGATCGAGGTGGTGTACTTCATCGCGCGTAGAACGCGGTAGTGGCCTCGACCGCGGCCGCGACGTGGTCCGGTTCGCCGCCGCCGGCCAGGTGGGCCTCGCCCCAGGCGGCGGCGCTGCGCCGGGTGAACTCGTGTCCGGCGGGCGATGCCCGGAACTCCTCGTGATCAAGAACCTCGCCGTCGCCCAGGAACCTGGCGAGGGTGAGGAGATGCAGGTCCCAGCCGACCCCGCCGGCACCGGGGCCGTAGGTGGGAAACATGGGCTCTCCGACGGCCGCAGCGTGGACCAGCTCGAACTCGGTGTGCCCGGTCGAGCCGGGAGACAGGCGCACCTCGACCTCGCTCGTGCCTGGCCACTCGTCGGCCTCAGGCCCGAACATCCAGGACACCCGCAGCAGGCGCGGCGGCTCGCAACGAAGGATCTCGCCGTGCTCGCCGCCGTCCAGCTCGAATGCACCGCCGAGGCGCAGGTCGCCGGTGACCGGCTTCATCCAGCGGCTCAGTCGCTCGGGGCTGGTGATGGCGTCCCACACGTCTTCGAGGTGCGCGTCGTAGCGACGCCTCAGCTCCATGGTGTAGGCCTCACCGGCGGGCAGGGTCGCCGTGCCCATCCTCCGGCGGGCGGCGGCCAGCTCGTCGAGTACATCCTTCATCGTCATGCTCCGTCCGGTAGGGAATTCCTCGTGCCTACGCTTCTTCGCCGCGCCTGGGCGGCTGGCCGGGCTCGTCGTCGGCGGGCTTCCGGGTAGCACGCCTGCCCCGGGCGAGCTCAGTCTCCAGTGCGTCGAGCCGCTGGTCCCAGAACCTGCGAAACCGGCCCAGCCACGCGTCAACCTCGCTCAGCGGCCCGGCCTCGACGGCGTAGAACCGGCGAGCCCCCTCAGCCCGGACCGACGCGAACCAGCTCTCGCGCAGAACGCGCAGATGCTGGGAGCCAGCCTGTTGCGACAGTGCGAACTGGACCCGAATCACGTCCGTGACCTCACCAGAAGTCAGTTCACCGTCGGCGAGCAGCTCCAGAATGCGCCGGCGCACGGGGTCGCCAAGGACATCGAACGCGTGCACGAGACCACATTATACCAGTACTCACTTATATAAGTCACAGCTGGGATAATCGTAGAGTGGTACGCCCTCGCCACCTCTTCACCTTCACCAGTCGGCGAACAGTCGCGCCGGGTGTAGGTGGGTCGGTTCGGGTAGTGCGGGGCGGCGTCGTGGTTGCTGCGGCGGCAGCCGCCGTATCGCGCGACAGCGCGGGGCCCGTGGGGTCGTACATCCTCACCACGTCTTCCACCTTCACCAGTCGTCCGTCGGCGAACAGTCCCGCCGGGCGTCGGTGGGTTGGCTCGGGCGGTGCGTGGCGGCGTGATGACGGGTGCCTGCTGCGGCAGCAGCGGCCGCATCGCGCGACAGCGCGGGGTGGGTGGGAGCGACTGCGGAGCACGGCGACGAAGGAGCCGCGTAGTGGGCGCGTGGGGTCGTACGCCCTCACTCCTCCGGCGCAGTGCCGTCCCAGATCGTGTAGCCGTGGGCTGTGTTGAGGTGGTCCCTCAGGGTGGTTTCCAGTTCGGGGACCTGTTTGGGCGCGAGCCACGAGATCGGGAGCAGGATCGGTTGGCCTGCCTGCTTGGTACGGAGGACGATTGCCTCGCCGTGGGTGGTTTGGACTCGGCCGACTTCGGTGATGTCGGTCCACGGTGTACGCAGGCCGCGTACCTCGATGTCGTTCTCCCGCAGTCGCGCGACCTTCGGCGGGCGGGCCAGGATCCACAGGCCGGCGAGGGCGATCAGGCCGCCGAGGGTGACGAAGACCGACACCGCGACGCCGGGCAGGCCGAACGCCCAGAGCAGTGCCGCCACGCCGAGAATGATCAGCCCGGCGGCCAGGATTCCGAGGAATCGTCCTGCCCGCATCCGGTACGTCGTCCGCATCGTCCCAGGATCTCATCCGCCCGGGGGCGACGGCTCAGAAGGCGTCGGTACTGGACGTGGTCGCGTTCCCGAAGAGCGTCTTGGTCAGGCTGATCCGCCAGTTGTACGACCCGTCCAGCTTCTTGTCGAACTTCGAGTACGAGCAGCTCTCGGTGAACTGATGTGTCTTGTCGTCCCAGTTCGAACCGGACTTGAAGTACACGTAGTAATCGCCGCGAATCCCGTTCAGTGTGACGGTCTTGTTGCCGCGGACATAGATCGACGCCTGCGGTTTCTTCGGCACGCTGTTGGTGACGACGATCACCGCGTCCGACCCGGCGTTGGTGATCTGCAGCGAGCTCGCACCGCGCGACCCGGACCGCTGGAACACGTCCCCGTTCTCACCCCGCCCACCGATCACAGCCGGCGCGGCAGGCTTCGCGGGCACCGACACCGTCCCGTACTTCACGCCCTTGCCGATCGCCTTCTGCACAGCCTGCGCCAGCGTCGCGTACGCGGTCCGAACGCCGTCCTTCGCCTCGTACAACCGGACGTCAGGTGATTTCGGTGCCCCGCAACCGTTCCGGGTCGAACCGACCTTGCCCAGGTTCGTGTGCACGCTGTCCGCGTACGCGTCGAAGGCATCGAGTACGGCCGGATGCGCGACCACCAGTCCGGACGGCGGCGTGATCTTCGACAGCTCGTCGCGCTCGAGCAGGATCGCCGTACCGAGCGAGGCGCGGGCCGCGTCAAAGGCCGCGACGGTCTGTGCGTTCATCACCCGCCCGACGGACGGTTTGAGGACCTTCTCGACGTTCGTCAGCGCGCGCTGGTACATCGGCACCGAGAGCGCGGGCGTCGGCTTCACGACCGGTGTCGGCGTCGACGCGGCACTCGAAGACGGCGTACTCGAAGACGGCGTACTCGAAGGCGGTGCACTCGTCGGCGTACCCCCACCGGCCGCCGCCGCGTCATCACCTTTCGGACCGTTGCTGCAGCCCGCCAACGCGAGTACACCCACCCCGACCATGACAACCAACGAACGCATCCCCGGTCACCCCCAGATGTGACTCATTTTCATTTTGAGCCAATCCTTCACCGCGAAGGGTTCAACCGGCCAGCCCTGTCTCAACGGGTGTCCTGGACACCCGCGGAGCTCAGTTTCCGGTGCCGGTCTCGTTCGGGTTGTAGGCGCAGGCGTCGTTGAGGTTCTGCGCGGCGCCCGGGGTGGGGGTGGTCTTCGGCGGCGTCGGCTTCTTGCTGGTGCCGGTGCTCGGCTTCCGGGTCGGCTGGCCGGCCGGCGGCGTCTGCGCGGCCGGCTTCGGCGCGATCGCCTTCTGGATGATCTCCCGCATCGCCGGGTAGTCCGGGTTCTTGCCGGTCGGGAAGTTCTTGTTCTTGTTCAGGTCGATGTTGGTGACCTTGGCGTTCTTCACCTTCAGGCCGAGCTGGAGGAACGGGCCCAGGATGTCCTCGGGAATGTCGGTGCGCAGCATCTCCTGGCTGGCCGCCGCGATCTGCTTGTACTTGGTGATCAGCGTCGCCGGGTTCACGCTGTTGACCAGCGCGTGGATCGTGCAGCGCTGGCGTTCCTGGCGGGACGGGTCACTCAGCCCGTACCGGCCGCGGGCGAACCACAGCGCGTGGTACCCGTCGAGCTTCTGGTTGGGGCCCGGGGTGATGTAGCTGCTCGGCAGCTTGTGCCCATTGGTGCCGGGGCCCTGGCCGTAGTCGCCGCCGATCGGGACCTTGTAGTTCACGTTCACGGTGATCCCGTCGACCGCGTCGATGATCTCCTTGAAGCCGGCCAGGTTGACCTGCATGTAGTAGTCGATGTCCAGGCCGAGCGCCGCGCTCGCGGCCAGCTTGACCACGTCCGCGCCCATGTTGTCGGTCGGGCCGAGGATGCCCGGGTGCGCCTTCGGGACGTTGTCGTACATCGAGTCCAGGTAGAACTCCGGCTGCTCGACGTTGCCCAGGCTCGGATCCCAGTACCCGTCCGGGTACACCTTGTGTAGTGGTGAATCGGCCGGGAACGGCATCCGCATCCAGTTCCGGCTGAGTGAGATCAGCGCGGTGTCACCGGTCTTGGTGTCGATGCTCGCCACCATCACGGTGTCGGTCCGGACGCCGGTCCGGCCGACGCCGTCGTCGGCGCCGAGCAGCAGGATGTTCAGCCGCGGGATCTTCGCCCACGGGTCCGCCTTGTTCACCTTCGGCCGGGTCGCCGACTTCGAGTTGCTCTCGGACTGGAACACGCCACCGATCAGGTCGCGCTGGGCCATCACGGTCTGCGCGGCGACGGTGGTCGGGAGGGCGATCGCGAAACACAGCAACCCGACGAACATCGAACCGGCCAGCCGGCTCGTGTACGTCATGCTCACCGGGCGGAGCAGCTTGTGCGAAGCGACCACCACCCAGATCCAGCAGGCGCCGAGTACGAGCACCGCGCCGGTCGCGATCAGCAGCTGCCGTGGTGACACCGCGAGCGCCAGCACCGAGTCGCGCTGGGTGAGGGCGACGAAACCACCGATCAGGATGAGGCCGATGCTGATCGTCAGGACGAACGCACCGAGCTTCTTCCGGCCGCCCATCAGCAGTCCGGAGCCGGGGATCAGGGCACTGATCAGCGTCAGGCCGATCGCCTTCGAAGCGGTCCGGGCCCGGTGCGACCGTGCTCGGGACCGGCCGGCTCGAGGCGCCGCCCTCCGACCGGCTGCGCGAGTACTCCGCGACATGGGCTCCGTTTCCCTGATCGACGACGTGACGACCCCTGCGTCGGCCACCACGCAGCGGCCAACGGTACTTCAGACGCCCACAACAGCCAGATGGTTGTCATGATGCTGCCGACCCCCGTCGATGCCCGCCAGCGTACACAGCCACCGGCCGACACACCGAAAGTCCCACCCCCACCACCCAGCGTGCCGCCCGCCCCCAAGCGCGACTACCTGCTATGCGCCCCGGCCCCGACCCCGAGTGGCCTGCCCGGCCATCTTCCCCCACCCGGCGCCGCAGGCGCCGGACTCGCGGCCGAAATGGGATTCCCATTTTGGCAATCCCACGTTCGAGCGGTTAACCTTGGCCGTCGTCGTGTCCGCCTTGCCGGGGACCGTCGGAGGAGGCGTCGCCTAGTCCGGTCGATGGCGCCCGCCTGCTAAGCGGGTTGAGGGTAATCCCCTCTCGCGGGTTCAAATCCCGCCGCCTCCGCTCTGAGGCCCCTGCGTCCGCGAATCCGCGGACCGGGGCCGCCCCCATCGCCTGGCTGGGGTTGGGTTCTGCAGCTCGACAGTACGTATGCGCCCACTGCGCCCCTCATCCAACCGCACGCCGGCGTGCGGACGCGGGCAGTGGACCTATACGTACTGTCGAGCTGCCGCAGTCCTACCGCTTTGCCTTGGCGATCAGTTCGACTGTTCTTGGGGTCATCGGTTCGGGCGAGATGATCAGGTGCTCGACGCCGAGGTTCTGGTATCCGGCGACTGCCGCGGGCAGCTCCTGGACCGGGATCGACTGGCCGCTCGGATCGTGCACCGGCTGGTCGGGATCGCGGACGATGATGCCGACAGTGGCGGCTACTGAGCCGGCCGGTTTGCCCGCGGTCTCGACCGCCTGCCGCAGCGTCTCCAGCCGTTCCTCGACGGTGACAGTCGGCGCGCCGTACCAGGCGGTGTTCCAGCTGTCGGCCCACTCCGCGGTGAGCTGCATCATCCGCGGCCGCTTCCCCGCCACCAGGATCGGGATGCGATGCGGCGGCGCCGGATCGAGGTTCGCGTCCCGGACCGTGTAATAGGTCCCCTCGTACGTCACCGTCTCGCCGCGTACGAGCCGCGCCACGATCTCCAGCCATTCCGCGAACCGTCCGACGCGATGATCGGTCGGCAGCCCGAACGTCTCGTACTCGGGATCGTGCCACCCCGCACCGACACCCAGAGTCAGCCGCCCGCCGGACACCTCATCCAGCGTCGCCGCCATCTTCGCGGTCAGCCCCGGATCGCGGAACGACGCGCAAAGCACCATGTTCCCGAGCTCCACCCGGCTGGTGACCGCGGCGAGCGCGCTGAGCAATGTCCAGCTGTCGTGCATGCCGTACGTCTGCCCGGCCGGGTCGCGGTACAGGAAATGGTCCGCGAGCCACACCGAGTCCAGCCCGCTCCGCTCGGCCGCCTCCGCGACCGCCCGAATGTCCTTCCATCCCGGCATACCTCCATCGGCACCGTCCCCGGCACCGAGCGGCAGCATCACACCGATCTTCATCGTGCGCTCCAAGGTCCTGCGCCATCGATCCGGTTGCCGACGGTCGCATCCGGCCAACGTACGTTGGATGATGGGGCGATGAGGAGGCCGTACCCGGATCGGGTGGCGGCCGGGCGGGTTCTGGCCACGGAGCTCGGCCGGGTACCCGGATCCGTGCTGGTCCTCGGGCTCGCGCGCGGCGGGGTTCCGGTCGCGGCCCCGGTGGCGGACGCCTTGGGCGCCGAGCTCGACGTGCTGATCGTCCGCAAGCTCGGTCTGCCGGGTCAGCCGGAGCTGGCGATGGGCGCGGTCGCGGGCGTCGGCGACGCGCTGCAGGTCGTACGCAACGAGTCGATCGCGGAGCACGTCGACCCGGACGTACTCGAGGAAGTACGCGTGGAGGAGGTCCGTGAGTTGCGGCGGCGCGAACAGGCGTACCGGGGTGATCGCCCGCCGATCGACGTCCGCGGCCGGGTGGTCGTCCTGGTCGACGACGGGCTGGCGACCGGCGCGACGATGCGCGCGGCGGTGGAAGCGGTACGAAAACAGCAGCCTGCCCGCGTGATCGTCGCTGTGCCGGTGGGTGCGGCGGAGACCTGCCGGCGGTTGGAGCGGGTCGCGGACGAGGTGGTGTGCGCGTGGACGCCGCGCTATTTCAACGCGGTCGGTCAGGCGTATCGCGACTTCGGCCCGGTCACCGACGACGCGGTCCGCGCCGCGCTGGAGTCCTAGCAGGCTTGGGTACGCAGCGCGGCGCCCCGGTCGGTGGACCAGGGCGCCGCGCTTCCCGCCCGGTCGTCGGCTTCCGAAACGACGACCGGAGTTCGTCAGCCCAACCGGGCCTTGAGGTTGTCCAGCTCGACCTTCAGCTCGGTCGGTACGGTGTCACCGAGCTTCTCGAACCACTCCTCGATCAGTGGGATCTCGGCCTTCCACTCCTCGGCGTCGACGTCCAGCGCGATCGCCAGGTCCTGGCCGGTCAGGTCGAGGCCGGTGACATCGAGCGCGTCCGGCGCGGGCACCCGGCCGATCGGCGTCTCGACCGCGTCCGCCTGACCCTCGATCCGCTCGATCACCCACTTCAGTACGCGGCTGTTCTCGCCGAACCCGGGCCAGACGAACTTGCCCGCCTCGTCCTTGCGGAACCAGTTCACGTAGAAGATCTTCGGCAGCTGCGCCGCGTCGTGCTGCTTGCCGACGGTGAGCCAGTGGTCGAAGTACTTGCCCGCGTCGTACCCGAGGAACGGCAGCATCGCCATCGGGTCGCGGCGGACCACACCGACCTGCCCGACCGCGGCTGCGGTGGTCTCCGAGGACAGCGTCGCGCCCATGAACACACCGTGCGCCCAGTCCCGCGACTCGGTCACCAGCGGTACGGTCGTGGCGCGCCGGCCGCCGAAGATGATCGCGGAGATCGGTACGCCGTTCGGGTCGTCGTACTCGTCGGCGATGATCGGGCACTGCATGATCGGCGTGCAGAATCGGCTGTTCGGATGGCTTGACAGCTCACCCGACTCGGGCGTCCACTCCCGGCCCTTCCAGTCGGTCAGGTGGTCCGGGGGAGTCGGCGAGTAGCCCTCCCACCAGACGTCGCCGTCGTCGGTGAGCGCGACGTTGGTGAAGACCGAGTTGCCCTTCTCGATCGTCCGCATCGCGTTCGGGTTCGTCTTCCAGCCGGTGCCGGGGGCAACCCCGAACAGGCCGAACTCCGGGTTCACCGCGTACAGCCGGCCGTCCTTGCCGAACCGCATCCAGGCGATGTCGTCGCCGAGCGTCTCGACCTGCCAGCCGTCCAGGGTCGGGTCGAGCATCGCCAGGTTGGTCTTGCCGCAGGCGCTCGGGAACGCGGCCGCGACGTAGTGCACCTGCTTTTCCGGCGAGATCAGCTTCAGGATCAGCATGTGCTCGGCAAGCCAGCCTTCGTCGCGGGCCATCGCGCTGGCGATCCGCAACGAGTAGCACTTCTTGCCAAGAAGGGAGTTGCCGCCGTATCCGGAACCGTACGACCAGATCGTCCGCTCCTCCGGGAACTGCACGATGTACTTCTCGTCGTTGCACGGCCACGGCACATCCGCCTGCCCCGGCTGCAGCGGTGCGCCGACCGAGTGCAGGCAGGGCACGTACTTCGCGTCGTCACCCATCCGTCGAAGCACCTCGGCGCCGGTACGCGCCATGATCCGCATCGACGCGACCACGTACGCCGAATCGGTGATCTCGACGCCGAACATCGGCTGCTCCGCCGTCAACGGGCCCATGCAGAACGGCACCACGTACAGCGTCCGGCCGCGCATCGACCCGCGGTACAGCTCGGTCAGCGTCGCCTTCATCTCGGCCGGCTCGACCCAGTTGTTGGTCGGACCCGCGTCCTTCTCGTCGACCGAGCAGATGAACGTCCGCTGCTCGACCCGCGCCACGTCGGACGGATCGGTGCGAACCCAGAACGAGTTCGGCTTCTTCTCGTCGTTCAGCCGGACCATCGTGCCGGCGGCGATCAGTTCGTCGGTGAGCTTCGCGTACTCGGCGTCCGAGCCGTCGACCCAGTGGATGCGGTCCGGCTGGGTCAGCGCGGCGACCTCGGCCACCCAGGCGAGCAGTCCGCTGTGCCGGGTCGGGGCGTTGCTCAGGTCGTACTCCTTGCGGCCTGTTGCGTCGGTTGTGGCGGTGGCGTCGCCGGGAGTGGTCGCGGAGGCTCGGTGGTCGGCTTTGGTGCGGGTCGGATTGGCGATGGTCGTCATGCGCGGCTCATTCCCTCTCGGCTGCCGGGTCCGGCGGCGTGTCCGGCCCCTCGACGCTGAAAGGCGGTACGGCGTCCGGCCGCCGGGGTCTCCGGCGGTGCGGTGCAGCTGGCTGGCGGTGTGATCTGTCGCATACCAGTCGTTCCAGTGGATACATACCAGTGTGCAAGTGGTACTACGGTACGCGACCCGGCCGGGGTCTGAGAACCGCCTGGACGTGAACCCGGTCACAAAGTTTTCGCGACAATCGCTTTCCGGTGCCGCTTGTGAAAAAGAGAACGGCCCGCGCTCGATGCGCGGGCCGGGACAGCAGATTTTTCGGTACGTCAGCTGGTCTGCCACCAGATGTCGTTCACGACGCGCTGGATCTCCGCCGGTGTGGCCGACTCGCCGGACACCGTCGCGCCGACCAGCCACCACTGACCACCGCTCTGGAACGCCCGCGTGATCGACACCGAGTACGGTGCGTGCGGCGCCTCGGTGATCCAGGTCCGGGCGTCCTTCGCCTTCGCCGGCGCGGTCGTCTTGTAGATCTTCGTCCACTCCTGGTCGAACGTCGGCCGGTCCGACAGGCACTGCGCCAGCGTCACGCACGGATGCAGCGCGACCTGCGCCTTGATCGCACCACCGACGCCATCCGGCCGGTATTCGCTCTTGGTGACGATCCGCCGCAGGATCAGCTGCGACGAGTCACCGAGGAAATCCACCTGCGGCGGCCGCGGCCAGCCGAGCGCGAACGGCAGCTCGGCGTTGGTGATCACCTGCACGTCGGCACCGGCCGGGTACGCCGCGGCGAGGATGCCCTTTGCGCCTGTCGGCTGTTTGTACGGGGCGGTGGTGACGCGCTCGATCGGGGGCAGCAGGACGCTGGTCGGGAGCGCCTCCGGACTGACGGCGGGTGCGGGGCCGGCCTCGTTCGGATCGTCCTTGACCGCACCACCGATCGCGGTGCCGATGGAGTACGCGATGCTGAACACGATCAACACGAGGAGGGCGACGACGGCGTACACCCAGGCGCCGATCTTGCGCCGGTACTGCCGGGCGATCTCAATCTTGGAGGGGGAGTGCTCCGGCTGGGGTTGCGGCTGCGCCCCCGGTTGCCCCTGGGCCTGCAGTTCAGGTTGTGCAGTCGGCTGTGGACGATCGGCGTACGCGGGGATGTTCTGTGCGTCCGGTGTGCTTTGCGTGCTCGGCGCCACCGCTCCGTACCGGCTGAGCTGTTCCCGCACCGCCTGCAGGGACTGATCATCGTTCCCGAGAATCCCGTCCAGCGGGTCGATCAGCCGCTCCGCACCGGTCTGCCCCGGAACCAGCTGGGTGATCGCGTACGGCCGGCCGGAGTTGAAGTTCGCCGCCCACAATGGCGTCTCCTGCTGCCCGGGCACCAGCGCGGCGTCGCGACTCGCGCGGGACAGTCGCTCGACAACAGTCGGGTCACCGGCGCCGGCCTCGCTGAGTACCAGCGCGACGACCTCCATCCCGGTGAACGTACGCCCGTGCCAGAGCTCCGCCAGCGGATGCTGCAACAACCGCTGGTCCAGCTGATAGCCAGGAATCTCCGGCATGCTGTTGTTCACTTGCTCTCCCAGATCGCCCGGTCCGCCAGCGCCACGGCCGCCTTCTGAGCCACGTCCGCGTCCACCGGGCTGGCCGTGTAGTCCACCACCACGACGACGTCCTCGTGCTGCACCACCGCATGCACGATCCACGACTCACCCACCAGCCCGACCGCGGTCCGCGCCACCTTCGTCGGGTACGGCCGATCCGGCAGCACCTTCATCGGCGACCGCGAGTACACCTTCTTCGCCATCTGCGCCGGCGTGAACGGCGGATTCCCCGCCCCCGCGTCCTGCCCCGCGTACGGCGTGATGCTGACCTTCACACTCGCCGACGTGTACGCCTTGACCTTCGCCCGGCTGCTCCCCGCCTCGCAGACCACCGTCGAACTCCCGGCCTGCGCCATCGTCACCGCCCCACCCGATGCCTTAGGCAACAGCCCGGCCACGTCCCCGATCCGCGCACAAACATCGCCCGGCAACACCCGCGCCGCCACAACATCGTCGGGCGTCACCGGCTCCCCCACCGCAAACCCAACCCCACCCCCCACCACAGCGGCCACCCCACACCCCACCGCCACACCCCGAACCAACCGACTACCCATACCCAAACCCTAACCACGCAAAGGCCCACCCCGACGCCCCCCACACCACCCACTCACCGCCCCGCCCCACGGCGCCGTCCGCATCCCCCCCACGGTGCCGTCCGCACCCTGCCCACGGTGCCGCCCCGCCCCGGCCCTTCGGCCATTTCAGACGTGAACCCCTCCGATCGCCCCTTCACCCTCCGCACCCCGGGCACAAACAGTGCAGTTAAGAGGTAAACCCCGCACGACCCGCACCCACCCGTACAAGCCCCGCCCTCACCCACCACCGCCCAACGACCACCACCGCCCAACGACCACCACCGCCCAACGACCAC
>NZ_BAAAPH010000032.1:0-56791 GCF_039531045.1 Kribbella hippodromi | reverse complement strand
CGCCCAACGACCACCACCGCCCAACGACCACCACCGCCCAACGACCACCACCGCCCCACCCCAGGACGGACCTACCCCAGGCAACGACCGCTCCAACCCGCCCGTCGTCCGCACAACGGCCCAGCAAGCGCCCGACAAACCCGCGCCACCACCCTCCCCACCGCCCTCGGCAAGCCCCGCGCCCCCACCACCCGGGCCGCCCCACGCCGCCCCGCGCCGGCCACGAACCACCCCGATGCGCCCCCGCAGCACCCCCACCAAGAGCCGATTGGCCTACACCCACCCCCTCCATGTATCGTTACTCGACGTTGTCCAGCGCTCGTAGCTCAACGGATAGAGCATCTGACTACGGATCAGAAGGTTGGGGGTTCGAATCCCTCCGAGCGCGCAAACCGAAGGCCCAGGCAGACACCCTCTGACCTGGGCTTTTGTGTTTCCGGGGACATGCCAGAAGCGCGGCCCAACCGCCCGGCGACCCTTCCGTACCCCCACACCTACCCCAACGTCACTCTTCGTCGTGCTCCCCGAACAGGAAGCCGAGCCGGTCGACCGCATCCCGCGTCACGTCCTCGGCCACGTTGACAGAGATGACCTTGGTGACGGCCGGCGAGCTGTCCCGAGCACGTCTTGAATGTTCTCCAGCGGAACCCCCTGGCTTTAGAGCAGCGAGGCGCACGACCATCGCAGTACGCTCGCCGTTCTTGCCGGGTCCGGCCAAACCTGCCAGGAGTACGGAGCAGCCCTCTGCCTGATCCTTGGCGTGAGCGACGACGTGGAGTTGGGAGTCCACCCGCCGAAAGGCAGTCGCTGATCATTTCCGGTCGGCCTTCCTGATACGCCGGGCACTGAAGCAGATCCGCGATCGTCAACCACCTCCGCTCGGACGCCTAGGACCGCGTCGACTCATGGCTAGGAACAAGGCGCCAGCGATCGTTTGGGTGGCTGCGGCCGCCGCAAGTACAGGTAACACGCCTACGGCGTCTGCCAGGACGCCGCTGATGCCCGCGCTCGACAGCATTGCGACCGCGTAAATGTTGCCCGTCGTACCGACCGCCCGTGCTCGGTGTTGCTCTGGCACGGACATCACCAGAAGGGTGTTGGAGGCGACCCACGAGATGGTGAAAGGGGCGCCGCCGAGGAGGAAGGTGGCAAAGGCGATCTCCACGCTTGGCCAGATGGCCAAGAGAGCCAAGCCGATGCCGCTGACCGCCGCCCCGAGTGCGATCGGTGTCGTGTACCCGCGCTTGCGGATCACGACCGGGATGAAGGGAGCGACCAGCACGGCGGTCACGGCGAAGCTGCTGTTCACCAATCCCATCTGCGAGGGCGATGCAAGGATCACGCCAAGCATCAACACCGGGTAGATGGTCGACAGTGCACCTTCTTTGATCGCGTCTAACGCCTGCAACACAAGAACTGCTCTTGCCTGCTCACTCTTCCGTAGTTGGCGTAGGCCGGCCATCCAGTCCTGGAAGGCGTAGAAGTGGAACCCGGATCTCCCGGGGAAGCGGAACTGTGGGTGCGATCTGCATCGTCGGGCGGCAGAAAGGCCACCAGTGCTGCGGCCAAGCCGAGGCAGCCTACGACAACTGTCACAGTCATGGTGAAGCCGAGCAGTCCGATGAGCAGGCCACCCAAGGTCGGCGCCGCCATGCGGGTTGCGTTCGTGCCGGCGGAGTTGGCTGCATTCGCCGCAATCAGGTCCGCAGTCGGCACCACATCGGCGATCGTCGCCTGCTCCGCTGGAGTGAAGAACTGCTGTGCAGTGGCCTGCAAGACTGTGACGGCGTACAGAACCCAAAGACTGTCCGGCCCCGCGGCGCTCCACAGGATCGCAACGACGAAAACCCGGATGACGCTGATCCCGCGCAGCAACCGGCGGCGGTCAATCCGATCGCCGGCAACTCCTGCCACGCTGCCGAGAAGGGCGGCTGGGAGCGAATTGGCGATCAACAACCCGCCGGCCGCGGTAGCAGATCCCGTGAGGGCGAAGACGTGTACCGACAACGCGATGCCTAACATCCAGCCGGCGAAAGTCGCAGCCAGGTTGCCGGTGAACAAGAGCGCAAAGGCGCGATGGCGGAAGACACGTACCATCCCGTGACTGTCACGCGTAGCCTACTGAAGATGACAGCTGGATCCTTTAGTAGGAATCCCCTGATCCTGACCGACCAGACAGCGGCCAAGTTCCTCAGCGAACCGTCTGCCAGCAGGTACTTCGTTCCCTTCCTAGGCCGTGAGGCATCAGCCGCAGTGGTCGCGGGAGAGCTCGGCGTCGACGTCGGTTCCGTGACCTATCGCATCAAGAAGATGCGCGATCTAGGTCTGCTCAGCTGCACTCGAGTTGAGGCGCGCGCCGGCCGCTCCATCCGCTACTACCGCTCGGCGGCAGACTCTGTCTTCGTCCCGCTGGAACTCACACCCATGGTGTCCATCGGTGAACTCCTGAGGGCCGGCCGACAGGATAGTTGGAACGAGTTGGAGGCCAGCCTTGAGGCCGCATGGCTACGGCTAGGTCGCGACCAAGGTTGGGGTATCCATCTGTACCGTCAATCGAACGGCGCCGTGAACAGAGACTTCGTCCCGCGCAGCCTCCTGGCCAACGAGCAGTTCTGGCCCGCAGTGCTTGCCGACAGTGCCCCAGCAGTTTGGGACCAACACGCGGCCGTCCACCTCACTCGACCGAGAGCCAAACAGCTCCAACGACGCCTGTCTGAGCTGATCAGTGAGTACATCGAAGACCCAGGGCAATCCGAGCTGCCCCCCGCCCGCTACATCTGTCACCTCGCCCTCGCCCCGACGATCTCGTAGCGCACAGCAACTGTTGTACGAGGTGCATTCGCGTCCGCCCACTGGCGCGCCGCGCGGGCGGACTGACCGCTTATGGATCAAGGGCGCGCCTCCCGCGCGGGCGGGCGAGCCCGGTACTTGTGGTGCCGGACCTTCTTGCCGATGGTCTCCGTCACGATCTCGTCCTGGGGCACGGACGTCTGGCGTCCCCACCTGAGGGAGCCGGCTAACGCGCGGATCTGCCGAGTTGCGGGCGTGTGTGCCTTGTCATGGCGATAGCGGTCGAGTGTGCAGAATGTGCACCTCGGGAAGTCGAGATGAGGGGAGGCACTCTATGAGTCTGGGTGTGCACTTTGCGATCACGGACGATGATTGTGGGCAGCTGCTGGAGATGGAGGGGGACGACGAGGCGATCTCTGAGTATGTGCACGAGGTCATCGAAGAGCGCGACGACGAGTACAACGTGGCGACTGACAAGGCTTGGGATGCGATCCACCGGAGTCTCACCGACGGCCGGCTTGCCTTTGACAACGGATCGGGTCCGCTCAACCTCGCCGTGCTCGGCGGCAAGTTGCTGAGCAGCGGCGAGGACGAGGTGGTCGTGTTGGTCGACAAAGACCAGGTTCCGGCGGTCGCTGCCGCGCTCAGGTCCGTCACTCAGGAGTCGCTGCGCACAGGGTACGAGCAGATCGACGCCGCGGACTACGCCGAGTTCGGAGACGAGGACTTCGCCTACACCTGGGACAACTTCACTGCTCTCACCGACTTCTGGCACCAGGCCGCCACGACCAAGCGCCACGTCATCTTCACGGCCTAGCATCGGCCGACCTCAAGGGCGTGCGTACGGTCAGCGCGGCACGTGGCAAGTGCGCCTGTGGGATCGGCGAGCCGATTCTCGACGTGCGCCGCGCTGACCGTTGTCAGGGGGAGGCATGGTTGGGCGTAACCAGTCATGACTCCGTCGCGTCAGGACTCAGCCGGCGAAGGCGATTGCGTTGCCGTCGGGGTCGCGGACGATGAAGTCGGTGCCGCCCCAGGCTTGTTTGGTCAGCTTTTGCGCGATCTCGGTTTCAGCGGCCTGATACTCGGCATAAAGGTCGCGGACGTTCGGCGCGTCGACGTACGCCATGATGAGCCCTTCTCGTTCCGCCGCGCCGGCCGCGTACACCGGCTCGTCTACGTGCTTCAAGTGCAAGGTCGCGCCGTCGCGTGACACCGATCCGTAGAACGGCGGGTTGCCGTGCAAGAAGTCGATCCGGAAGCCGAGCTGGTCCCGATAGAACGTGGCCGAGGCGTCGACATCGGCGACGTACAGCACAGGTCTGGCGCTCGCGATCGCCGTGCCGTGGGGCTGCGGCGGTTTGCTGGTGGGCGTGGTCGCTTCGGTGCTCGCCTTGAGTTCGGCCCAGCTGGCGTAGCCGGCTTCGAGGGCGATGATCTCTTGGGCTTCGGTGAGGGGGAACTTCAGCGCGAGTGCTTCGCGGTCGGACAACGTGCGATAGCGCGCGAGCTGCCGGATGCGGCCGCCGATCGAGAAGTTCCCTTCGCGGTGCCAGCGAACGAGCAGTTTCGCCTGCTTCTTGTACGTTTCGAGCTTGGGCATGGCGCTCCTCTTCGGTCTCGAAGTAGGTGGGCCTTGCCCTTTCGGCTTCCTGCCGCTGCGCCCTACGACCGGGTACGAACCCGCGCCTGCGGTCTGAGATTACCACGGCGAATTGGGCGCTTGAGGGCCCAACCGGACGTGGATCGAGCCAGGCGCTGTCCACCTGGGCGAGCGGCAGTCCCCGTACGATGCGCAGCTGTGAGCGAGGCACAGGAATTCGATGTCGACGCGCGGACGGAAGCGCCGCTGCACGGGAGCGAGGTCGCGGTCTTGCGTGGATCGCTCGCGTACCAGCGTGACACGCTCCGGTGGAAGTGCGCCGGCCTGACCGGGGAGCAGTTGGCGCAGCGATGCCCGCCGACCGACATGACGCTGGGTGGTCTGATGAAGCACCTCGCGCTGGTTGAGTCCCAGTGGTTCGATCACTGGTTCCGGGACGCGGGGTACGCGCCACCCTTTGACAGCGTCGACTGGTCTCTCGTCGAGGACAACTGGGAATTCGAATCGGCTCGTGACGACACTCCGAAGGAATTGCGGGTGCTCTTCGACGAGGCCGTCAGCCGTTCGGATGCTGTCATCGACGAAGCGCTCGCTCGCGGCGGGCTCGACGAGGAGTCAGTACTCAAGAGCCCGAAAACCGGCGAGACCTTTACCTTGCGATGGATCCTGGTCCACATGATCGAGGAGTACGCCCGCCACAACGGCCACGCCGACTTGATCAGGCAGTCCATCGACGGGCAGACCGGATAACTGCACCCGCGGGCGGCTGCTTCAAATCAGTTGCGCGGTCGGGCGGGTTCGCAGCACGCTACGGCAACGTGACCACACGGGCGCTGCTCTTCGAGAGGGCATTCTTTGATCTGCAGGCGTACTGGGTCGATCGTGTCGTCGAACTTGCACATATCGATCGACTCACCGCGTGGCATGACTGGACCAGCATGTCAGCCCTGGTGGATTCCGACGGATGGCGCGCGATTGATGCAGCGGTACACCACGGAGATCCAGCCAAGGCCGCACACCAATCGTGGCTTGACCTGCGTGCGTCATTAGGTACGTCGTCGCATGGATGCTTCTGGTACGAGGTAGAAGACGACGGCCACCAGATCCGGCTGCATTTCGCGAACCGCGAGGGGCCCGGCGCTCTGAGTTCCACCCGACATGCCGCGCGTCGGGCGGAATTGGCCAGCGCGTTGAATGAGGCCCGCAGGGTTGCGCCGCAGGCCGATCGGCTCCGGGGTGGTTCGTGGCTCTACAACCTTCCGGGCTATCGGGCGATGTTCCCACCCACCTTTCTGGCGGGAGCGATTGAGGCCGACACTCGACGCGAGGTTGGGGAGTTGGCGCTGTGGGGGCAATTCGTCAGAGGAGACGGCGAGCTGTACCAGCCTCGTACCGGCGAGTTCGTTCAAGCTTGTGAGAATGCCACAAAGGTCGGCGACCTCATAACAGCCTTCCCGCTGAGGAAGCTCAACGTGGTCGGATCGCTCGATGA
The DNA here is from genome assembly GCF_039531045.1 of Kribbella hippodromi. Classification (NCBI taxonomy): domain Bacteria; kingdom Bacillati; phylum Actinomycetota; class Actinomycetes; order Propionibacteriales; family Kribbellaceae; genus Kribbella; species Kribbella hippodromi. Next base: position 50,906 of record NZ_BAAAPH010000032.1, on the reverse strand, counting down.
TGTTCTCAGCTGGGCCGGCGCCCGGTGCCGTTGACAACGTCGTTCGGGACCGGCACGATCGGGGGACGGTGTTGCCGATGCCGAGCCTTTGAGGTCTTGCCCCAGCCGGGGTCTCGTGAAGGTGAAGGGGAATCTGCCCTCAAGGCGGTTGTTGTTCAGGCCTGTTTCGAGTGCCGCTTCGCTGGGGGAATGGGCACGTCGAGGAGGCTTGTGATGACCAAAGAAGGCAGTTTCAAGCGCGCGGTGCGTCAGCGGGCACGCGAGACCGGGCTGCGGTACACGGAGGCTCGCGCCGCGTTGGAGAAGGGCCGGACGTCGCCGTTCGCGCGTACGCGGCCCGTCGAGTTTGCCGAACTGAGGGCGCACCTCGAGCGCCGGTACGGCATCCGCATCGCCTCGATCGCGCCCATCGACGACGATCCCGCGACGCGGCCGCTCGGCTCCTGGGTCGGCCACTATCCCTGGACGCTGGTGGTCAAGCGAGCGGACGGTCCGCCCTGGATCGCCCGGGTCTTCTCGTCGGCCGCGGACACGGTCGGCCGGGTCGAGGGCGATGCGGAGATCCTGCGGTACCTGGCCAAGAACGACTTTCCGGCCGAACGCCCCGCGCATGACGATCCCGTTTCAGTACTCGAAGGAAGCGGCGTGATCGTCACCGAGTACATCGAAAGTGGACGCCCGGCCGCGTCGACGGCAGTACAGCATGAACTGGGAACCCTGCTCGGCCGCATGCACAAACTGCCCGCGGCAGGTGGGGCGCTCGCCCGCGACGGCGGGGCTGAGGAGCATGACGGCGCGTTCTTCGCGGGTCGGCCGAAGCAGGATCTCGCGGCAGCGATGAGTTTCCTGGTCAGCGTCGAGGACACGGTCGCGCCTGAAGGTCGCGAGATGTTCGAGTGGCTTCGCGACAAGGTCGAGCAGGCCGACGACGCGGAAGGCCTGCCCGAGGCGTTCACCCACGGGAACTATCACGCGTGGGCGGCGGTCGGCACGCCCGGCGATCTCTCCATCGTCGGCTGGGCGGGTTCCGGGCGCGGGCCGCGGCTGCCCGCCCTCGCCTGGCTGCTGACGACCGCGGGGGAGGGCGACGGCGAAGGCATCGACGCGGTCGCGCGCGGGTATCGCGAGCACATCCAGCTCACCGGCGACGAGGTCGAGCGGCTGCCGGGCGTACTGGCGATGCGACCGCTCTGGCTGGCCTGCCTCGACTTCCGGGAATCGATCCGCGGCGGGTCGACGCCGCAGCAGGACGCGGGCTGGATCGGCTGGCTCGCGAACCCCGACCGCGCGGAACAACTGGCCGCCCGCGCGATCACCTCCTTACGAGGCTGAACGACTCGGTCATGCCGCTGTCAGCTCGTCAGCTCGCGGCGGCATGGCTGAGCCCGCACCTTCAGCTCGGGCAGATTATCCGCAGGCGGGTACGCATCAGGTTGCCTAAGCTTTGCAGTTGTGACGGACAGTTTTGATCCAGTGGCGTACAACCGGGACGCCTGGGACCGCGAGGTCGAGAACAGCAACGAATGGACCAACCCGGTCGGGCCGGACGTGATCGCGCGGGCGCGGGGCGGCGATTGGTCCGTCGTACTGATCGGCTACGAGCCAGTGCCCCGCGACTGGTTCCCGGCGGAACTCACCGGCGCCGACGTGCTGTGCCTGGCTTCCGGCGGAGGGCAGCAAGGGCCGGTACTCGCGGCAGCGGGCGCGGGCGTGACGGTACTGGACAACTCGCCGCGACAGCTGGCCCGCGACGAGGAAGTCGCCGCCCGCGAAGGGCTTGCGATCCGTACGGTGCTCGGCGACATGCGTGACCTGAGCGCGTTCCCCGACGCCAGCTTCGACGTCGTGTTCAACCCGGTATCCAACGTGTTCTGCCCCGACCTCGCCCCGGTCTGGCGCGAGTCGTTCCGCGTACTACGCCCCGGTGGAATCCTGATGACAGGGTTCATGAACCCCGACATCTACATCTTCGACGTCCCCGCACTTGAACAGCGGGAAGAGCTGATCGTGCGCCATCGCCTCCCGTTCAGCTCCCTCGACCTCCCAGACGCCGAACGACAGAGCACGTACGGAACCGGACCGATCGAATACAGCCACTCCCTCACCACCCAAATCGGCGGCCAACTAGCCGCCGGCTTCACCCTCACCCACCTGGCCGAAGCCCCCCACCACGCAGACGCCACCGCCCACTACCTCCCCAGCTACATAGCCACCCGCGCCCTCAAGCCCTAACCACCGCGCGCCCCGCAGAACACATGTCAGCATGAGGATGTGAAAGGGGAGCCGGGGTTTGGGGAGCGCTGGGGGGATGTGGTCGTTGGGCTGGTGCTTTTCGGGGTGTTGCTTGTGGTTGTGGGGGTTGCGGCGGATGTTGGTACGGCGGTCGCGCTGCTGATTTTTGCGGCGGGGGCGTTCGGCTGTTTGGTGCTGGTTGTTTCGGTTGTTCGGCGCAGTTTGCGGCGTGGGCTGGCGGACGTCGCGCGGTGGACGTTCGGCTTCGTGGGGCGCTGGTATTCCTTTTGAGTACACGCTCTGCCTGGCATTTGTAGTCAGGTTCGGTGGCCCTTCAGGTGGCGGTTGAGGGCTCGTTCGGTTTCTCGGGTGGCCTCGCGTTTGGCCAGGGTTTGGCGTTTGTCCCAGGTTTTCTTACCGCGGGCCAAGGATATTTCGACCTTGGCCCGGCCGTCTTTGAAGTACAGGACGGTCGGAACCACGGTCAGGCCGCTGTCGTTGATTTTGCGGTCTATTTTGTCGATTTGGGCGCGGTGCAGGAGGAGTTTGCGTTTGCGGCGGGAGCCGGCGTTGGACCAGCGCGCCTGGGAGTACTGCGGGATGTGTACGCCGTGCAGCCAGATCTCCCGGTTCTCGATGATCGCGAAACCACCGATCAGAGACGCGCGGCCGGCCCGGAGCGCCTTCACTTCCGGACCCTGCAGGACGATCCCGGCCTCCCAGGACTCACCCAGCTGGTAGTCATGCGCGGCCTTGCGATTGCGCGCGACAACGGGGTCGGTCTCGGGCTTCTTCACACCCCCGATTCTGCCCGCAACCCCACCCCGACCGAAAGCCACCCTCACCCGGCCAACGCGAGAACCTGCGCAAGGTACCGCCGGGGTATCTCGGCCCGGGTACGCAACTCGATCGCGTCGGCGTACGGCACCAGCCGCAACCACGACACAAGCCGATGCACGCCGAGCAATGCTTCAGTAGCGGCGAGATCGCGGCGTAGCACCTGGAGATCCACGCCGAGCCAATCGCACCAAATAGTCAGATAACCGTCGCTGATAGACGCGGTCCGCCGATCCAGTACGTCCGCTGCTTGCCCGGCGCGTTTCACCAGTTTGGCGTTGAGGTGCAGGGGATGGGTTGGCTGTAGTGCGGCCCATTCGTTGGCGATGGAGCGTACGCGGTCGCCGGCCGTACTTGGCGCCAGCGTGATGATGCCGGGATGGGCGACGCGGCCGAGCAAAGAGCATTGGAGGCGCGCCAAGGCCTGCACCACGGCGTACCGCGTCGGCTGGTCTTCGACATCGCCATGAGTGAGCGTCGCCCCATGATCCGGCGCGAGCAGCCAACCGCGTACGCGATCAACCCCGAGTGAGGCGATCACGTCATCTGGTACGAGCTGCGCCAACGTGTCCACCAGACCGGCCTCGAAGCCGTGCCCGGGGTTGTTCTCCTTGAACCACACGAGACCGTTGTCAGTGGGATAACACCGGACCACTGACCAGAACCGGGCGCGATAGGTCACCGGCGTCCCGGTCACCCGACCGCCGTGCTCGGCGATTCGGTCACCGACCCAGGCGTCCACCGTCCGCGTCCACTCAGCCGACATCCAGCGCCGCACCCACCGCCCCGACGCATCCGGTCCCACCGGCCTGGCCAACGGCGCACCCTGAACCATCCGGAGGCTAGCTCCCGTCGGAGGATTGCTTGGCCTGTTGGAGGTTGGATTGGTGGGGTGCGGCTAGCCAGTCCTGGGCCAGGCGGGGGTCGGTTGGGTTTTGGCCTTCTCGTAGGGCGTTGACGTACGCGCGGTCGGCGGCGAAGCGGGCCGCGACTTCGGGGCCTTGGGCAACGGCTCCGTGGCCGGGGATCAGTACGTCGACGTGTTGAGCGGCCGCCTCGAGAAGGGCGAGAGCTGACTCGTACGCGGCCAGCTGATTGGACCTTCGTGGGTCGAGGATAGGGATCAGGATGTCGGAGAGCATGTCGCCGGCGATCAGTACGCCGCGGTCCGCGAGGAGTAGTGCGGCGTGACCGACGGCATGCCCTTCGTGTTCGACGACCTCGCCCGGTACGGGGCCGGCGTCCGCGGGCAGCGGGGTGATCAACCCGATCAACTCGAGCGGAATGCCGGACGCGCTCTCCGCCGCCATCGCCTGCGCCCGCTCTCGCGCCTCGTTGGCGGTCTGGGCGCAAGCGGACGTGGCGTACCGCGGTACGCCCCCGAACCGGGAATGCCAGAGCAGATGATCCCAATGCGGATGTGTGGAAAACCCGGCCACGACGGGTACGCCGAGTCGCTCCACGTCATCAGCAAGCTCTTCCAGATCCGCCCCGTCGATACCGGGATCAACCAGGATCAACCCGTCGTCCCCGCGAACCACGGTCGCGTTGCTCCAAACCCACTCACTCTGCCGCACCCAAACCCCGTCGGCCACCTCGCTCAGCATCCACCCACTGTCCCACCCATTCGCCACCCACCGCGACCCCTCACCCAGCGGCGCCCCCGCAGCGCTCGCGGTTAGCGGTTGTCGCCGCTGCCGCCGAGGACTGCTCTTTTCTGGCGGTCGGCGAGTTTGGCGATGTTCAATTGGGCGACGTCTTCGAGGGAAACATTGAAGTAGTCGGCAATTACCGCGGTGTACCAGAGTACGTCGCCGAGTTCCTTCTTCAGATCTTCGATGTCCCATTGGGAGAAGTCGCTGTCCTTGTCGCGGACGATCTTCTTTGCCTTCTCCGCGATTTCGCCGGTTTCGCCTACCAAGCCGAGCAGTAGGTGGAACAATTCGTTGTGCTTTTCTTTCGGCGCGGCGGTACGAAGCGCGGCCTGCTGGTACGAGTTCATGTCCACCGCGCAACTATAGAACTCAGTATCCGAAGACTCGTGCCCAGTGTTCGGGCGAGGTGGAGAAGAGTTGCTCGGCCGTTTCAGTCAAGGCAGAATTCGTTGCCCTCGACATCCTGCATGACCAAGCAGGACTCGTTTTCCTCGTCGGCCACCAAGAGTTCCACCCGGGTCGCACCGAGCGGAAGCAGTCGCGCACATTCCGCCTCAAGCGCCGCCACCCGTTCCGCGCCGACAAGCCCGGTCCCGACGCGTACGTCGAGATGCACCCGGTTCTTCACGACCTTGCCCTCCGGCACGCGCTGGAAGAACAGCCGCGGACCGACGCCGTTCGGATCCATGCACGCGAACGCACTGCCCTGTCGCTCGGCCGGCTGCGCCTGGTCGTACGCTTCCCAGCTCTCGAACCCCTTCGGCGGCGGCGGTACGACGTACCCGAGCACCTCGCACCAGAACCGAGCCACGCGCTCCGGCTGTGCGCAATCGAAGGTGACCTGAACCTGCTTGACCGACGCCATTGCCCAACCATAAAGCCCGGCCCGGCCGCGGCGCACCGGGGTTTGCCGGACGCGAAACCGGTCGCGATCCGGTCGCCGGCTCGCGATGATCGGGGCGTGGAGTCCGAGGAGGTGCTGACCGGCGGAAACGTCGCCGCCCAGGTCGTACGCGTCGGGGCGACCGTACGCAAACCCGCGCTGCCCCAAACCGCGACGGTCGAGGCGGTGCTCACGCATCTGGCCGAGCAGCAGTACGACGGCGCGCCGCGTACGTTGGGCCGCGACGAGCGCGGACGTCATGTCCTCGAGTACATCCCGGGAGTACCGGGCGCGACGTTGGTCCCGTACTCAATGGACGACTTGCGCAGGCTCGGGCAGGTGATTCGCGCATTCCACGGCACGATGGAGACCTTCCAGCCGCCGGCGGACGCGGTCTGGCACGTGCTCGTACCCGACCCGTCCGGCGGCGACCTGATCTGCCACAACGATCTCGCCCCGTGGAATCTCATCCGCGATGGCGGACGCTGGGTGTTCATCGACTGGGACAACGCCGGTCCGTCGTCGCGGTTGTGGGAGCTCGGGTACGCGGCACTGACCCTCGTACAGCTCCTTCCGCACGGCAACCCGGCCGTCGACGCCCCGCGATTGCGCGCGTTGGTGGACGGCTACGGCCTCGACCTGGACCAGCGCTGCGCCCTGCCGGCAACGATCGCGGCGCGTACCTGGGGAGCGTACGACCTACTGATCCGCGGCCACGAAACCGGCGCCCAACCCTGGGCCTCCCTCTACGCAGAAGGCCACGCCGACTTCTGGGGCCCAGCCGCCGACTACGCCGAAACCCACCACGACCTCTGGCTCAACACCCTCGCCGCAGACCTCTGACCGTGCGGGTGGTGCTGGTCGGGGCGGATGGTTGGTGGGGTGGGCGCGTTGAGTGGGGCGGTGGTGGAGGGGTGGGGCGCGTAGGGTCGGGGTGTGGGATTGCCGTTTCAGCCGCCGGTCAGTCGTGGGCTTTCTGTGGAGACTGAGAGGTTGATTGGGGAGTTTCAGCGGGCGGGTGGGTTTCGGTTGCGGTCGTCGGGGCGGGCGGTTGCGGGCGTACTGGGCGTGGTCCTGGTGCTGGTGGGGGTGTTTGGGTTCTCGTTCAGCAGTCCCAACCCGGAGATGCCGGTTGTGGTTGGTGGGGTGTTTGTGGGGCCGGTGCTTGCTTTGGTGGGGTGGGCGGTTTGGTTGCTGGTGCCGCGGGACCGGGTTGTTGTCGACGGGGAGGGGATCGCGCGGCGCGGGCGGCGGGTGAGTTGGGCGGAGATTTCCGAGATCCGGATGGATTACTCGATCAGTCGCGGCGTTACGTACACGCGGGTGCAGCTCGAACTGGTTGGCGCGGACGGGCAGCCGGTTGCGCCGGTTGTCCTCCCGTTCCTGCTGACGCCGGGCGCGGAGCACGTGAAGCCGGCGCTGGAGGTGCTGCTCGCCGAGTACCACCGGACCGCCCGCGGCGTACCCGGCCGAATCCGCCGCTGGACAACCTGAACCGGCACGTCGCGGGGAACTGCGGGCATCTCACTATTCGGCAACTGATGTCCGGCAGGGCTATTCCTCGCCGGAGTACCGTTCCCAGGCGGACTGGCGGGTTATGCCGAGGGTTTCGCCGATGCGGGACCAGGTGATTGAGCGGGAGCGCAGGCGGTGTACGCGGTCCTGGACTGCCGCGTCGATCTGGCCTCGGGCCGCGTTGACTCGGGCGAGGTCCGCGAGCAGCTCGTCGTCGGTTTTTCCGTCGAGCGGCGGGAAAGACGGCATCGGTTTGCCGGTCAGCAAGCGTTCGCACAGGCCGACGCACTCGTCGCAGATGAAGACGCCCGGGCCGGCGATCAGCCGCTCGACTTCGTCTTTCGGCTTTCCGCAGAAGGAACAGCGCAACAGGTTGTCGGGCACGATTCGCCTCCCTTGGTGTCAGGTTTTGCCTGACGCCCAGCTTGCCTGTCAGGGTAGGCCTGACAGGCACGTCCGGTCAATGCTCTGCTGGCCCACGGCGAGTGCTGACGTAGGTGGGAGCGGTACCGAACGACGGGTAGTGGTCCCATCCTGCGAGCCGAATCCAGCCGCGGCGCGCCGCCAACCGAGCCACGCCGCCGACCACTACCCGTCCTTCGGTACACAATCGGTCTTGGTTGGATGGTGATGAGCGTGGAGCAGTATCCGTCGGTGATTCGGGCGCGGGAGTGGATCGACGCTGCAGGGGTGCGGTGGTGGATGCGGGGTGGTGAGCTGCAGGGAAAGCCGCTTGCGCGGTTGGGGCGCGATTCGGGGGTACGGGTGTTGCACGTCTACCTGGATGACGTACGCGAGGTGCCGCCGGCTGACCGAATCAGCTTGCTGGAGCGAGTGCGCTTGTTCGAACGGGGGCTGGCGGACGACTACGTGGACTTCCGGTCCGCGGAGTTCAGAAACACCGAAGGCCAAAAGCTACTTGTCATCGAGGAGAGCTGCTGATGGCGACCCCGGTGCGGTGGCGTCGAAGACGATCATTCGGTGCTTCAGGTCGATGGTGGGCAGTGGGTCAGGACGGCGTACGCGCGGCTCGGGCTGAAACCTGGGCGGTGGATCACCTACCGTGATCCTCATGGCGTTTGCGGCGAAGGGGAGCAAGGGCGAGTCGTTCCTTGCGGTGGTACTCGGTGGCGGGGCGGCGTTCGGGCTGGTCGTGATCACGTCGCGGGCGTGGAAGACCTGCCATGTCGACATCGGCAGCGTCCCGAACGGGCTGACCCTGCTGTTCCTCGGGTTGCCGCTGGCGTTGATCGTGAACCTGGTGCTGTTCACGATCGTCTTCCGGTACGCGGGCAAGGCGTTCTTGTTCTCACTGATCGCCGCGGCGATTGCGATCGCCATCGCGGACCTGGCGCTGTTCTCGTGGCAGGGGACGCCGGCCGGCGCGCACGGCACCTGCCCGGGGAACGTACCGCCGTGGTGGCCGACCTGGATCCCGACCTGATCCGCATCCCGCGAGTGCGGTCAGTCCAGGAGGCGGAGGAGGGCGGCGGCGCGTTCGGGGTCGCCGAGGTGTGCTGAGCCGGGGAACAGGCGTGCCCACGACCCGGCGCGGGTCAGTTGGCTGAGGCGCCGCGCAAGCTCCGCGGCCCGTCGAAGCGCGGTGCGATCGAGCAGGTGGGCGGACCAGGCCTCCAGATAGGCGTCCTCGAGGCGAGGGACGACGGCGGGGCCGTGTTGTTCGGCGGCTCGGGTGAGGGTGACAAGCAAGGTGCAGAACGGGTGGCCGACATTTGCGTCTCCCCAGTCGAAGAACGTGTACCGGTCGGCGCCGGCGATCAGGATCTGACCGTCGTGCAAATCAGCGTGATCCAAAGAGTCAGGTACGCCGATCGCACCCAGCTCCTCGCACCACTCCACCAACCGCGGCCGAAACCCCTCCAACCGCCGCCGGGAACCCGAGTCCAATGTCCGGTTCTCCGCAACGGCCGTATCAAAGAGCCGCGGCAGTACGGTCACCCGAGCATCCGGCACACCCAGCGACAACAGCTCATCCGCCCGCGAAACCAACCGCCGCTGCAACTCGGCGTACTGCCGCAGCACCTGCTCCCACTGCTCAACGGCCACGACCTGTGTACGCAGCATCGGCCCACCGTCCGGGAGCAGCGACCACCCGCGATCAGCGTCGACCGCGTACGGCGTGAGCACCTGCCCCGGCACCCACCGAGCCAGCGCCTCGCTCAACACGGGTTCGAACGAACTTCCCGGCGACGCCGCCTTGAACCACACCGGCTGACCCTTCAGCGCGGCCGCCTCGACCCGGATGATCACCGACCAAGGACGGACCCGTACGCGTCGCGCGCCTGTCTCGGCAAAACCGAGTCGTGCGAGTTGGAGATCGAGCCAGCCGAGCGCCGCCGTACGCCAAGCGGAATCGTCCCAAGGAGTGCGTGCCTGTGGGTAGCTGCCGCGGTCGATCTGCATGGGTGATCATAATCGGAAGATGAGCTGGCCGGACGGACCGTACCGCGTGGGCATCTCGGGCTGGCGCTACCCGCCGTGGCGCAAGACGTACTACCCCGAGGGCCTCCCGCAACGCGCCGAGCTCGAGTACGCGTCCAATCGGCTGAACTCGATCGAGCTCAATGGCTCGTTCTATGCGCTCCAGCGCCCGACGTCGTACCAGCGCTGGCATGACGAAACGCCCGATGGGTTTGTCTTCTCGGTCAAAGGCCCGCGGTTCGTCACGCATGTGAAACGGCTTGCGGACGTGGACGCCCCGCTGGCCAACTTCTTCGCCTCCGGTGTCTTTGCGTTGGGCAACAAACTCGGTCCGGTGCTGTGGCAGCTGCCGCCGAATTTCCAGTACGACGCCGAGCGGTGCGCCGCCTTTTTCGCTCAGCTGCCGCGGACGACGGCCGCCGCGGTCGAGGTGGCGAAAGGGCATGACGAACGGATGGAGGGCCGCGCGCTGCTCGAATGCGCCGTCGACATCCCGCTTCGGTACGCGATCGAAGTACGCCATGACAGCTTCAAAAGCGACGCATTCATCGAGTTGGCGCGTGCGCATGAGGTGGCGGTGGTTTGTGCTGATACCGCTGGGAAATGGCCGATGTTCGATGCGGTGACGGCTGATTTCGCGTACGTCCGGTTGCATGGTGCTGAAGAGTTGTACGTGAGTGGGTACGACGACAAGTCGCTCGATCGGTGGGCGCGGAAGATCCGCAGGTGGAAGTGCGATGCGTTTGTCTACTTCGACAATGACGCGAAGGTGCGGGCGCCATACGACGCCGAGGGTTTGGCGAAGCGGCTCGGGATCAGTTCGGCGGAGACCGAAGTGTGACGGGTTTAGCGTCGGCGCCATGACACAGAACGCTGGTACGCAGAACCCCGGCGCCGACAACGTCGGCACGCAGAACCCCGGTACGCAGAACCCCGGTACGCAGAACCCTGGTGAGATCGTGGCGCAGGCGGTGGAGCGGTCGCTGAAGCTGGTCGTTACCTGGCCGGCCTGGGACGGTGAGCCGCGGATCTCGGACGACGACCGGATCTTCACGCCGCACAAGGCGGTGCGGCGGATCGCCGACCATATGATCGATCACCTCGCCGAGGTCGAGGCGCTGCTCGCGGGCGTACCGACGCAACCTGACGAGTGGCACGCGAGCGCGCTGATGTCCGCCGCCGACCTCGCGCCGTTCACCGTCGAGGATGTCCGCGAGGCCGAGCAGCGGTTGCGCCGGCTCGGCCGGACGTTCGAGCTCCGGTACGCGGCCCTCGACCCGTCCGAATGGGACAAGCCCCGCACCCCGAACTGGACCCTCCGCGAGATCGCCGAACACCTCACCGAACTCGACTGGTACGCCGAACAGGTCGGCGACCTCTCCTAGGCGGCCGTGGCCCCTAGAACAGTCGCGCGCCGACCGGTTGTTCCAGGTCCAGGAGGAGCTGTTTGTTCTTGAGGCCGCCGGCGTAACCCGTCAAGGCTCCGGTTTTGCTGATGACCCGGTGGCAGGGGATGACGATCGAGAGAGGGTTCTGGCCGATCGCCTTGCCGACCGCCTGCGCGGGTTCGCCCAGGCGGGCGGCGATGGTGCCGTACGTGGTCGTCTCCCCGTACGGGATCTCCTCCAGCACCGACCACACCCGCCGTTGGAAGGTTGTGCCCTCCAGCCGGGTCGGCAGATCAAAGCCAAGACGCTCACCCGTGAAGTACGCCTCCAGCTGCTCGACGACCGTCGCGATGAACGGATCGGCCTCGACCCGTTCGCCGAGGGTTTCCGTCGTCGGCTTGACCCAGTGGTGCGGGAAGTAGATGCCGACCAGCGTCTGCTCCGACGCCACCACCGTGAGTTCGCCGATCCGGGTACTGACCACCGCATGCCTGTTCATGCTGATGGAACGCGGGGGCGCCTAATCCTGTGAGGGGATCAGCGCGGTCGTCAGGGTGACGCGCTGACGTCCGGGTTGCTCGGTGCGGTACGGGGCGAGCAGCTCGGTCAGACCGGCCTGGATCTGGGCAAGATCGTCGGTGCTCACGTACAGCATCGTCTGCCCGATCCCGAACAGGTTGCGCAACTCGACGTCCGCGGCCAGGAACCGGTCGAAGTCCTCGGCGAAGTGCCCCAGGAACGTCAGGACCGAGTCCCGGAGCTGGGCGGTCGTCATCGCCTGCAGCTCCTGCTGGTCGACCTGCGCGACGCGTTCGCCGAGTGCGAGGGTGCGCTCGACGGCGCCGCGTACCCGCCGCTCGGCGACGACGGTCAGGATTCCCGCCTCGACCAGGGCAGCGACATGCCGGTACAGCGTGGCCGGGGTGATGTCGGGGAGCAGTTCGCGCAGGGCGGCCGTGGTCAGCTCGCGTCCGCCGAGCTGCTGGATGATCCGCAGCCGGACCGGGTGCATGACGACGTCCGCGACCGACGGCTGACTACCCCGCTCCGCCGGCTCTGCTGGTTCTTTGGGGTTCTTTGGCATCATTATTATCAATCTGATAATGTTCGCATTGTTAGATCGATCCTAGCTGGAGGTGGATGATGACGGAACCGCGGTACGACGGCCAGACCCTGCGACTCGACTTCGGCCGCTGGGAGGCGCTGCTGCTGCGCCGGTCCCACCTCGAAGTCCCGGTGGCGGCGATCGAGCGGCTGGAGGTGCTGCCCGGGTGGACGTCGGAGGTCCTCGGGCTCCGCTCCGGGCTGGTGATCTCCGGGTACTTGAAGATCGCCACCTTCCGGCACCCGTCCGGTGTTCGGCGGCTGGTCAGTATGCGGCGCGGGGGTCCGGTACTGCGCGTGGTGCTGCGCGAAGGCGAGTTCGACGAGTTGCTGATCAGTACGCCGAAGGCCGGCGCGCTCGCCGACGTACTCCGGACAAGGGTCACCCGATGATCCAGGCAACCGCCCTAGCGAAGCGCTTCGGCCAGGTCGAGGCGGTCAGGGACGTCACGTTCACTGCGTTACCCGGTCGAGTCACCGGTCTGGTGGGTCCGAACGGCGCAGGCAAATCAACCACCCTCCGCATGCTCGTAGACCTGATCAAACCAGACGCCGGCACAGCAACCTTCGCCCCAAACCACCTACTGGCGGCTGCCGCGCGGGATGGGCAACTGCCCGGCGAGGAGGGGCCGTCCGGTGGGACGTTGGCGGGACGGGCCGATGGGTCGGGTGCGAGGCAGTCGTCGGCTGGGTTGGTTGGGGGTGCGGGGGTGCGGTATCGGGAGTTGGAGTGCCCGGGGGCCGTGGTTGGGGCGGTTCTGGATGTTGCGTTGGCGCATCCGGGGATGTCGGCGCGCGGTCACCTGCGTACGGTCGCGGCGCTCGCCGGGCATCCGCGCGATCGGGTGGATCACGTCATCGATGCGGTCGCGCTCGGCTCGTACGCGGATCGGCGGGTCAAGGGTTACTCGACCGGGATGCGGCAGCGGCTGGCGTTGGCCACCGCCTTGCTCGGGGACCCTGACGTGCTGGTGCTGGACGAACCGTCCAACGGGCTCGATCCGGCGGGGATCGTCTGGTTGCGGACGTTCGTCCGGGCGTTCGTGGCGTCGGGTCGTACCGTGCTCATCTCCAGTCATGTGCTGACCGATCTTGAGCACTCGGTTGACGACATTGTGCTGATCAACCACGGGCGCACGACCTGGACCGGCACATTGGCCGACTTCACCGCTCATGGATCGACGCTTGAAGAGGCGTTCCTGACGCTCACAACTGAGACCCTGACGACCGAGGAGCTCACGGCATGAGCACGCTGACCAACCCGACCGCCGCCTCGCACCGAACCAGGCAGCGGAGCTCGCTTCGGCTGATTCGTGGTGAGCTGATCCGGCTCACCGCCGTGCGGATGCACCGCTGGGCCGCCCTCGCCGCGGTCGTCTGTGGTGGCGGCTTGACCGGTCTGCTGAGCGTCATCGGACCGGAGAACGCAACCCCACCAATGCCGGGCATCGACACCGCGGAAGGTGCCGCGCTCGTCGTCGGCATCACCGGCGTACTGCTCTTCGTACCGGCCCTGATCGGTGCGATCGGCGTCGCCGGCGAGTACCGGCATCGTACGATCGCGACCACCTTCCTCGCCGAACCACGCCGCGGCCGCGTCCTCACCGCGAAGCTGATCGTGTACGCGGGCCTCGGTCTCGTGTACGGGGTGATCGCATCGCTGACGTCCGCGATCGCACTCCTCGCGGCAGCTCTCGTACGAGGCGTCGACCTGACCATTCCGGCCGCGGATCTCAGCACCTTGCTGATCCGTCTGGCCGTCGCGGCAGCGGTCTACACCGTACTGGGCGTTGCGATCGGCGCGCTGACCCGGAACCAATTGGTTGCTGTCGGCATCGTTGTCGGGTACTTCTACTTCCTGGAGTACATCCTGCTGGTCGTACCGGGCATCAACACGATCTACCCGTACCTCCCCGGCGGCGCCACCGCGGCGCTGACCGACTTCTCGTTCATCACCAGCACCATCGCGGAGCAAACCGCCACACCCGGCCCAGGTCTCCTCCCGCCGGCAGCCGCCGCGGCAGTCCTCCTGGCCTACGCGGCAATAGCCGCCGCAACAGCCGCACTCCTCCCCCTCCGCCGCGACCTCACCTGAGCCGTTACCGGCGGCTCGACAGTACGTATACGCCCACTGTGGGCCCAAGCGCGGTCGGCTGAGCCTGGCGACCGGCCAACCGAGCGGACACCTCCTGTCGAGCTGCCGTCAGAGCTCGTCGGCCGCGTCCATCGCGACGCCGATCAGCTCCGGGCCGAGGTCGACCACCGTGTTCCCGTCGGCGTCGACCTGGCCGCGTTCGGTGATCGCGAGCCCGATCAGAGCGAGCGTCCCGGCCCGGTGCCGGCGGCCCCGCTCAGCCGCATCCTCCGCGGCAGGCACCGTACCCTCGTCGTCCCGTTCCCAGGCGCTGACAGCACGCGAAGCCAAGGCGGCTGGAACGGTCACCCGGAGAGCCGGCAGCTCGGCGGCGCGGAACACCGTCCCGATCTCGCCAAGAACCCGGGCCTCATCGGCGTACTCACTCATGTTCTTCCTCCATCGTCACAGTCCGCCACGAAGAATGCCCGCCCACCAACCACCACCGCATCAGGCTCCACCCCTAATCCACCCCTTAGTCCGATCGACGCGGCATAACCACCGATGTGGTGAAGTTGTCCTCAGCAGACAGCGCGCGTGAGTTGGGAGTAGACGGTGAGCATTCGAGTCGGTTACAAGGCGTCGGCCGAGCAGTTCGGGCCGCGGGACCTGGTGGAGTACTCGGTCCGGGCGGAGGAGCTCGGGCTGGACAGTGTGACCGTGTCGGACCACTTCCTGCCGTGGCGGCACGAGGGCGGTCACGCTCCGTTCGCGCTCGCCTGGATGGCGGCGGTGGGGGAGCGGACGAACCGGGTGCTGCTGGGTACGTCGGTGCTGACGCCGACGTTCCGGTACAACCCGGCCGTGATCGCGCAGGCGTTCGCGACGATGGGCATGCTGTACCCGGGCCGGGTGATGCTCGGTGTCGGTTCCGGCGAGGCGCTGAACGAGATCGCCGTGTCCGGGATGGAGTGGCCCGAGTTCAAGGAGCGGTTCGCGCGGCTGCGGGAGTCGGTGCAGCTGATCCGCGACCTGTGGACGAAGGACGGCGTCAGCGCCGAGGGGCCGTACTACAAGACCGTCGACGCGTTCATCTACGACCGCCCGGAGACCCCGCTCAAGGTGTACGTGGCGGCGGGCGGGCCGTTGGTCGCGAAGTACGCGGGCCGCGCCGGTGACGGGTTCATCGCGACGTCCGGCAAGGGCATGGAGCTCTACACGGACAAGCTGATCCCCGCGGTGAAGGAAGGCGCGGAGAAGGCCGGGAAGAAGTTCGAGGACCTGGACCGGATGCTCGAGGTCAAGGTCTCGTACGACCGTGACCCGGCGGCCGCGCTGGAGAACACCCGGTTCTGGGCGCCGCTGTCGCTCACGCCGGAGCAGAAGCACAGCGTGACCAGCGCGACCGAGATGGAGCGGCTGGCCGACGAGCTGCCGATCGAGCAGGTCGCGAAGCGGTGGATCGTCGCGTCCGACCCGGAGGAGGTCGTGAAGCAGTTCCAGCCGTACCTGGACGCCGGCTTCAACCACTTCGTCGTCCACGGCCCGGGGCACGACCAGGAGCGGTTCCTCACCCAGTTCACCGAGGACGTACTGCCGTTGCTGCGCAAACTGTCTTGAGCAAACTGTCTTGAGTCTCGTAGTCGGGCGCCTGACAATCGGCAGGTGCCCGACTATCAGATCGTCCGCGACGACGACCCACGGTGCGCCGAGCTGGAAGCAGCCGGGTACCGCGTAGTCGCCGAGTCATGGGCGGTACGGCTGGTTGACCCCGATCGTGAGTTGCTGGAGTCAGCCGTACGCCGGGCCACCGCTGGCGGGATCACCGTCCGTGAACTCGGGCCCGAGGCTGCGCCCGCGCTGCACGAGCTGGAGAAGGCGAACGAACCGGACTATCCCTACACCCCCGCGACCCACCGCGTGGTCGGAGCAGCCAAAGACATCCGCGCGCTCTGGCCGGGCCATCGCGTCTTCGGCGCATTCGACGGCCACCGGCTGGTCGGCGCGACAGTCATCCGGCAGAAGGACGGCTTCGGTGACACAGCGTTCACCTCGGTCCTGTCCACCCACCGCCGCCGCGGCGTCGCGCAGGCAGTCAAGGCGGCGTCGATCCTCGCCTTACTGGACGTGGGCATCACCCGCTTCAGCACCGGCGGCGCCGCCGCGAACCAGGCAAGCCTCCAGGCCAACCAGTCCCTCGGTTACCAGCTCACCGAACAGTGGCGTACGTACGCGCCGTGACTAGCGCAGGTCCTTGGAGAGGGATTCGGCTGCCTGGGTGAGCAGCGGGATCGCCCGGTCGACCAGCGATTCGGTCATCCGGGGCGCCGGGCCGGAGATGGAGATGGCCAGCGGCGACGGCGCGTCCGGGACGGCGACCGCCACGCAGCGGACGCCTAGTTCCTGCTCGCCTTCGTCCGTGGCGTAGCCGTGCTTTTCGGCCTGGCGGAGTTGGGCGGTGAACGCGTCGGCGGTGGTGATCGTGTTGTCGGTGTGCTTCGGCATGCCGGTGCGGTGCAGCAGGTCGCGGACCTCGGACTCGGGGTACTGGGCCAGGATCGCCTTCCCGACGGCTGTGCAGTGCGGGAGGACGCGCCGGCCGACCTCGGTGAACATCCGCATCGAGTGCCGCGACTGCACCTGCGCCAGGTACACGATCTGGTCGCCGTCGAGCATCGCCATGTTCGCCGACTCGCCGAGCTCGTCCACCAGTCGCGCGAGGTGCGGCCGGGCGAACACACTCAACATGTGCGACGAGCTCTCACCGAGCCGGATCAGCTTCGGCCCCAGGACGTACTGCCGGGACGGCTCCTGCCGCAGGTAGCCGAGGTCGACCAGGGTGCGGACCAGCCGGTGGATCGTCGGCAGCGGCAGCCCGGAGGCGGCGGCCAGCTGGGACAGGCCCATCATCCCGCCCGCGTCCGCCATCGTCTCGAGCAGGCCGAACGCCCGCTCGATCGACTGCACCCCGCCGGTCCGGCCCTTGCCGTTCTGGTTGTCTTCCGTCATCTGACCCCATCCCTTCCGGATGGCGGAAGTCTAGCGCCAGATCCCGGAACTATCGGGGTCTTGTTTCTTCCGCACAGTAGATATTAGTCTCCGCAATACGGAAAGCTGAGGAGGCGGCCGGATGAGCCTGGAAGACCTGATCGGTGCCCTGGACCGGAAGCTGGCGGCTGCGGACGCTGCCCTGACGGCTGATTACCCCGGCGATCGCGGGGTCCGGCAGCCCGTACACACCGTGTATGTCCCGGCCGACCGGTACGCCGCCGGCACCGTGGACGAGTGGGGTACGCAGGCGCGCGCGACCGTTGACGAGTACGCCGGATCGGCCGCCGCGTTCGCCGAGGTGCTCGAACTTCCGCCCGGCCTCGCGGGTGAGGTGTACGACCGGATGCGCGCGAAGCTCGACCGCGAGCCGATCGAGGACCTCCGGATCGACTTCGAGGACGGCTACGGCAACCGGCCGGATGAGGAGGAGGACGCCGCCGCTATCGCCGCGGCTCGAGCTGTCCCGGCAACGCCCTACTTCGGCCTGCGGATCAAGTCGCTCGAAGCGCCGACCCGCCGCCGCGGCGTCCGTACGCTCGACCTCTTCCTCGAGCATCTGGGCGCGATCCCGGACGGTTTCGTGATCACGCTCCCGAAGGTCACTTCGGTCGAGCAGGTTGAGGCGATGGTTCTCGTTCTGGAGGAGCTCGAACGGACACGTTCCCTGCCGCGGCTCAAGTTCGAGATCCAGGTCGAGACGCCGCAGGCCATCCTCGGTTCCGACGGCACCGCGTTGATCGCGCGGATGATCAAGGCCGGCGGGGATCGCGTCACCGGGCTGCATTACGGGACGTACGACTACTCCGCCTCGCTCGGCGTCGCGGCGGCGTACCAGAGCATGGAGCATCCGGTCGCGGATCATGCCAAGGACGTCATGCAGCTCGCCGCGGCCGGTACGGGCGTGTTCGTGTCGGATGGTTCGACCAATGTTCTTCCGGTCGGCGATGCGGTCCATGATGCGTGGCGCTTGCATTTCCGGCTCGTACGCCGATCGCTTGCGCGCGGGATCTACCAGGGGTGGGACATGCACCCTGGGCAACTGCCGACGCGATTCGCGGCGACGTATCTCTTCTACCGCGAGGGTTTCGACCAGGCGGCCGCCCGGTTGAGCGCGTACTTGGGTCGTGGCGAATCCGGCTATCTGGACGAACCCGCTACCGCCGCCGCGCTGGCCGCCTTCGTACTCCGCGGCGTGGAATGCGGCGCGATCGACACCGCGGAGGTCGACAAACTGATCGGCCTCGACCCCGTTGAGCTGGCCAAACTTGCCCGCCGGAGGGTCGTCGAGGGTTAGCCTCGCGGCATGCGACTGGTTGCGGAGTTCACCACGGAACCCTTCGATGTCGAGGGGCAGCCACCCGCGCACGCCACCGAGGCGTTGCGGGCGGCGGAAGAGGCGGGGCTCGAGTGCGACTTCGGTCCGCTCGGCACGCAGGTACGCGGCGAGCAGGACCTACTACTGCCCGCCCTACAGGCCGTCCTAAAGGCCGCCTTCGCCGGCGGCGCCAGCCAGGTAACGCTACAGGTACGCCGCGATGCCTGAGCATCCGTTGGCGCAGGCGATCGCGCCGTTGATCGAACGGCTGAACGCGGAGCTCGTAGATCCTGCGGACGCCCGCCGGGACGACGTCACGCTGGCCTGGGAGGGCAAGCCGGTGCTCGCCGTTCGCCTGCCCACCAAACCTGAAACCACCAAGCCCATCAAGCCTGAGAAGACAGCTGAGGGTGGTGTGCAGAGTTTGCTGGCGGAGGTTGCGGGTGAGCTTGGTGGGCCGCTGCGGGAGCTGTCTCGGGGTGAGAAGCAGCGGGCGGTGTTGCTGCTGGAAGCGCGCGGGGCGTTCGAGTACCGGAAGTCGGCGGAGATCGTCGCCGAGGCGCTTGGCGTCACCCGGTTCACCGTCTACAACTACCTGAACCGTGCCCGCTGACCAGCAAACTTCAACAAACTGTTGACGGGGTTGAGGTTGGGTGTCACGCTCTCGTCAGACGGAAAGTTGATTTCGGGATTCGAGAAGGTGTGATCCGTGGATCTGCAGGAGCTCAACTCCGCTCCGGCCGGCCGGTTGCGGCCGGTGCTGGCGGCCTGTTGCGACGTACCGCGCTGGGTCGACGGAATTCTCGCCAACCGCCCGTACGGTGATGTCGCCGCGCTGACCGCGGTCGCCGACCAGGCGCTGCGTGAACTCGACGACGACGAGGTTGACCAGGCGCTGCGGGCGCACCCGCGGATCGGTGACCGGCCGCGGGGTACGAGCACCGAAGCGTCCTGGTCACGCGGTGAACAATCCGGCGTCGGCGACGAACCGCGGGTCCGGCAAGAACTTGCCGAAGGCAACCGTCAGTACGAGGAGCGCTTCGGCCGGGTGTTCTTGATCTGCGCGACCGGCTTGTCCGCGGCGCAGATGCTGGCTTCGTTGCGGCAGCGGCTCGGCCACGACGACGACACCGAGGCAAAGGTCGTACACGAGGAGCTGCGCAAGATCGCATTGCTCCGCTTGGCAAAGGCGGTCGACGCATGAGTTCACTCAGTACGCACGTCCTTGACACAAACCTCGGTCGGCCGGCCGCACACGTACCAGTGCGCTTGTACCGCGACGGCACCCTCCAAGCGTCCGGTACGACGGATGCCGACGGCCGGATCGCCGAGTTGGAGCCGGTGCTCGATCCCGGTACGTACCGCCTCTGGTTCGACATCGCGGCGTACGCGACCGCCACCGGCCAGTCGTTCTTCTTTCCGGAGGTCTCCGTGACCTTCACGGTCGCCGACGAGCGGCACTACCACGTCCCGTTGCTGCTCAGCCCGTTCGCGTTTTCCACCTACCGAGGGAGCTGATCCGAGATGGCCATCCACTTGGGCGCCAACCAGTACGGCAAAGCCGAGAACCGCGTCGTCCGCATCTACCGCGACACGCCCCGCCACCAGATCCGCGACCTGAACGTCTCGACCGCGCTCCGGGGCCGGTTCGACGCCGCGCACACGACCGGCGAGCAGGGCGACGTGCTGCCGACCGACACCCAGAAGAACACTGCGTTCGCGTTCGCCAAGGAGAAGGGCATCGGCGCGATCGAGGAGTACGCGCTGACCCTCGGCGAGCGGTTCCTGGCCGCGTCCCCGGCCGCGGAGGGTGCCCGGATCGAGGTGGAGGAGTACGCCTGGGAGCGGATCGAGGTCGACGGCCAAGGACACGACCACTCGTTCGTACGGACCGGTGGCGGCGTACGCAACACGATCGTCAACGTCGAACGTGGCAAGGCGTACGTCGTCTCCGGCATCAGCGATCTGGTCGTGCTGAAGTCGACCGGCTCCGGGTTCCACGGCTTCCTGAAGGACGAGTACACGACGCTGCCGGAAACAGACGACCGGATCTTGGCGACCTCGCTGGTGGCGCGCTGGCGGTACGAGCACACCGATGTCGAGTGGGACAAGGCGTACGACCGGATCAAGGCGCTGCTGCTCGAAAAGTTCGCGACGATCCACAGCCTGGCGTTGCAGCAAACCCTGTACGGGATGGGTTCTGCGGTCCTGGAAGCGCATCCCGAGGTGGCGGAGATCAGGTTCTCGGCGCCGAACAAGCACCACTTCCTGGTCGACCTGTCGCCGTTCGGGGTGGAGAACCCGGGCGAGGTCTTCATCGCCGCGGACCGTCCGTACGGGCTGATCGAGGCGACCGTGACCCGTGACGACGCAAGCGATCCGGGCAGTGCCTGGCACGCCACGCCCGGATTCTGCTGAACCATGGCGACGATCGTGATCGACGGCGCCTACGTGGCGACGCTCGATCCGGAGCGGCGCGAGTTCATCGGCCACGTGGTTGCCGACGGCAATCGAATCGTCAAGGCCGGTCCCGGTCCGGCGCCTGCCTACGCTGGTGCCCGCGTGGTGGATGGGCGGGGCTGCCTGGTGACGCCCGGTTTCGTCAACACGCATCAGCACCTGTACCAGTGGGTGACCCGCGGCCTGGCCGCCGACGCGACGCTCTTCGAGTGGCTGACCACGCTGTACCCGGTGTGGTCGCGGATCTCAGAAGAGACTGTGTACGTCGCCGCCCGCGCCGCGCTGGCCCAACTGGCCCTGACCGGATGTACCACCGCGGCCGATCACCACTACGTTTTCCCGCGCGGTGGCGGCGACCTGCTGGCCGCCGAGATCACCGCCGCGGCGGAGATCGGACTGCGGTTCCATCCTGCCCGTGGATCGATGGACCGCGGCCAGAAGGACGGCGGCCTGCCGCCGGACTCGGTGGTCGAGGACCGGGACGAGATCCTGGCCGCGACCGAGGCCGCGATCGATCGTTGGCACGACCCATCACCGGATTCGATGCTGCAGGTGGTGGTCGCGCCGTGCTCGCCGTTCAGCGTCAGTGGCGAGCTGATGCGCGAGTCCGCGGAGCTGGCCCGGCGGCGCGGCGTCCGGATGCACACCCATCTCGCCGAGACGACCGACGAGACGGACTGGTGCCGCGAGACGTTCGGCTGCACCCCGCTCGAGTACGCCGATCAGCTGGGATGGACCGGTCCGGACGTGTGGTTCGCGCACGGTATCCATTTCGACGATGCGGAGATCAAGCACCTCGGCACCACGCGTACGGGCGTCGCGCACTGCCCCAGTTCGAACGCCAGGCTCGGCGCGGGGATCGCCCGTACCGCTGATCTTCGTGCGGCCGGAGCTCCGGTCGGGCTGGGAGTGGACGGTGCCGCCAGCAACGAATCCGGCAGCTTGGTCGAAGAGCTGAGGCACGCCGTACTGTTCGCCCGCGCCCGCGGCGGTCCGCAGTCGATGACCGTCCGCGCTGCCCTGGAGATGGCGACGCTCGACGGTGCCCGCCTGCTCGGCCGCTCCGCCGACCTCGGCTCGCTGGAGCCCGGCAAGCTAGCCGACCTGGCGATGTGGGACGTCACAACGCTCCCGCACGCCGGCATCCCCGACCCGATCGCCGCGCTGGCTCTGTCCACGCCCCCGCCGCTGGAACTTCTCCTGGTCAACGGCCGTCCCGTCGTCGAACACGGCGCCCTTCGGACCGCCGACCCGACCGCTCTGAGTGCGGAGGCAGCCCGCGTCCAGGCCGCACTCTGCGGCTGAGCGGCGGCTGAGCGGCGGCTCATCTCGGGGTGACAAATGTGTCCTAGATCACCTCGTGTTTACTGCCTCACCGGGGGTCCCGGGTTCAGCAAGGTGGATGACGAATCCATCGATGCTGCACAAAGGAGACCTCGCGATGTCAGAAGAAATACCCGGAACGTGGCGACAGCTGCGGCAGTACTGGGCTGTCATGACCGTGCTTGCCGGGGGCGTGCTGGTGGGTGCGGTGAGCATCTACCTGGCGGCCAGTCTGCTGCCGACGGCAGTGAGCGACATCGGTGGCGAGCAGCTCTACGCGTGGAACATGACCGTCTATCTGGTCGGGCAAGTGGTGGCGGCGATGCTCTCCGCGAACGTGCTGCGCCGAGCCGGGGCCCAGGGCGCGTACGTCACCGGGTTCGGACTGTTCGCGGCCGGATCGGTGATCTGTACGGTCGCGCCGACAATGCCGGTCATGCTCATCGGCCGCGGCCTGCAAGGCTTGGGCGCGGGGCTGCTCACGGGCTTGGGGTTCGCGTTGATCCAAGCGACATTGCCGGCGGCGCTCTGGTCTCGCGGCAGCGCGGTGATCTCGGCAATGTTCGGGCTTGGCAACTTCGTCGGTCCCGCGCTCGGTGGGACGTTGGCGCAGGCCGGTGCTTGGCGCTGGGCGTTCGGCGCGCTGACGGCGCTGGCGATTGTGCTCGGAGCCCTCGCCGCGAGCGTGCTGAGGACCATCCAACTGCCCACGGACGGCGCGGCACCGCGAATCCCACGTTGGGCGCTGGTGATGGTCGTGGCGGCCGTCGCGTCGTTGAGCGTGGCAAGCCTGACCGACTCCGCGCCGGTCATCGTCGCGCTCGTCATCACCGCGGCGATCATGGCGGTCGGTTTCGTCGTGGTGGAAAGCCGCAGCTCGACCCGCGTACTTCCCGCGTCGACCTACCGGCGAGGATCGGCCATGCGCTGGATCTACCTGACGATCGCGGTCTTGGCGTCGAGCGTTGCGGTCGAGACGTTCCTGCCGCTGTTCGGCCAGCAGTTGGGTGATCTCCCGCCGGTGGCGGCCGGCTTCTACGGGGCCGCGCTGTCACTCGGGTGGGCGCTCGCGCAGGTGTGGAGTGCCTCCGCCCAAGGGCGACGGGCCAACGCGCTGATGCTCGGCGGCCCGGCGGTGCTGATGGCCGGGCTTGCGGTGCTGGCTGTGACGATCGCGGCCGGGGCGTCGATCGGTCTGGTAGTCGGCTGGCTCATCGTGCTCGTACTGGCCGGATCGGGAATCGGGATGGCGATGCCGCACCTGACCGTGCGGGCGATGTCCAGCGCCGAGGATCAGGCCGAAGCGCAGCAGGCGGCCGCATCGATCGCCACAGTTCTCACGATGGGTACGGCCAGTGGTGCCGCGGTTGCCGGACTGCTCGTCAACCTGGGTCAGCCAAACCTCGAGACGTCAGCCCGGTACCTGCTGGCCGGATTCGCGCTGATTGCGATCGTCGGAATCTTCACCGCGAAGCGGCTGACGGCGCGGCGGTACGAGCGCGTCGCCTTCGACACGATCGCCTGACGACCGCACGCGGGGACCTCACGGCGCTTGAGGTCCCGGCGTGGGCGGCTGTCAGTTGAGCAGGTCGCCGGCGATCCAGACGGCCTGGATGTCGGTCGGTGCGCCGAGGGTGAAGATGCGGGCTAGCGCTTCCTCGGTGTCTTCGGCATGCTGCAGCGCCACCGCCAACGGCGAGTCCGGGGCCGGGCGGAGCAGTTGCGCGTCGAACTGCTGGCCGACGGACAGGTGGCCGACCTGGGGCAGGTCCAGGGCCTCGGCGCCCGCGGTGGTGGACAGGTAGAGCAGGTGGGCTGCGGTGAGTGGGCGGCCCTGGTCGCCGAGGAGTTGCTGGCAGAAGTACGCCTGCAGGCCCTCCTTCAGCAAGGAGAATCCGGTGCCGGCGCCGACATCGGACCCAAGCGCGACGCGTACTCCGTACTGGAGGTGGCGGTGCAAGGGGAAGAGACCGCTGCCGAGGGCCGCGTTGCTGGTTGGGCAATGCGCGACGGTGGCGCCGCTGGTGGCGAGGGTTTTGAGCTCGACGTCGGTCGGATGGACGTTGTGGGCGAGGACGGTACGACGGTCGACCAGGCCGTGCCGGTCGTACGTGGTCACGTAGTCGCTGCCGCCGAACAGGTCCGCGACGCTGGCGATCTCCGCCTCGTTCTCGTTCACATGGGAGGTGAACAGGGCGTCGGGGATCGCTTCCATCAGTTCGCGGCAGGTGGCGAGCAGGTCGTCGGTGCAGGAGAGCGAGAAGCGCGGGGTCACGGCGTACCGGTTGCGGCCGACGTTGTGCCAGCGGTTCGCCAGGGCGAGCGATTCGGCGTACGCGCGGACTGGGGTCGTGAGGAGCTCCGGCCGGAGCAGGCGATCGCTCAGGACGAGACCGGAGGTGACGCGGAGGCCGACCGATGACGCCGCGGTGAAGAGTGCGTCGACGGCGTCTGAGTAGTGCGCGCCGAAGACCAGCGCCGAGGTCGTACCTGCGGCGGCCAGGCCGTTGACGAATTCGGTGGCGACGCCTTTCGCGTACTCGGCGTCGGCCATCCGGGCTTCCTCGGGGAGGGCGTAGCGATCGAGCCATTCCAGCAGCGGGAGGCCGAGGCCGCCGACGGCGCGGATCTGCGGGAAGTGCACGTGGGTGTCGACGAAGCCGGGGAGGACGATGCCGTCCGACAGGTCGACGACCGGCTCGGCGGGGTGGGCGCGGCGCAGGTCGGAGAAGGGGCTACGGGCAACGATCACGCCGTCCTGGACGAGCAGTCCGGTGTCGGTGCCGACGCGCAGGGCGGCGCCGCCGAACGGGTTGTCCGGCGTGTCGATGAAGGTGCCACGGAAGATGGTCATGCGGTTGCCTCACGCTGAGCCGGCGCGGGATCCCGCCCGGCAGAATGGGCCGACACGGTTTGCCGCTCGGCGCCCGCTGCCGGACTGGCGTCCGGCGCGGAAGGGAAAGAAGGTGGGGTGGGGGAAGGCACGGCCGCCTCGGAATGCGCGGTGGGGGAAGGCGGCGCTGCCTCGAGGTGCGCTGTAGGGGAAGGTGCGGGGTGCGTGGTGGGGGAAGGCGTGGGGTGCGTGGTGGGCGCGGGATGTGTGGTGGGGGATGGGGCGGTGGTGAAACGTTGGAGGAGCCAGGCGGCGACGCTGACTGCGATGACGGCTGGTTCCTTGCCGGGGAGGTTGGGGAGGCCGATCGGGGTGGTGATGCGGGCGATCGCCGCCGCGGAGTTGCCGTCCTCGGTGAGCTTGCGCTGGAATCGGGTCCACTTGGCGCTCGACCCGATCAACCCGATCGTCGCCAACTGATCGGTACGAATGGCCGCATCGCACAGCGCCGCATCCTCAGCGTGATCGTGCGTCATGATCACCGCATGCGTACCAGCCGGCAACTCACCGACCACGAGCTCCGGCAACACCGGCACGTTGTGTACGTGGACCCGCGCGACCGCATCATCCAGCACCCGCAACCGCTCCGGCGTCAACTGCTCCGCCCGCGAATCCACCAAGTGCAGCTCGATGTCCTGCCGAGCAAGGATGCGCGCCAGCTCCATCCCCACATGCCCGACCCCGAAGATCGCGACCGAAGGCACCACCGGCAACGGTTCCAGCAACAGCTTCACCTCTCCGCCACAACACTGAACCCCATGCTGATAAGGCGCCTTGTCCGACAACGCCGCCGTCAACACCTCAGGAACCGCCACACCGTCAGCGATCATCGCCCGCGAACGCGAGATCGCCAGGGCCTCAAGGTTGCCGCCGCCAACAGTCGACCAGACGTTGTCGGCGGCAACAACCATCTTCGCTCCGGCCTCCCGCGGCGCATGCCCACGAACCGACATCACCGTGACAAGCACACCCGCGAGCCGTCCCGTACGCAGGAGCTCGATCGCCTTCAGCCACTCCATGACACACCTCCGCGGGCTCGCTCGACCGCCCAATAGACGGCCTCGGGCGTCGCCGGTGACGGCAGATCGACGCTGGTGCCGGCCGGACCGAACGCGGCCGCGGCCTCCCGCAACGCCTCCCGGACCGAGAACGCCAGCATCAACGGTGGCTCACCGACCGCCTTGGAGCCGTACACCGCGCCGTCCTCGTGCGCCTTCTCCAGCAAGCGGACGTTGAAGACCTCAGGCATCTCGGAGAAGCTCGGCAGCTTGTACGTACTCGCCGCCTGCGTCGCCAACCGCCCACGCCGGTCACCCGTGCTTTCGTCCCAGCGCAGATCCTCCAGCGTCAGCCACCCGGCGCCCTGGACGAATCCGCCTTCGATCTGACCGATGTCGATCAACGGGCTGAGGCTGTCGCCGACGTCATGCACGATGTCGACCCGCCGCAGCGTGTACGCCCCGGTGAACCCGTCCACTTCGACTTCAGACGCCGCGACGCCGTACGCGAAGTACTTGAACGGCTCGCCGCGCATCGCGTTCGCGTCCCAGTGCAGGCCCTCGGTCCGGTAGAACCCGGCCGCCCACAACTGCACCCGCTGCATGTACGCCGTACCGACGAGCTCGTTCCACGGAATGCCGTCGCCGGACAGGCCGCGTACGACACCGTTCTCGAAGCGGACGTCCGCCGGGCTGATCCCGAGCCGCCCGCCGGCGACCTGCGCCAGCCGTTCGCGGATCTGGTCGCACGCGTTCTTGATCGCCGCACCGTTCAGGTCTGCGCCGGACGATGCAGCAGTCGCGGACGTGTTCGGCACCTTGTCGGTCCGCGTCGGCGCGAGCCGTACCCGAGCCAGCGGCACCCCGAGCGTGGTCGCCGCGACCTGCAGCATCTTCGTGTGCAGGCCCTGGCCCATCTCGGTGCCGCCGTGGTTGATCAGCACCGACCCGTCCTTGTACACGTGCACCAGCGCGCCGGCCTGGTTGAACGCGGTCAGGTTGAAGGAGATCCCGAACTTCACCGGCGTCATCGCCAGCCCGCGCTTCACGTGTGTGTGCGACGCATTGAAGGCCGCGATCTCCGCCTGCCGCTCGGCGACGTTGCCACCAGCAATCACTTGACTCCAGCACGATTCCAGCCGGTCCGCGTGCCGTACCGGCTGTCCGTACGGCGTCGCATCGCCCGGCTGGTAGAAGTTGCGCCGCCGCAACTCCAGCGGGTCGTACCCGAGCAGCGGCGCGCAACGGCCGAGAATGTCCTCGATCACCAACATCCCCTGCGGCCCGCCAAACCCACGGAACGCGGTCTGCGAGGTCTTGTTCGTCTTCGCGATCCGCCCGACGACGCGTACGTGCGGGATCTCGTACGCGTTGTCGATATGACACATCGCCCGCGCCAGCACCGGCTCCGACAGATCCAGGCTCCACCCGCCATCGGCCGTCAGCGTCGCATCCAGCGCGACCAGCCGGCCGTCATTGGAGAACCCAACGGTCCACTTGCTGTGGAAGCCGTGCCGCTTGCCGGACATCGTCAGGTCCTGCGTCCGGTTCAGCCGCAACCGCACCGGCCGCCCGGTCAGCGTCGCGCCCAGCGCCGCGATCGCCGCGAACCCGTGCGGCTGCATCTCCTTACCGCCGAACCCGCCGCCCATCCGCAGGCACTGAACCGTCACCGAGTGACTGGCCAGCCCGAGTACGTGCGCGACGATCTCCTGCGTTTCCGACGGATGCTGCGTACTCGACTGGACGAAGATCTGCCCGGCCTCATCGACCTGTGCCAACGCGGCATGTGTCTCCAGATAGAAGTGCTCCTGCCCGGCGAACTCGAATTCGCCGCTGAACACCTGTGCCGTCTCGGCCAGCGCCGCATCGACATCACCGCGCTCCAGCTGCCGCCCGGTGCCCTGGAAGCTCTTGGCCTCGATCGCCTCGCGGACAGTCACCAACGAGGGCAGCGGCTCGTACTCGACCTCCACTGCCGACGCCCCAAGGCGCGCCGCCTCCAACGTGTCGGCGAGCACCCAGCAGACCGCATGGCCGTTGAACATCACTTCGCCCGGGAACAACGGCTCGTCGTGCTTCACGCCGGCGTCGTTCACTCCCGGTACGTCCTCACCGGTCAGTACGCGGACCACGCCGGGTACGTCGTACGCCGGCTTGACGCGTAGTGCAGTGACTCGGGCATGGGCGTGCGGGGACTGGACTGGGTACGCGTGTAGTACGTCGCGGGTGCGCTGGACCAGATCGTCCGTGTACAAGGCGGTTCCGGTCACGTGCAGCGCAGCGCTCTCGTGCGGAAGCGGTACGCCGACGACCGCGACGGCTGGGCGTTCGGACAGCGAGCTCATGCGCTCACCTCCTGGTGGTAGAAGCGCAGCAACGACTGGCCGAGCATCGCGGAGCGGTACGACGAACTCGCGCGGTGATCGTCCATCGGCGTACCTTCGGCCGCCAGCACCGCCGCCGCGGTCCGTACTGTCTCCTCGCTCCAGGGCTGACCGATCAATGCCGCCTCGGTGTTCCGCGCTCGCAAGGGGGTCGCCGCGACACCGCCCAGACCGATGCGTACGTCCTGGATGACACCGTCGATGACGTTCAGGGCGTACCCGATCGCGACGCTGGAGATGTCGTCGAACCGTCGTTTGGCGATCTTGTGGAAGGCAGTCGTCGGTGCCAAGGGCAACGGGATCACGATGGTCCGGATCAGCTCATCGGCTGCTTTCACGGTTTGCCGGTAGCCGGTGAAGTACTCCGCCAGTGGGACAAGCCGCTCGCCGCGTGCGGACGCGAGGACGAGCGAGGCGTCGAGCGCGAGCAGCGCCGGTGGGGTGTCGCCGATCGGCGAACCGGTGCCGAGGTTGCCGCCGATGGTCGCGCCGTTCCGGATCAGTCTGGACGCGAACTGCGGGAACAGCTGGCTGAGCAGCGGGACGCGGCCGCTCAGACGGCGCTCGATTTCGGTCAGCGTCAGCGCGGCACCGAGCCGTACTTCGGCCGGTCCGAAGCTGAACTCGCGCAGCTCTTCCAGGCGGTCGATGGCGACGGTGAGCGCAGGCCGCGAGCCGAAGATGTTGACCTGCACCCCGAGGTCGGTCGAACCGGCGACGACCTGCGCGTCGGTCCGCTCGGCCAGCACCGTCAGCGCCTGGTCGAGCGTGGTCGGGCGGATGAACTCGGCCTCGCCGGAAACGATGCCGGTCGGTGCCGGTGCCGGCGGCGGTGCGTGGCGGCGTACGGCGAGCGCGTCGTGCTCGGTCGGATCACCGAGGGCGTACGCGGCGTCGCGGATCGGACGATAGCCAGTACAACGGCACAGGTTTCCGCTCAATGAGTGAATGTCGAACCCGTTCTCGCCGTGCCCGTGATCGCCGGTGCCACACGTACGCCCCGGCCGGTAGTACTCCGCCGCCATGCTGCAGACGAACCCGGGCGTGCAGTAGCCGCACTGCGATCCGCCGCGTACAGCCATCTCCTTCTGGACCGGGTGCAGCTCGGCGGCTGAACCCAGTCCTTCGGAGGTGACCAGCTCCTGCCCGTCGAGCGAGGCGATCGGCAGCAGGCACGCGTTCACCGCGGTCCACTCGGTCGGCGCATCCGTGCCGGCTCGGGCGACCAGTACCGAACAGGCGCCGCACTCACCTTCGGCGCAGCCTTCCTTCGCGCCGGTCAGACCCTTGTCGCGCAGCCAGTCCAGGACAGTGGTGTGTACGGACACGTCGCCGATCGCGGTGACTTCACCATTCACGGTCAACGCGGGAGAACGGAGGGCTTGAGTCGTCATCGGTTCGTACTCCAACGGGTGTTGCGGGCGCTGTGGATCGGGTTGGCATCGGACACGAAGTCGTCGAACCGGTACCCGGCGATCTTCGCGATCTCCAGCAGGGCGGCGGCGTGCTCCTGGTTCTCGCAGTTGCCGAGCCGTTCGCGGCCCTGCTCGACGATCCGGCCGAACGACTCCGCATCCCGGACCGAGATCACCAACGGGAAGCCGAACCGCTCGCGGTACGCCTCGGTGACCGCGGTCAGCTCGTCACGCTCCGGTTCGCCCAGGAACGTGAGGCCCTTGTCGGACTGGTCGCGCAGCGAAGCTTCGCCACTCAGACCGTCCGCGACGAACTGCGACCCGAGCTGCGGGTACGCCTGGATCAACTCCAGCTGCTCGTCCCGCGAACCGGAGAACAGCGCCTCCTGGAAGGACCGCCGCAGCGCATGCGTGTCGGCGTACGGGCGCATGTCCCACGCCCGCTCGACCGCCCAGCGCGGACCCTGGAACAGGCTGCCGAACGTCTCGACGAACTCCTCGCGGGTCATGGTGTTCACCTGGTCGAGCCGGACCGTGTCACCGGGCTGCCCCGCGACCGCCGGGCCGTAGTTCTTGCCGACGTGGTGGAACAGGATGTTCAGCACAATCGCGGTCAGGCTGCCGAGCGTGATGCCGCTGCCGAAGATGATCTCGGCCCAGTGCGGTACGGCCTGTGCGACCTGCGGCTGGGCGGTCACGTACATGGCCAGGCCGACGCTCGTCGCGACGATCACCACGTTCCGGTGATCGTGGAAGTCGACCTTCGCGAGCGTCTGGAAGCCGACCACCGCGACCGTCGCGAACATCGCCAGCGCCGCGCCGCCGAGGACCGGATGCGGTACGCCGGCCACGATCGCGCCGGCCTTCGGGACCAGCCCGATCAGGATCATGATCCCGCCCGCCGCCGCGACCACCCAGCGGCTGCGAATCCGGGTCAGCCGGACCAGGCCGACGTTCTCCGCGAAACACGTGTACGGGAAGGAGTTGAAGACGCCGCCGATCGTGGTCGCCAGCCCGTCGGCGCGCAACGCCCGGGCGATGTCCTCGCGGCCGATCCGCTTCTCGACGATCTCACCGGTCGCGAAGACGTCACCAGTCGTCTCCACCGCGGTGATCAGCATGACCACGACCATCGAGATGATCGCCGCCACCGAGAACTTGGGCCAGCCGAAGTAGAACGGCTGCGTCACACCCACCCAGGCCGCGTCGCCGACGGCACCGAAGTGCGCGTCGCCGAAGGCCCAGGCCACCACCGTCCCGGCGACCAGTCCGACCAGGACCGCGATGGTTGCCATGAACCCCTTGAACACCCGCTGGATCAACACGATCAGCGCCAAGGTGCCGAGCGCGTACGCCATGTTCTTGCCGCTGGTCGGTGCGGCTGTCGGGCCCGCGCCACCGACGGCGTCCCCGGCCGCGACCGGCAGCAGCGCCAGGCCGATGATCGTGATCACCGAACCGGTCACCACCGGCGGGAAGAACCGGATCAGCTTGCTGAAGAACGGTGCGATGAAGAAGGTCGCCAGGCCCGCAACCAGGACCGCCCCGTAGATCACCAGCAGACCGTTGGTGCCACCACCGGCTGCCAGTCCGATCGCGATCATCGGCGAGACCGCCGTAAAGGTGACGCCTTGCAGCAGCGGCAGCCGTACGCCGACCTTCCAGAAGCCGACGGACTGGATGATCGACGCGATGCCGCAGGTGAAGAGGTCCGCGTTGATCAGGTGGATGAGCTGCTCGGTGCTGAGACCGATCGATCCGGCCAGCAGGATCGGTACGATCACCGCGCCGGCGTAGAACGCGAGCACGTGTTGCGTGCCGTACACCGCGAGCTTGCCGGGAGGCAGCACCTGGTCGACAGGGTGGCGGCTGATCCGGCGCTCGGGCCGGCTGGGTCGCAGGACTGCCTTCATCGGGACACGCTCCTCGGGTTGACCTGCACGCCAGCATCCGCGCGGCACGGCCCCGGCGGCACCCGGTGAACGTCCTAACTTGAACCGCCGATGAACACCTGTCTTTGTGCGATCACACAATCAGAGGGACTTCAGGGCGAGAAACACGTCCACCCGGTCCTCGAGTCGCGACAGATCGCGTCCGGTCAGTTGCTCAACGCGTTCGATCCGGTACCGGACGGTGTTGACGTGCAGGTGCAATGACTCCGCGGTCCGGGTCCAGGAGCAGGAGCAGGCGAGGAAGGCCTGGAGGGTGGCGAGCAGGTCCGCGTGCGTACGGCGGTCGTGGTCGAGGACCGTACCGAGCACGCGGTGGCTGTATGTACGCCGCACGTCGTCGGGGAGTGTGGCGAGGAGCAGCACGTGGGACGCGACCTCGTCTGAGGTGACCACGGAGACCGGAGCCCGCCCGGCACCGGCCGCGCGTTGGGCGAACCGGGCTTCTTCGAGCGCGCCGGCCAGCGCGTCGATCGAGGTCTCGCCGCTGATTCCAACCGCGAGCCGGCCGCGGTTCAGGCCCGGGCCGAGCCGGCCGAAGGCGCGGCGCAGGTGCTCCGGGAGCTCGGGCGTCGACGGCAGGAAACCGACCAGCAGACCGTCGCGGCCGGGCGCGACCACGGCCGGGCCGACGGTGAGCGCGACATCCTCCAGCAGGCTCAGCGCGACCTCACTCGGACCGTCGTCACGCAGCTCGGCGACGGCGACCACCATCGGCCGCTCGGAATGCGCGCCCGCCTGCCGAAGCCGCGCGGCGACCTCGGCTTGGGGCGCGCCGGACTCGACCAGGGCGAGCGCGTCGGCGACCAGCGGGCGGAGCGCTCGACGGCCTTCGTCCCGGCGAGCGCGGTCCAGCGCGGCGATCGCGGACAGCTCGTGGACGGCCTCGACATGGTCCCGCGACCACTGATTGTGGTCGCCGTCGATCACCAGCACCCAAGCGGTCAGCCGGTTGCCGAAGCCGGACCCGACCGGGAACAGGCTGTACGCGGCGTCGCTCGTCGTGGCCACCGCGGGCGTACGGTCCGCGGTCAGGAAGCACTTGGTCACGACGTCCATCGCGGCATCGTCCAGCTCGCCCGGACCTGGTACGACATGGCGCCCGGTCGGCGTCAGTACGCGGCAGTCGTGCCCGATTTCGGCGGAGATCCGGGCGGCCAGTTCGTCCAGGCTCCGTCCGGCCGCGATCGACGACAACAGTTGCCGCTGGCGTACCAGACTCGCGGACAGGCGCGCGCCGGTTTCGGCTGATCCGGCCGCGGCGACGTACTCGGTGATGTCCGCGAAGGCGATCTCGACCGGTACTTCGATCAGCGTCACCTCGTACCGGCGGCAGGCATCGACGAGATCGGGCGGTACGTCACCCAACTGCGCTTTCCCCGCGAGGATCGTGGTCGCGCCACGCCCCGCGACCGAGGCGACGAACACCTCGCTGTCGTCCGCCTGCCGCCGCCAAACCAGCCCGGTCAGCACGACCTCGCCGCCACTCAGGTACCGCCCCGGCTCGAGCAGATCGGTCGTCACCAGCCGGCCGATCGGCCGATCCAGCACACCACCGGCCGAATGCAGCAACCGCAACCCGAGCTCCGGCGCATCCAGCAACTCACCCAGCAACACCTTCACCACCGCCCTTTAGAGGAACGTACAACGCGCGCACCCACGCGAGACACCCCCGCCACACCCCCTTCGCCGCACCTCCCCGCGCCTCCACGCCGGCTTTGTGAACCCACCACGCATCCCCGAGCCCGAAAAGTACGCGGTGGGTTCTCAAGGTGCGCTCGATGGCGACGTACGCGGCGGGCTGAGCGGTGGGCGAAGGGTTGACGCGGATTTGGTGCGCGCTTACTGTTTTCGCAGAACAGAAACAGATTTCCACAATGCGGAAATTGCGGAACGGGAGTCGGGATGAGTCAGCCCCTGCGGTACACGGTGAACTGTTCGCTGCTCTTCACCGAGCTGCCTCTGCTGGAACGGCCGGCGGCCGCGCGGCGGGCCGGGTTCGGTGCGGTCGAGTTCTGGTGGCCGTTCGTCGCGGCGGTGCCGCCGGACCGTCAGGTCGACGCGTTCGTCACCGCGATCACCGACGCCGGGGTACAGCTCACCGGGCTCAACTTCTTCGCCGGTGACATGCCGGGCGGCGACCGCGGGCTGGTGTCCTGGCCGAAGCGATCCGGCGAGTTCCGGGACAACCTCGACGTCACCGTCGGCATCGGCGAACGACTCGGCACCCGCGGCTTCAACGCCCTGTACGGCAACCGCGTCGACGGCGCGACCGCCGCGGAGCAGGACGAGGTAGCGGTCGAGAACCTCGCGCTCGCCGCCCGCGCCGCCGCCCGGATCGACGCGACTGTGCTGCTCGAGCCGGTCAGCGGGGCCGAGAAGTACCCGCTGAAGACCGCGGCTGACGCGCTGGCCGTGATCGACCGCGTCCAGGCGGCGTACGACGACGTACCGAACCTCGGTCTGCTTGCCGATCTGTACCACCTCGCGGTCAACGGCGACGACGTCGACCGGGTGATCGCCGAGCACACCGACCGGATCGCGCACGTGCAGCTCGCCGACGCGCCCGGCCGGAACGAGCCCGGTACCGGCACGCTCGCGCTCGGCAACCAGCTGACCGCCCTCGCGGCGAACGGCTACACCGGGTGGGCCGGGCTCGAGTACAAGCCGTCCACCACGTCAGAAGCAAGCTTCGGCTGGCTGCCGTTCGAGCGCCGCTGATCTCAGGAGACGAATCATGACGAACATCGCTTTCATCGGTCTCGGCATCATGGGCAACCCGATGGCCGTCCACCTCGCCAACGCCGGGCACACCGTGGCCGGGCTCGACCGGTCGCCGGAGCGCAGCGCCGCCCTGGTCGCCGCCGGCGGTCGCGCCGCGAGTTCGCTCGCCGACGCGGTCAAGGGCGCCGACGTGATCTGCGTGATGGTGCCGGACTCGCCGGACGTCCAGGACGTCCTCGAAGGGGAGAACGGCGTCTTCCAGCTGGCCGAGACCGGCTCGCTGATCATCGACTTCTCCAGCATCCGCCCGGATGTCACCCAGCAACTCGCCGAGCAGGCGCAGGCCCTGGGCTTCCGGCTGCTCGACGCTCCGGTTTCCGGTGGCGAGGCCGGTGCCAAAAACGCTGCTCTGTCGATCATGGTCGGCGGCGCGGCGGACGACTTCGCTGCCGCCAAGCCGCTGTTTGACGTGGTCGGCAAGACCGTGGTGCACGTCGGCCCGAGCGGTTCCGGCCAGACGGTGAAGGCGGCCAACCAGCTGATCGTTGCCGCGAACATCCAGGCGGTTTCCGAGGCGGTCGTTTTCCTCGAGGCGTACGGCGTCGACACGAAGGCGGCGCTCGAGGTACTGGGCGGTGGCCTCGCGGGTTCGACCGTACTGAACCAGAAGAAGGAGAACCTGCTGTCCCGCTCCTTCGAGCCCGGGTTCCGGATCGACCTGCACCACAAGGACATGGGCATCGTCACCGCGGCAGCGCGCGAGGCGGGCGTGGCCGTACCGCTTGGTGCTCTGGTTGCCCAGCTGGTCGCCTCCGCGCGTGCCAACGGCGACGGTGGGTTGGACCACTCGGCGTTGCTCCGCGGGGTCGAGCGGCTGTCCGGACTCGAGTCGAACGGGCAGGCCGGCTGATGGCCCGCATGCGCGCGGTCGACGCCGCGGTCCTGATCCTGGAGAAGGAGGGGTCGACGCAGGCGTTCGGGCTGCCCGGCGCCGCGATCAACCCGTTCTACAGCGCGATCCGGGCGCACGGCGGCATCAAGCACGTCCTCGCCCGGCACGTCGAAGCCGCATCGCACATGGCCGAGGGGTACACCCGGGCGCGCGCGGGGAACATCGGCGTCTGCATCGGTACCTCCGGACCGGCCGGTACGGACATGATCACCGGGCTGTACTCCGCTTCCGCCGACTCGATCCCGATCCTCTGCATCACCGGGCAGGCACCGGTCGCGAAGCTGCACAAGGAGGATTTCCAGGCCGTCGACATCTCCGCGATCGCCAAGCCGGTCGCGAAATGGGCAGTCACGGTGATGGAGGCGGCGCAGGTGCCGGGTACGTTCCAGAAGGCGTTCCAGGTGATGCGCGAAGGGCGGCCGGGTCCCGTACTGGTCGATCTGCCGCTGGACGTTCAGCTCGCCGAGATCGAGTTCGACATCGAAACGTACGAGCCGCTGCCGGTGTCGCGGCCGGCCGCCACCCGGGCGCAGGCGGAGAAGGTGCTGTCGATGCTCGGCGCGTCCGTGCACCCGCTGATCGTCGCGGGCGGCGGGATCATCAACGCGGACGCGGCCGACCTGCTGGTCGAGTTTGCCGAGCTGACGGGCATCCCGGTCGTACCGACATTGATGGGCTGGGGTGCGCTGCCGGACGATCACCCGCTGGCCGCGGGCATGGTCGGGCTGCAGACCTCCCATCGGTACGGGAACGCGACGATGCTGGCGTCCGACCTGGTCCTCGGGATCGGCAACCGGTGGGCGAACCGGCACACCGGCGGACTGGAGGTCTATCGGGGGGAGCGGAAGTTCATCCACGTGGACATCGAGCCGACGCAAATCGGCCGGGTGTTCGCCCCCGACTACGGGGTGGTCTCGGATGCGCGCGCCGCTCTGCAGGTGTTCGTCGAGGTCGCCCGCGAATGGGCAGCCGACGGCAGGCTGGCGGACCGTTCGGCGTGGGCGGCGGAGTGCCGGGAGCGGCGTACGACCCTGCAACGCAAGACGCACTTCGAGAACACCCCGATCAAACCGCAACGCGTGTACGAAGAGATGAACCGCGCTTTCGGGCCGGACGTTCGGTATGTCAGCACGATCGGCCTTTCGCAGATCCAGGCGGCGCAGATGCTGCATGTGTATCGGCCGCGGCATTGGATCAACGCGGGACAGGCCGGTCCGCTCGGATGGACCGTACCGGCGACGCTCGGGGTTGCGATCGCTGATCCGGACAGCACTGTGGTTGCGTTGTCGGGGGACTACGACTTCCAGTTCCTGATCGAGGAGCTTGCGGTGGGGGCGCAGTTCAACATCCCGTACGTCCATGTGGTGGTGAACAACTCGTACCTCGGGCTGATCCGGCAGGCACAGCGAAACTTCGACATGGACTACTGCGTGCAGTTGTCGTTCGAGAACATCAACAGTCCTGAGGTGAACGGGTACGGCGTCGATCATGTGAAGGTGGTCGAGGGGCTCGGGTGCAAGGCGCTGCGGGTGTTCGAACCGGACGGGATCGGGCCGGCGCTGGAGGAGGCCAAGAAGCTGATGGTCGAGTACCAGGTGCCGGTCGTGGTCGAGGTGATCCTGGAACGCGTCACGAACGTGTCGATGGGCGTCGAGATCGACAACGTAATCGAATTCGAGGACCTGGCCATCTCCCCGCAGGACGCCCCGACCGCCCTCGCCCTGCTGGACTAATGAAGCCACCCACCTCCGCTGCCGGCTCCGCCGGGGAGTGCCGGGTGGTGATCGCGCCCGACAAATTCAAAGGCAGCCTGTCCAGCCCCGAGGTCGCGGCCGCCCTCACCACCGGAATCCACCGCGCAATCCCGCACGCCACAGTCATCACAATCCCAGTAGCCGACGGCGGCGACGGCACCCTAACCGCAGCCTTCGCCGCCGGCTACACCCCCATCCCCACCCCCGCCCAAGGCCCCACCGGCCACCCCCGACAAACCACCTACGCCCGCAACACCTGCACCACCACCCATTCGCCGCAGTCGGGGTGTGGTGCGACTGCTGTTGTGGAGTTGGCTGCGGTTTCTGGGTTGGTGCATCTTCCCGGTGGTGTCCCGGCGCCTATGACTGCGACCACGTACGGCACCGGCCAACTCATCGGTGCAGCTATTGACGCCGGCTGTACCCGGATCATCTTGGGGATCGGCGGCAGCGCCTCCACCGACGGCGGCACCGGCCTGATCCACGCCCTGACTGGCACTCAAACGCTGGATCTAGAGAAACTCCGGCGCCGGTTGCGAGGTGTGGAGGTGGTTGTTGCTTGTGATGTGGACAATCCGCTGACTGGGCCGAACGGGGCGGCTGCTGTGTACGGGCCGCAGAAAGGTGCTTCGCCTGAGCAGGTGCGCGAGTTGGATGAGCGGCTCAGCAAGTGGGCGGATGTGGTGGCGGCTGCGACCGGTCGTGATCTTCGGGATGTGCCGGGCGCGGGTGCTGCCGGTGGGGTCGGGTTCGCGGCGCTTGCACTCCTCGAGGCCGAGCTCCGATCGGGCATCGAGCTGGTGCTGGAGATGGTCGGCTTCCACGAGAAGCTGGCCGGCGCCGACCTGGTGATCACCGGCGAAGGCGCCCTGGACGAACAAACCCTCCACGGCAAGGCAGTCGCCGGGGTAGCTGCTGCGGTCCGGTCAACCGGCAGTGCGTCGACCGCGAACCGTTCAACGAGCGGTGAGCCAGCCGGTGGTGGGTCGGCTGAGTGTGGGCTGGTTGGGGAGGTTCCGGTGGTGGTGGTTTGTGGGGTTAATCGGCTGGGTGATCGGCAGTTGAAGGAGGTTGGCGTACGGGCTGCGTACGCGCTCACCGATCTTGAGCCGGACGTCGAGCGCTGCATCGCGCACCCGCGACCGCTGCTGGAACAACTAGGCGAACAGATAGCGGTCGAGCATCTTACGATGGCACGGACGGAGGGAGGCAGCGCATGAGCGAGCTCGACCTTGTGATCAGATCTCGCCGGGTGGTACGCGCGGCGGCCGAGCAGGAATGCGCGATCGGCATCCACGACGGAAAGATCGCCGCGATCGCCCCGTACGACGCCGACCTCGACGCGACCACCCAGCTCCACCTGGCCGACGACGAGGTCCTGCTGCCCGGCCTGGTCGACTCGCACGTACACGTCAACGATCCCGGCCGCACCGACTGGGAAGGCTTCACCTCCGCAACCAGAGCGGCGGCCCGTGGCGGCGTCACCACGATTGTCGACATGCCGCTGAACAGCATCCCGCCGACCTGCGACGTCTCGGCGCTTGCGCTCAAACGCAAAACGGCCGACACCCAGGCGTACGTCGACGTCGGCTTCTGGGGCGGCGCGATCCCGGGCAACCTCGCCGACCTTCGCCCATTGCATGAATCCGGCGTCTTCGGCTACAAGTGCTTCCTGCTGCACTCCGGAGTCGACGAGTTCCCGCCGCTCGACCCCCAGCAGCTCGAGGCGGCGATGCGGGAGATCAGCTCGTTCGACGGCCTGCTGATCGTGCACGCCGAGGACGCGCACCGCATCGACACCGCCGCCCCGCCGAACGGCGCGAGCTACCGGGACTTCCTCAACTCCCGCCCCCGCACGGCCGAAAACGACGCCGTCGCCGCCGTTATCCAGCTGGCTAAAAAGACCGGTTGCCGCGTACACATCCTGCACGTTTCCAGCGCGGACGTCCTCCCGCTGATCGCGGCCGCCCGCGCCGACGGCGTACGGATCTCGGCCGAGACCTGCCCGCACTACCTGAGCTTCACCGCGGAGGACATCCCCGACGGCGCCACCCAGTACAAGTGCTGCCCGCCGATCCGCGAGGCCGCGAACCGCGAGTTGCTCTGGGAAGGACTGCGCGACGGCACGATCAACCTGGTCGTGTCCGATCATTCGCCGTCCACGATCGACCTCAAGCACCTCGACACCGGCGACTTCGGCGTCGCGTGGGGCGGGATCGCCTCCCTCCAGCTCGGCCTGTCCGCCGTCTGGACCGAGGCCCGGCGGCGCGGTTTCACGCTCGCCGACGTGGTCCGCTGGATGGCCGAAGCGCCGGCGGAGCAGACCGGTCTGGGTACGAAGGGCCGGATCGAG
The DNA here is from genome assembly GCF_039531045.1 of Kribbella hippodromi. NCBI lineage: Bacteria > Bacillati > Actinomycetota > Actinomycetes > Propionibacteriales > Kribbellaceae > Kribbella > Kribbella hippodromi. The sequence continues at coordinate 11,202 of NZ_BAAAPH010000032.1, read as the reverse complement.
CTGGGCGCCGACGCCGACCTCGCCGTCTTCGCCCCGGACGAAACCTTCACCGTGCGGGCGAACGAACTCCAGCACAAGAACGCGATCACGCCGTACGACGGCCGTACGCTCACCGGCGTCGTCCGGAGCACCTGGCTGCGCGGCGTACCCGTCGACATCGCCGCCGGACCGCGCGGCCGCCTGCTGACCCGAGGAGAACGATGACCTTCTACGCGCCGAAGGGCGGACTGCCCGCGCAGACCGACCTGACCACCGACCGGGCCGTCTTCACCGAGGCGTACGCGGTGCTGCCCCGCGGCACGATGCGCGACATCGTCACCAGCCGGCTGCCGTTCTGGGACGACACCCGACTGTGGGTGATCGCGCGGCCGTTGTCCGGGTTCGCCGAGACCTTCTCGCAGTACATCGTCGAGGTCGCGCCGGGAGGTGGAAGCGACAAGCCCGAAACGGATCCGGCCGCCGAGGCGGTGTTGTTTGTTGTCTCAGGCAACGTTGTGCTGACTGTTGCCGGGGACAAGCACACGTTGGGTGAAGGTGGGTACGCGTACCTGCCGCCGGGCGGTGATTGGACGGTACGAAACACCAGTGATGCGCATGCGACGTTCCACCTGGTGCGGAAGGCGTACGAGCGGGTGGAGGGGATCGACGTACCGCCGGCGCTGATCACCAACGAGGCGGAGGTCGCCGGGCGGGAGATGCCGGACACCGAAGGGCGTTGGAAGACCCAACGGTTCGTGGACCCGGACGACGTACGCCACGACATGCACGTCAACATCGTCAGTTTCGAGCCGGGTGGGGTGATCCCGTTCCCGGAGACGCATGTGATGGAGCACGGGCTGTACGTCCTGGAGGGCAAGGCGATCTACTTGCTGAACAAGGACTGGGTGGAGGTGCAGGAAGGCGATTTCATGTGGCTCCGCGCCTTCTGCCCGCAAGCCTGCTACGCCGGCGGCCCCGGTCGCTTCCGCTACCTCCTCTACAAGGACGTCAACCGCCACCCCAAGCTCACCCTCTGAGTCCGTCGGCAGCTCGACAGTACGTATACGACCACTGCGGGCGCGCGCACGCCTGCAGTCCGCTCGGCTAGCGGGCAAGTGGGCATATACGTACTGTCGAGCTGCCGCGGTTTCAGTTGGAGATGTGGACCGGGCGCTGGGGTGGGTTGAGCGGGTCGGTGATCAGGCGGGCGTGGCGTTCGACGTCGTACCTGGCGCCGTCGAAGGCCAGGCGTTCGCGTTCGACGCCTTCGTACAGGAAGCCGGCGCCCGCGGCGACCGCGCAGGAGGCCGGGTTGCCCAGCCGGTGGCCGAGCTCGAGCCGGTACAGCCCCGCGTCCCGGTGCGCCCAGTCGGCCAGCGCGCGCAGTGCGTCCCGTGCGACCCCCTGACCGCGTACCTCGGCCAGCGTCCAGTACCAGGTCCACCCGACCCGGTGCCGGTCGATGTTCGTCACCCCCACGCACCCGATCGGATGATCCTCGGCGTCCGCGACCGCGTACACATGCCCGTTGTCCAGATCCGCGACCCGCCCGATCCAGTCCACCGCGGAGGCCCGGTCCCGGATCCCGCCCTGGTTCACCATCTCCGGATCATCATGCGCCGCCGCCAGCCGCAACGCGTCCCCCGTACGCCACCGCCGCAACCCCAACTCCCCGAGCGCGTATCCCATCCCTCGAAAATACCCCCGCCCCACCCACCCGCACCCCCTCCCCGGCGCGTTCCTTCAGAGCAGAGCGAGTACTCCGGCGACTCCGATCACCGCCGACCAGATCTCGGCAAGCCGATCGCCGACCGGGATCTGCCCCTCGTACGCCCCGTGGGTCTGCTGCTGGTCCCAGGTGAACACGACGCCGCGCGCCGTTCCCAGGCAGCCGCCCACAGCTACTCCCGCTCCGACGATCAACCCCACCGGAATCATCCGTGCGGCCGGCGTGGCAGTCGTCGCCAGCACAAGCGCGATCAAGTAGCCGAGACCGGTCGCGACCAGGCATCTCGGGCGGATGCGAGTCAGCAATCGCACGACGACAACGCCGGCGGGCCACGCGACATACGCGGCGATCAGTGCGGAACGAGCCACTGGGAGAGGATAGGGCGTATGGGATATGTGGATTTCAGGGATCAGGTTGTGGTGGTTACGGGGGCCAGTAGTGGGATTGGGGCCGCGGCGGCGGTGGGGTTTGCGGAGGCGGGGGCGGCGGTGGCTTTGCACTACCACCGGAACGAGGAGGGGGCGAAGCACACGGTGGGTGCGGTGCAGATGGCCGGCGGTACGGCTTCGCTGCACCAGGCGGATCTCGCGGACTCGGCTTCGGCGGATGCGTTCGTCGACGAGGTGCTCGCACAGTACGGGCGGATCGACGTACTCGTGAACAACGCCGGTGACCTGGTCAACCGCTCCCCGGTGGCGGACGTACCGGACGAGGAGTTCCACCGGATTCTGGACGTCAACCTGACCTCGGTGTTCGCGCTCAGCCGCCGGATCGTGCCGGTCTTCAAGGCGCAGGGTGGCGGCTCGATCGTCAACGTGACCTCGATCGCGGGGCGTACGGGTGGCGCCGGCGGGTCGGTCGTGTACGCGACGTCGAAAGGCGCCGTGAGTACGTTCACCCGCGGGCTGGCGAAGGAACTCGCGCCGGACGGCATCCGGGTGAACGCGATCGCGCCGGGTGTGATCAAGACCCCGTTCCACGACCGCCACACCGGCGAGGACCAGATGCAGGCCATGCTCGCCACCATCCCGATGGGCCGCACCGGCACCCCACACGAATGCGTCGGCACCATCCTGTTCCTCGCCTCGGAACGAATGTCCTCCTACATCACCGGCCAAATCATCGAAATCAACGGCGGCCAACTGACCCCCTGAGCATCCTCCAGACCCTGAACCGGCGGATCGGGCGTCCGCGCGGTGTACTTTCCGCGCAGACGCCCGACCAGCTACATCGCCCCCTGACCCGCCGGCCGACGTCTACCGCGACAGTGTGCGGAAGCGGTGAGCCGACAGGGGCAGGAAGATCGCGACCAGTAGTAGTGGGGCGATGATTGCGGCCAGGGTCGCGTGGGTGCCGATCCAGGTGGCTGTCGCCGACGGGTCGGGGTTGCCGAAGAACGCGCGGGCCGCGGTGGCCGTGGACGACAGCGGGTTCCACTGGGCGATCGTGCCCAGCCAGCCCGGCATCGTCGACGTCGCGACGAACGCGCTGGACAGGAACCCGACCGGCCACACCAGCACCTGCACCATGGTCACGCTCTGCGCGTTCTTCACGGTCAGCCCGATGAAGATCCCGACCCACAACAGCGCGAACCGCAGCAACAACAGCAACCCGAAAGCGGCCAGCGCCGACGGCAACCCTTCATGCCAGCGCCAGCCCAGCGCGAGCCCGGTACCGACCAGCACCGCGAGCGTCACGATCGAGTCGAGCATGTCCGCGATGCACCGGCCGAGCACCACCGCGGCGGAGCTCATCGGCAGCGACCGGAACCGGTCCGTCACCCCCTTCGAGACGTCGGTGGTGACCGCCGTCATCGTTCCTTCCAGCCCGAACAGCATCGCCAGCGCGAAGATCCCGGGCACCAGCAGCTCGTAGTACGACGAACCGCCCGGCAGCTCCATCGCCCCGCCGAGCAGCGCGCCGAACATCAGCAGCATCAGCACCGGGAAGAACCAGGTGAAGATCACCACCCCCGGCTGCATCCGCCAGTGCGTCAGCGTCCGCCGCGCGATCGTCCAGCTGTCCGCGAGCGCCCATCCGAACGCGGTCATACCGCCACCTCCGTTCCGGTCAGGTGCAGGAACACCTCGTCCAGCGTCGGCCGCCGCAAGGTCAGGTCGGCCGGCTCGATGTTTGCCTCATGCAACGAATTCGCCATCACCACCAGCGCCTTGGTCCGGTCCTTCACCGGCACGCTGACGCGTACGTCGTCCACCCGGATCTCCCCGTCGGCCAGCGGCCCGGCCAGCTCGACCACGCGCGCCACCTCGGCCGGATCGGTCAGGACGAGATCCAGCCAGTCCGATCCCAGCTGGGTCTTCAACTCGTCCGGTGTTCCTTCGGCGACGACCTTTCCCTCCTTCAGCATCGAGATCCGGTTCGCCAGTTGATCCGCCTCATCCAGGTACTGCGTGGTCAGCAGCACCGTCGTCCCGCCGGCGACCAGTTGCCGGACGGCGGACCACACCTCGATCCGCCCGGCCGGATCCAGCCCCGTTGTCGGCTCGTCCACGAACAGCACCCGCGGTGCCACGATCAGGCTGGCCGCGAGATCGAGGCGCCGTCGCATCCCGCCCGAGTACTTGCCGACCGCTTGGCCGGCCGCCTCGGTCAGGCTGAACCGTTCGAGCAGTTCGTCCGCACGGCGTACCGCCTTGGTGTGCCCGAGGTGATTCAGCCGGCCGAAGAGCACCAGGTTCTGCCGGCCGGTCAGTACCTCGTCCACCGCCGCGTACTGCCCGACCAGGCCGATCCGGCGCCGTACCTCGGCACCTTGGCGGCGTACGTCGTACCCGGCGACTCGCGCGCTACCGGAATCCAGCTCCAGCAATGTGGACAGGATGCGTACCGCTGTTGTCTTGCCGGCACCGTTCGGGCCGAGCAGACCGGTCACCGTACCGGCCGTGACCTCCAGGTCGAAGCCGTTCAGCCCCGCACCCTCCGTACCGCCGCGGTAGTTCTTCCGTACCCCGGCAGCTTCGATCACTCGTTCCGTCGTCACTTCCCACCTCTCGGATCGTTGAGCCGTAGAGTGTACCGTACATTGTACGGCTCAGGTACGATGCTTCCAACGGCGAACGGCGGAGGAAGGTTCCGGTGGCGGGAAGAAAGGCGGCGGCGCCCGATCCGGCGCGCAGTCTGGCGCTGCTCTGGGGCGCCCACACGAAGCCCGGCCGGTCCGGCCTGACCGTGCGCGCGATCGTCGACGCGGCGATCGAGGTCGCGGACGCCGTCGGGCTCGAGGCGCTGTCGATGCGGACCGTCGCCGAGCGGCTGAAGGTCGGCACGATGTCGCTGTACACGCATGTCCCCGGCAAGGGCGAGCTGACCGACCTGATGTTCGACCGGGTGTACGGCGACCTGTACGCCGATGCCGATGAACCGGCCCGGCAACCGGGCTGGCGGGCGGCGCTGGAGTTCATCGCGCACCGCAACTGGGAGGTGCTGACCGCACACCCGTGGATTCACGAGGTGCCGACGATGCGGACCGCGCTGGGCCCGAACATCACCCGCAAGTACGAGACCGAGCTCCGCCCGCTGGACGGCCTCGGTCTGACCGATGTGGAGATGGACTCAGCCCTCTCCCTGGTCCTCACCCATGTCCAGGGCATCGCCCGCGCAGGCGCCGAGCAACTCCGCACCCAGCGCGACTCCGGCCTGACCGACGAGGAGTGGTGGCGTCAGATCTCCCCGACCCTCACCACGGTCATGTCCGGCACCCATTTCCCGACCGCCGGCCGGGTGGGCACGGCGGTCGGCGAGCATTTCCAGTCCGCCCTGGACCCGACCCATCACCTGACCTTCGGCCTGACCACGATCCTGAACGGCCTGAGCCAACTGATCGAGCAGAGGTCAGCTGTTCAGTAGATCCTCGAAGGGCGTGGGGTTGGCGAAGGGGTTGGCGGCGGTGGGCGTCTCATGGTGCAGCGTCGCCACTAGTTCGGCAGCGGCTTGGGTGATGCGGGGGCGGAGCGTTGCGGCGTTCGGACCCCAGTCGGTTGAGGCCGCGTACACGGCTGTCGGGACCGGGACGGCCTTCAGGTACGCGAACAGCGGCCGTAGGGCGAACTCCAGTACCAGGGAGTGCCGTTCGGTGCCGCCGGTCGCGGCGAGCAGGACCGGCTTGCCGGCCAGCGCCTGGTCGTCCAGGACGTCGAAGAAGATCTTGAACAGACCCGAGTACGAGGCGCTGAAGGTCGGACTGACCACGATCAGCGCATCCGCGGCGGCGACTGTCTCCAGTACCTCGCGCAGACTGGCCGACGGAAACCCGGTGAGCAGGTTGTTCGTCAGGTCGTGGGCGTGGTCCCGGACCTCGATCAGCTCGATCCGCGTACCCAGCCCACGTCCCGCGAGCTCGTCCCGCACTGCCTCGGCCAACTGTTCCGCTAGCAGCCGGGACGACGACGGCGTCGTCAGCCCGGCCGTCACGACGGCGATCACCTTGTCCTTCATCGAACCGGCTCCTCGATGGTCTCCAGGTCGTGCGCCCGCTCGGCCGCGGCCTTCAGCGAGGCGTGCGTCGGCGCGTCCGGTACGTGCGCCGGCTTCAGCGCGGCGAACTCCTTCCGCAGCACCGGCACTACCTCCTCGCCAAGAAGGTCCAGCTGCTCCAGCACGGTCTTCAACGGCAAGCCGGCATGGTCGATCAGGAACAACTGCCGCTGGTAGTCACCGAAGTGCTCGCGGAACGACAGCGTCCGCTCGATCACCTCTTGCGGGCTGCCGACAGTCAGCGGTGTCTCCCGGCTGAAGTCCTCCAGCGACGGCCCGTGCCCGTACACCGGTGCGTTGTCGAAGTACGGCCGGAATTCGCGTACGGCGTCCTGGGAGTTCTTCCGCATGAAGATCTGCCCGCCGAGGCCGACGATCGCCTGGTCAGCGGCGCCGTGCCCGTAGTGCTCGAAGCGCCGGCGGTACAGGTCGATCATCTGCTTGGTGTGCGAGATCGGCCAGAAGATGTTGTTGTGGAAGAACCCGTCACCGTAGTACGCCGCCTGCTCCGCGATCTCCGGCGAGCGGATCGACCCGTGCCAGACGAACGGCGGCACGCCGTCGAGCGGCCGCGGCGTCGCGGTGAACCCCTGCAGCGGCGTCCGGAACTTGCCTTCCCAGTCCACCACGTCCTCCCGCCAGAGCCGGCGGAGCAGCGCGTAGTTCTCGACCGCGAGCGCGATCCCGTTCCGGATGTCCTGCCCGAACCACGGGTAGACCGGGCCGGTGTTGCCGCGGCCCATCATCAGGTCCACCCGGCCGTCGGCCAGGTGCTGCAGCATCGCGTAGTCCTCGGCGATCTTCACCGGGTCGTTGGTGGTGATCAGCGTCGTCGAGGTCGACAGGACGATCTTCGACGTCTGCGCGGCGATGAACCCGAGCTGGGTCGTCGGCGACGACGGTACGAACGGCGGGTTGTGGTGCTCACCCTGCGCGAACACGTCCAGCCCGACCTCTTCGGCCTTGAGCGCGATCCGGACCATCGCCTTGATCCGCTCGGCCTCGCTGACCGTGGTGCCCGTGGTCGGGTCCTCGGTCACGTCCCCGACGCTGAAAACGCCGAACTGCATCGGTCCTCCTCCAAGATGATTAACTATTAAACTATCAGAACGCGGGACGGGTGCAACTCATTCCAGGTACGCCGAAGGCCCGTGATCAGTTGATCACGGGCCTTCGGAAGGTACAGCTCAGACCGTATGCGGCTTCAACAGGTCCTCATCGCCGGTCAGCGCGGCGGCGATCCGGCGGTGCTTCCCGGCCTCGTCCGGCCGGGACAGCCGTTCCAGCGTCCGCGCCATCATCAGGTGCGCGTAGTACTCGGTAGGCTCCCGCTCGATCACCTCGAGGAGTTGTTCCTCGGCCGGCTTGAGCAGCGCCGCGTGGTAGTACGCGCGGGCCAGCAGCAGCCGCGTCCCGACATCGTCCGGAGTGTCGTCCACCACCGGCTTCAGCGCCCGGATCGCACCCCGGTAGTTGCGCTCGTCGAAGTACTGCTGTCCCAATCCGTAGCTCAGTGCGCGCATGTCCTCCATGCCGCTGCTCAACACCGGCGGTATGGCAAATATGCCCAGGTCAGGCGGCATCCAGGATCGCTACCTGGTCCGCGGTCAGTTGCAGGTCGACCGCGGCGTACGAGTCGCGGATCGTCTCCGGCCGGCTCGAACCGGGGATCGGGATCACGTACGGCGACTTGGCCAGCAGCCACGCCACCGTCAACCGATGCGGCGACACCCCGAGCTCCGCGGCCAGCGAGTGGAACGCGGGATGCTTCGCGCCGAGATCACCGGCCTGGGCGATCCCGCCGAGCGGCGCCCACGGCAGGAACGCGATGCCGAGCTCGCTGCACAGCTCGAGCTCCGGCTCGCTGGACCGGAACGCGGGGGAGAACTGGTTCTGCACCGAGTCCAGCCGCCCGCCGAGGATCTCGTTGGCCTGCTTGATCTGCTCCGGGTTCGCGTTCGAGATGCCGGCCATCCGGATCTTGCCGGCGTCGAGCAGGTCGCGGATCGCGCCGATCGAGTCCGCGTACGGCGTCTTCGGGTCCGGCCGGTGGAACTGGTACAGCCCGATCGCCTCCACCCCGAGCCGCTTCAGCGACGCCTCGGCGGCCGTGGCCAGGTACTTCGGGGAGCCGTCCTGCGTCCAGGTGCCGTCACCCGGTCGCAGGTGTCCGCCCTTGGTGGCGACCAGGACATCGGAGGTGTCGCCGCCGTACGACGCGAGCGCCTTGGCGATCAGAGTCTCGTTGTGGCCGACGTCGGTCGCGGTCAGGTGGTACGCGTCGGCGGTGTCGATCAGGGTGATCCCGGCGTCCAGCGCGGCGTGGATGGTCGCGATCGACCGGGCCTCGTCGGGCCGGCCCTCGATCGACATCGGCATCGCGCCGAGCCCGATCGGGGACACCTCGACATCACCGATCCGGCGGGTCTTGTTCGTGTCAGCTGCCATACATCCAATCTCCCCTGGACCTGGCGATGATTCCAACCGGAATATCCGCACACAGTGAGTACTGGGAGTACTCAATCCGCCTCGTCCCGCGTCGCTCCGACAGCGAAGAGATGTCTTTTCGCTAAGGTGACCGGAATGCTGTCTACGCAGGGAGCCGATCCATGGGCTACGAGCCGTGCCGCTACGCCCAGCGCTGGCCGGAGCTGTTCGAGCAACTCGAGGACGATCAGAAGCAGCGAGTGACCGACGCCCTGGCGAGCAACAAGCTGGCGGACTGGGAGCCGGATCGCAGCGACGTCTCGGACCTGGTCGACCGTGAACTCGGCCGGATCGACACCGCCGAGTACATCCGGCGCACGCTCTCGAAGGTGCCCGGCGGGGAGTGAGTCGGGCGGGGTCGGCAGGTCGGCAGGGTGTGCTGCTCGGCGGCGGATCGTCAGGGCAGGATGGGCGGTATGCAGATCGACGAGCGAGTCCGGCGTGCCCGGCCCGAGGACGTCCCAGCGATCGTGGACCTGGTGTACGCGCTCGCCGAGTACGAACGCGCACCGCAGGAATGCCGGCTGACCACTGACCAGCTGCACACCGCCCTGTTCGGCGCCACGCCCGCTGCCTTCGCGCACGTCGCCGAACATGAGGGCGAGGTGGTCGGCTGCGCGATCTGGTTCCTGAGCTTCTCCACCTGGCGCGGTGTCCACGGCATCTACCTGGAAGACCTGTTCGTCCGCCCCGAAACCCGCGGCACCGGCCTGGGCAAGGCGCTCCTGACCGCGCTCGCCCAGGAATGCGTACGCAACGGCTACGAACGCCTCGAATGGTCAGTCCTGAACTGGAACACCCCGGCGATCGACTTCTACAAGTCCCTCGGCGCCAAACCCCAGGACGAGTGGACCGTCTACCGCCTCACGGACGACGCCTTGGCAAAGCTCGGCAGCTGACGATGCCAGTACGCCCCTGACTGGTACCAGTTGGTGGCGATGTCAATAGTGGCAAAAAGGAGGCGGGGTGCGCACGGATCCGGCAGGATGAGCCAACCCATGTTCGGATCAGTGAGGATGCGCGGGGATGGCTGGTGAGGTTCGGTCCGACGAGGTCGACGGGGTGCCCGTCTACTGGGTGCCCGGCCAGCGCCAGCTGCGGGCCAGCTTGTGGTTCCGGGGCGGTCAAGCGGACGAAACACTGCCCAGGCACGGCTGGCTGCACCTGCTCGAACATCTCGCGCTGCACGACCGCGGCTCGATTCGTACGCCGATCAACGGGTCCGTCTCGATGCTGCACACCACGTTCGACGTCGAGGGTGAACCCGATGAGATCGTGGCGTTCCTTCGCGACTTGTGCGGTTGGCTGCGTACGCCGGACTTCCGCGAGCTCGAACACGAGCGGCGCGTGCTCCGCGCGGAGAGCGCCACGCGTCGCGCCGGCCCGGTCGACCTGCATCTGCTGTGGCGGTACGGCGCCCAAGGTCCGGGCGTAGTCGGGTACGACGAATACGGACTGCACACTGCTGATCCCGATGGACTCCGGGCGTACGCGGCGAGCATGTTCACGCGGGGGAATGCCGTTCTCGCGCTGACCGGCCCGCCACCGGCCGGGTTGCGGCCGCCCTTGGACGAAGGACCGCGCTGGCCAGTCAAGGCCGCGGTGCCGTGCGATCAGCGGTTGCCGGCCGGCTTCGCGGGGTTGACCGGCTCGCTGGCGGTGTCGGGGGTGGTGGCGCGATCGACTGCGGGGCGAGCGCTCGCGCGGGTGCTGCAGCGTGGGCTGGATGGTGGATTCCGGCACGGTACGGGCGTCGGGTACAGCGCGTGGTCGTCGTACGAGCTGGTGGACGGCGAGAACGCGATGATCACCGCGGGGATCGACATGCTGCCCGAGGCACGCCCGACGATCGTCGCGCAGACCGTCGAGGTGCTGCGCCGGCTGCGGCAGCGCGGTCCGGACGCCGCCGAACTGCGCGACGACCTCGATCGGGAGATCCGCCGGATCAAGACCGAGCCGGCCGAACACTGGCTGCCGTACGCGGCCGCGCGCGAGGTACTACTCGGCGGCGAGGCCGACGGACGCGACGAACTGATCGCGGAGGTCGACGCGATCACAGTCGGCGACGTACGACAGGCAGCGGACGTGCTTTGGGGCAACCTGCTCTTGTCGGTCGACCCCGACTCCACCACCGACCCCGCCCTGAACTGGCTGATCGACGCCCCGCGATCGAAAAGCGTCCCCACCGGCCAGCGCTTCAAGCCCTCCGGCTGGCCGGTCGTCAAAGGCGAACTGACCGTAGGCCGCACCAGCGCCCACCTCGAAACCGAGAACGGCCGCACCTCCGCGCACTACGAGGACCTGGCCGCCCTGGTCGCCTACCCCGACGGCGCCCGCCAGCTGATCCGCCAAGACGGCTACCAACTCCAGCTAGAACCAACCCTGTGGAAAAACGGCCCCCAAGCCGTAGCCACCGTAGACGCCGCAATCCCCGCGGCCCTCAAGATCCCCATGCCACCCGGCGGATTCACGCGGTGGTTGCAACACCGGGTGGATTTGCTTGGTTGGACAGT
>NZ_BAAAPH010000031.1:0-85779 GCF_039531045.1 Kribbella hippodromi | reverse complement strand
TGTCCAACCAAGCAAATCCACCCGGTGTTGCAACCACCGCGTGAATCCGCCCCCCCATCAAAAGCCGAAAACTCCCCACCCCCACCCAAGACCCCGAACAAATCGCCACCACAGCCCAATCCCTACTCAACAAATTCGACCTCACCCGCCCCATCCGCCTCCTCGGCATCCGCCTCGAATTCGTCCCACCCACCCCCGAGGAACCCTCGGATATATAACTTTCCCTGAACAAAGTTATCTAGCGGCCGAAGTGACCTCGGCGGCTCAGTCGAGTTGCGTGAGGAGTTTCGCCATCTCTGGGTAGGTGGATTGGACTGCTTGGGGGTTGTTCAGGCGGTGGCGTTCCAGGCGGAGGGTGGCGGCCAGGAGGCAGTTGATGGTCCGGGCTGTCGACTCGGCCGAAGTGGGGCCGCGGACGGCGTGTACTGCGCGGGTGATCGTGCCGAGTTGGCGGAAGAAGGTTGTGCGGCCGGAGCGTGGGTACGTGTCGAGGTGCTTCGGTGCGGGGATGCCCGGTAGGCAGGTTTGGATCATCCAGTCGCGGTTGATCACCTCGTGGGACCAATCGACGGCGAGTACGCGTGGCAGCAGCGGTGCGATTGTCGCCAGCCAGGGGAGAGTCGCGTACTCGTTTCGCATCAGGTGTCGTTCGGAGCCGAACTGGGCCGCCTCCTCGGGCGCGGCTCGCAGGATGACTGGCTCGTCGCGCCCGCGCAGGTCGACCCGGTACACGGAGTTGTACCCGCCGAGCCCCAGCTCGACCGCGGCGACCGCTTCCAGGCCGAGCGCGCGCCGGCAGACCGCTTCGATCTGCGGCGGCGTCAGCGACTGCTGGAAGGCGCCCGGAGCCCGCTCGACCGGCTGGAGCTTCACAGGCCGTAGGTACGGGTGGCGGTGGTGGTGAAGACGGCGTGCTGCTCGGCGGGGGACAAGGCGGAGGTGAGGACTTCGGCGGTTTCGACGACCTCGGCGTAGGACGCGGCGAGTAGGCAGACCGGCCAGTCCGAACCGAACATCACTCGGTCCGGGCCGAAGGCGTCCAGAACGGTGTCGGCGTACGGCTGGAGGTCCGCGGGTTTCCAGTTGCGCCACGAGGCTTCGGTGACCATGCCGGAGAGTTTGCAGGTCACGTTCGGCAGGGCGGCCAGGGCGCGAAGCTCGGCTGCCCACGGCTCCAGCGGATCGCCGATTCTCGGCTTGGAGATGTGGTCGACGACGAAGGTGAGTTGCGGAAGATCGCGGACGGTCCGGATCGCGGCCGGCAAGTGCGGTGGTTTGGTCAGCAGGTCGTACGCCAAGCCGGCGTCAGCGACCGCGGCGAGACCGCGCTGGACGTCGGACCGGAGCAGCCAGCTGTCATCCGGTTCATCGTGTACCTGATGCCGAATCCCCTTCAAATAAACACCATCCGGACGCGCGAGCAACCCGGCCAGCACGTCGGCAACATCAGGCGCGGTGAGATCGACCCAGCCGACCACGCCCGCGACAAGCTCGTTGCCAGCAGCAACTTCCAGGAACTCGACGGTCTCGGCCACCTCACCGACTGTTTGTACGAGCACCGTTGACGTGACGTCAGCGGCCGCAGCCAGCGGTACCAGCTCGTCGATCGAGAAGCTGCGGCGAATCGGGTCCAGCTCCGGACCAACCATCCACGACTGCTCCCGAACCGCCAGATCCCAGATGTGATGATGCGCGTCGACCCTGCTCATAACACTCTCCTCATCCGACCCGGCCTCATCCGGCCCGGCGGTCGTCGATCGCGTCCTGGTTCCAGTCGATGCCGAGACCGGGTACGTCCGGCGCGACCACGTGCCCGTCGACGATATCCAGCTCGCTCGACGTGATCGCCCGCAGCTGCGGAATGTGCTCCACATACCGCCCGTTGGGTACGGCAGCGGTCAGGCTCACGTGCAACTCCATCAGAAAATGCGGACACACCTCGAGATTGAACGTCTCGGCCAGGTGCGCGACCTTCAACCAGGGCGTGATGCCCCCGACCCGAGCCACATCAACCTGCACGATCCCAGCACCTCCGGCGGCAACGTACTCCCGGAACTGCGACACCGAGTACAACGATTCCCCCACCGCGATCGGAATCGAGGTCGACTCCGCCAAGCGCACATGCCCGGTCACGTCATCGGCCGGCAGCGGTTCCTCGAACCAGGTCAGATCCACGGACTCGTACGCCGCCGCCCGCCGCCGCGCTTCCGGGTACGTCATCGACTGATTGGCGTCGACCATGATGTCCATCGACGGCCCGACGGCGTCCCGAACCGCTCGAAGCCGCTCCAGATCCTCGTGTACATGGGGTTTCCCGACCTTGAGCTTCACCCCCGACCAACCAGCCTGCTGCGACGCGAGCGCACCGGCAACCAGCCCATCCGTTGCCAAGTGCAACCAGCCACCTTCGGTGTCATACAACGGCACCTGCTGCCGATAACCGCCGGCCAGCCGCCACAATGGCTCGCCCGCGCGCAAACACCGCAAGTCCCACAGCGCGGTGTCGACGGCCGCCAGCGCCAATGACGTGATCGCGCCCACGGTTGTCGCGTGCGTCGACCAGAACAGCTCCGACCAAAGCGCCTCGACGTTGCGCGCATCCGTACCGATCAATCGCGGCAGCAGGTGATCCCGGAGCATGGCGAGTACGGAGCTGCCGCCGGTGCCGATCGTGTACGAGTACCCGACGCCGGTCAGTCCGTCCGCGGTTGCCAGCTCGACGAAGATGGTTTCCTGCTTGAGGAACGACTGCACGGCATCGGTCCGGACGGTTTCCACCTCGAGGTCGACCAGATAGGCCTCGGCGCGGACGATCGGCGTACCCACAGTGTCCTCCCAAGATCCTATAGGATATTGCGCAACCTGATGCTGCCGCCTCACACTGGAGCCGTCAAGGCGGACCGCGCGTCGGGCAGAATGGGTCCAGGAGGAGCGACTGGTGACGGATGCACATGTGGGCTTGGCCGGGCAGCTCAGCCGCCTGCCCCAGCGACAGGTGCTGAGCGACGACGTCTACGAGACGGTCAAGGGCCTGATCATGGACAGTGTGGTCGAGCCGGGCACCCGGCTGAACATCGACGCGCTGACCCGCGAGCTCGGCATCTCCCAGACCCCCATCCGGGAGTCGCTGGCCCGGCTCGAGTCCGACGGCCTGGTGATCAAGGAGCCGCTCCGCGGGTACCGGGTGTCCTCGCGGCTGACCCGCGCCGAGTTCGAGGACCTGTTCGAGTTCCGGCTGCACATCGAGCCGTGGGCGGCCGCGCGCGCCGCCGAACGGTCCGGCGCCGAGGACCTGGCCCGGCTCAAGGCCGAGATGCTGAGTTACACCGATGTACCCGATCGCCCTTCGTACGAGAGTTACCGGGCGATGGCAGCGCACGACCAGCGGTTCCACGACCTCGTACTCGAGCTGGCCGGAAACGAGACCGCCCGGCTGTCCTTCCAGCGGACGCATTGCCACCTGCACCTCTTCCGGCTGTACTACGGTGGCGGCATCGCGACGAAGGCGTTGCGAGAGCACAAGGCAGTGGTCACCGCTGTCCGCAAGGGCGATCCGGAGGAGGCAGCCGCCGCGATGCGGTCACACATCGAAGCCTCCCGCGCCCGGTTGCGTCCCATCTTCGATCAGGACTGAAACCAGGGAGACATCTGTGGAACTGCTCCGCCTCGGGGCGGTCGGCGAAGAGCGCCCGTACGTACGCGCCGCCGACGGCACCGTTCACGACCTGACTGCACTCACGGCCGACCTCGACGGAGCGTTCCTGGCCGCGGACGGCATCGCCCGTACGCGCGACGCTCTTGAAGCCGGCGCGCTGCCTGTCGCCGAAACCACCGGCCTGCGGGTCGGCGCACCGATCGCCCGGCCCGGCGCGGTCGTATGCATCGGCCAGAACTACGCCGCCCACGCCGCCGAGTCGGGCGCCGAACCGCCCAAGCAGCCGATCGTCTTCTTCAAGCACCCCAACACGGTCGTCGGCCCGTACGACGAGGTGCTCGTCCCGCGCGGATCGGTCAAGACCGATTGGGAGGTCGAGCTCGCGGTCGTGATCGGGAAGCAGGCGCGGTACGTCGAAACCGACGCGGACGCGCTGGCCTGCATCGCCGGGTACGCGGTGTCGAACGACGTGTCCGAGCGCGCCTTCCAGATCGAGGTGTCCGGCGGGCAGTGGTCGAAGGGGAAGTGCTGCGAGACGTTCAACCCGCTGGGGCCCGCGCTGGTACCGGCGGATGAGGTTGAGGACGTACAGAATCTGCGGTTGCGGTCGTGGGTGAACGGTGAGGCGCGGCAGGATTCGAGTACGCAGGACATGATCTTCTCGGTCGCGGCGTTGATTCGCGATCTGTCGCAGTACATGGTGCTCAGCCCCGGTGACATCGTGAACACCGGGACGCCGGAGGGCGTGGCGTTGTCGGGGCGGTTCCCGTACCTGTCGCCGGGTGATGTGATGGAGCTGGAGATCGACGGGCTCGGCCGCCAAAAGCAGGTGCTCGGGAAGGGCTGAACTGTCGGCGCTGGGGTCTAGCGTCGCGGGCATGGATTTTCTGGGCGAGATCAGCAGTTCGTACGACAACGTCGCGGCTTCGTATGCCGAGCTTGTCCAGGAAGGCCCGCCGGAGGAGGCCGACAACCTCGACCTCCTCACCCAGCTCCTCCCGTCCCGCGAGCTGCCCGTCCTGGACGCCGGCTGCGGCCCCGGTCGAGTCACCGCCCAGCTGCACGCCCGCGGCCTGACCGCGATCGGCCTCGACCTCTCCCCCGGCATGATCGCGGTCGCCCGGTCGGCCCATCCCGCGGTCGACTTCCGGGTCGGTTCCATGACCGCACTGGACCTGCCCGACGGTTCGGTCGGCGGCGTGATCGCCTGGTGGTCGATCATCCACCTACCGCGCGACGTCGTACCGCAGGCCTTCGCCGAGTTCCACCGCGTCCTGGCACCCGGCGGCGTACTCCTCGTCGGCTTCCACGTAGGCACCACCACCACCCACAAAACCACCGGCTACGGCGGCCACCCCATGAACATCCAAGTCCACCGCCACCAGCCAGAAGCCCTGACCCAAACCGCCACCACCATCGGCTTCACCCCCCACTCCAACCCCACCCCCGACCGCCTCTACTTCCAGAAGCCGTAACCGGCGGGAGCAGTCGGCGAGACCGACGGCAGCTCCGCGGCTCCGGCAGGTATTACAGGGCGTCCGGGTGGGGGGTTTGGCCGGTGAAGGTCAGGCGCCAGTCGGTGGAATGGGCGTCTACGGTGAGGTCGTAGCCCTGGCGGCGGGCGGTTAGTTGGTGGTGGTCGCCGGTGTTTTCGGCGATGGTGACCTTCCAGCCGCGGGACTCCAGGGTGTCGGCGGCGAAGCTGAGCTGGGCTTCGGGGTCCGGGGTGGTGGGGTCGCCGGTCTCGACGGTGATCGTGCAGACGGACTCGGGACCGCGGTCGCCGGACAAAGCGTCCGGGTCGGTCGGGCCGGGGTCCTGGGTGACCGTCGGGGTCTGATCGGGTACGACGATCGCCGCCACCGCGAGGAGCTCCGAGCGGAGGTAGTTACGCGCTTGGGTCAACGTCACGCTTCCGTGATACACCGTCCAGCCAAGCCCCGCGAGACGACGCAGCGATTCGTTACCTGCGACGCTCCGTGCACGGGTCAAAGAGTTACGGTCGGCTCGCCGCGAAGCTCGTGCTCAGGTCAGGTGGCCAGTGGGGTTTCGCCGGTGAGGGTTATTCGCCAGTCTGTTGTCCAGGCGTGTACAGCGATGTCGTAGCCGTCGCGTTGGGCCGAGACGCGGTGGTGCCCGTTCTCCGGGGGTTGCACCTCGGTGGTCCATCCGCGCGCCCGGAGCGCGGCCGCGGCGGCGGTCACGGCGGCTGTTGGGTCGGGCGACTTCGGATCGCCGGTCTCGACGGTGATCCGGCATACGGTCGCGGGCCCGCGCCCGTCGAAGAGTACGCCTGGGTTCACCGGTCCCGGATCATGCGTGACGACCGGCCGCTGCCCCGGCACCACAGTCTCCGCGACCGCGATCAGCTCGGCCCGCAAGTACTCCCGCCCGGCGTTCATCGGCGTCGCCCTCCGCTCTGGTGGTCCCGCCCGGAGGCGCGTTGCGACCCACCTCGCGTCACCCCGGTACCCCGGGCGGTGCTCTCACGCTCCCCCGCCACCCGCTCAACCGAGCTCCACCCCAGATCCGGTGCGGTCTCACCAGGGCCGGATGCGGGCACGCCGGAGGCAACTGCGGGGCGGTGGGGGTGCGTTAGGTTCACTACGCCGTCGTAGACCGCGGAGGCTGCCTTGGCCAGCTGGTTGAAGGGGGTGCCCCAGGAGGCGACTCGGCCCAGGTCTGTCTCGGTGGTGCGGGTTGTGTCGGTGGTGGTGATCGCCTTGAGGTCGCCGCGTACGACCCGGCCGATGTTGCGCAGAGCCTCACTGTTCGTACGGTAGTACTCGTTGTGCCAGTGCACCGACACCGCTTCGTCGTTCGCCAGCGGATCGTTCGTCGCCATCCGTACCGCATCCGGGAAGGTCGCCGGATCAGGCCCGTGCCACTCGGAGTACGCGACATAGTCCCCTGGCGCACGCTCCACGTACAGCGTCGTCGGCGGCGGTACGAAATCGGCCGCCTCATCGATGTACTTCCGGATGCCCGGCGACCCCGTCATCACAACGCGACCCGGCCGTGCGCCGTTGATCAGCGCCTCGCCGGCCACATCGGTGCCGTACGAGTGCGCGACGAGCGTGACTTCGGCATCAACCGCCTTCAGCTCATCGACCTCGTTCATGAACTCCGCCAGCCGCGGCCCACCTTCAAGCGCCGCATCCTTGCTCGCCGCCTGCGCCAGCCCCTGCGGCGAGTCGTAGTCCAGCCACACGATCACCGCAGTACCCGGGCCGGCCTCCTGGCGGACCAGATCGCCGCGATCAGCCTGCCCGCGGAAGGTGTCCAGGCTGTTGCCCATTCCCGGTACGAGCACCGCGACGTACTTCGCCTGGCGCAGCTCACCCAGTACCTCGACCGCGCGTCCTTGTCCTTCCGGATCGACTTTCAAGAACTGCCGCGGCCGCCGCACTTCGACAACGTTGCCCTCAGCATCTACCTCGGCAACGGTGACCGGCGTGAGTAGTTCGTTGACGGTGTCGAGGCGAGTTCGTTGCTCGTCGGTCGCGGTACCGGCGCTGACCGCCGCCTGCAGCCGATCGCGCGCCGCGACCAGCAGCGCATGGTTGGCGCCGAACCGTGCAACCAGCTCATCGGACTCAAGCATCGTGACTCCCCGTGACAACCGGCCTCCTGGGCGTGAGGCCAAGCCAACCGCAGTTTGTCAGGAGAAGCGCCGGATGACCAGGGAACGTTGCGTCTGGGGATCAGCCGAGGTGCACGGGTTCAGAGCAGGCGGCGGATGCGGGCGGCGTCCTCCACGTCGGCGCGGAACTGGTCGAGGGTGGCGAGGGTGTACATTCCGTCGATCTGCCGGTTCTCCCACAGTTTGTGGATTCGCTGCAGATCCCGGCGGCGGCTCTTCCAGCCGATACCGTCGATGACCGCATAAACGAACTGATTGGGCAGCCGCACGTCGGCCATTTCTTCGATTTCCCGGACGGCGTCGGTGAGTTTCGAGCCAGTGGAGTCGAAACCCTTGGCGGCGACGACGATGGCCGCATCGGCGCCGGTCGGAATCACCAGGTCACACGGGGCGTCCCGGTTGTTTCGGCCAACGAATCTGGTCCTGGTCTCACAGGCAAGTCCGATGTCCTGCGCTATTGCCTCGATTTCGTCTTCCACCTTGCGGCCGGACGCTCCTGCGCGTACCGCGGTTGCCCGGGTGCCGGCTCTGGCCACCAAGATGTCGCCGAAGTCGTACACCTTGTCGCGCTGCACCGTGACGAGCCGGATCAGGTCGAATTCCTGGTCCAGCAGCTCGATCAGCTGTCGCGGGCGGTCTTTGGCCAGCAGATTCCACGACGACGTACCGAACTTGTCCTTCAGGGAATTCTTCAGCTTTTCCTGCGAAAGCCCGACCGCGAGTCCCAGCGCGGGCACCCAGCCCGGATGCTCGTGCGCCCATTGCGTCAGCGAGTCGAGAGTGACCCCGGAGATCTGCTCCAGGCTGTCAGCGGCTTCCTTCAGCTCCACCGCATGTGGCGTCGACGCGGTCGGATCGACATGGGCGGTCAGCCGGCCGAGCGTCTCGAGGTACTCCTCGAACGTGGGAATGATTGGCATCGACAAACCTCACCTGGCAATGAAGATGTACTCCGACACGTCCCGTCGTTGCGCGGTGGAATGCGTACCGAAGGAGTACTTGTGGTCGATTTCGCGTACTTCGATGTCGGACTTCACCGCACCGAGCAGGTCCTTGATGGTCGTGGCGTCCGGAATCGCATTCGACGAGTACGACAACACGATCGTCGAGTCCTTGAATTGCTCGAAAGTACGGCTGAGCGCGTCGACGATGGTCCGCTTGTACGAGAACGGGGTGTACTTCTTTTCCAGCTTCTTCGTCTTGGTGTTCTCCATCAGCTTCTGGCCACGCCAGTACACCGACAGCCCTTCGAGGAAGTGGTACCGCTTGATGTAGTCGTTGTCGTCACGCGGCGGCGCGTACGGCGGATCGAGGTACACCACGTCGAAGTTCTTCGAAGGCACGTCGAATACATCACCCGATCGCGCCTGGCAGGGTTTGCCGCTGTTGAAAACCACCCGGTTGTAGTCCTCGACGCGCTCCCGGAAATGGTCCCGGAGCGGCAAATGCAGATCTCGGCGGCCGTCGTCGTACCGCAGATCCGTGAAGGTGAACACGCCGCGCGGCTGCTTGCGGGCGGCGGCCAGTACCAGAGCCGAGATGGCAATTGCCTGCTTGTGACCTTTGAGTACGTCGATGTGCGACCAGGCGGAATCCAGGAATTCGCGATCCTCCGCGGTGAAGTACAGACCGTCGAACGTCCGCGAGATGAAGTCACGATCGTCCGCCGGATCGCCACAGATCGTGTCCACCTCCGCTGCCGTGAGTTTCACCGTCTGATTGACGACGGTGGCACGGGTGATGGCGGCCGGGAAGTTCAGGAAGTCGTTGGAGGTGACCTGGTACCCCTGCGCCTTCAAGAGGTACGAGACGACGCCGCTGCCCGCGAACGCGTCCAGCGCCGTCGCGCCGTCGACGTCCGCGAACGCCTGCGCCAGATGCGGAAGCAGCTTGTACTTGGACCCCATGTAACGCAGCCGCGGAAACTGGACAGCCCGAGCGAGCGCAACCTCAATCGAGTCCCTTGTCGCTACGCTCACCGTCACTACCCCATCCTTGCGTAGGCCACCGACACTCCAATCACCGGCACGCCGCCAAGCCGGTGGCGCCTTCACTGGTACACCTGTCAGGTCGACTCGGCTACGCGGGGAAGGACTTCCAATGGCCTTCGGAGACGACCTCGACAGTGCCGTCGGTCACCTTGATGGCGGTCTGGTCGTCGATCGCGTACGCCGGAGCCGCGAGATCGGCAGCCCATCGTTCCGCGTCGGCCATGGTGTTGTCGGGCATGAGCTCGTGGTCGAGGTGCGGATAGATCGAGAAGTCGACGACGCCGAGTGTGCGGTCGTCGGGCGCAGCCGGCCAGTTGACGAAGTCTGCACCGATCCGCGGCGTCATCACCATGCTGCCCGCGCTGACCCCGACCCAGACCGTCTCGCTCAGCGACGGCAGGACGCGCGACAGGCCTGACTCCCGGATCCAGTGGGACAGGTACGTCGCGTCACCACCGTCCACCAGCAGCACGTCGGCTTCCCGTACCCACGGCACCCACCGCTCCTCGCCGATGCTCGGGAGCGCGGTGAGCTCCAGCAGCCCCAGGGACGCCCAGCCCAGGCCCGTCATCATGTGCCACGGCGGGACGCCGGCAACAAACCCGCGCACCGAGGTGGGGCCGAGCATCGGGTGACCCCACTGCGCTGTGGGGACACAGAGCGCCCGCGCCTCGGAGATCGGCTTACCCAGCAACTCGACCAGCGCGCCACGAATGCTCTCGTTCGTGATCCCACCGGAGGTAAGCAGCAACTTCACAACGCCTCCCGAGCTGAGTACAGCTCCCGGTAACCCCAGCACCCCGCACGCCCCATCGCCAGACTCCTCACCTGTATGGCGCCCTCGAACGGCCACCATTCACCCGTTCAACGAACCCTACGACCCACATCCGACAACCCCACGCCAACTCCACCCGCCCTGCAGCCAAACCACCCGCCCGCACCCAAGCCCGGCCTGTGACTGCACATCGGCCGCCCACCCACTCACGACCCCGCACCCCCAGCACGCCAACCGCACAACCCAGCTCACTCCCCTCAGCCACGTCATCACCCCGACCGAGCACGCCACGCCCACCAGACGGCAGCCCGCATACACGGGGGTTGACCCCTCAAATGCAGGGTTGCCCCCTCGTATTTCCAGGGGCCAACCCTCCATCTCAGGGGTCATCGCTCCCCCCTGCAAGCAGGCGGTGGACAACCGGCGCCGAGCCCAGCCGGGCGTGGGTGGGTAGCACACGTCGCCGGGTGCGGTGAGGAGCGGAGCGTCGAAGGCAGAGCCCGCGGAGCACGCGAGGTTGCCCCCTCAAATGCTGGGTTGCCCCCTCGTATTTTCAGGGGGCAGCCCTCCATCTCAGGGGTCATCGCTCCTCCTGCAAGCAGGTGGGGCCAACTGGCGCTGAGCCAGGCGTCGGTCTGCGGGTGGAGCATCCTCGCCAGGTGGCGGGTTTCCGGAAACCTTCTGCCGGATAGTGCCGGAAATGTTCCGGAGAGGTCGCTGCTCCAGCGGTGGATGGCAGGAGGCGATGGCAGGAGAGCGCTCACTCACGAGCGCCGGCGAGAGCTGCGGGCGCAGCAGGTGCACCCCGGCGTAAGCCGAACGTCCGGTGACAGCCGGGCACCCCGGCGCAAGCCGGCAGCTCCGGCGGCGGCCCCGGACCGTGCCGGCGCCGGCACGGAAGGGATGTACCGGTGCTGAGCCGGGGCGTGGGTAGGCAGCAGGCGTCGCCGGGCGCGGTGAGGAGCGGAACGACACGGGGAGAGGCCGCGGAACACGCGGGAGTGGCTGTTTGCCGTGCGCAGGAGCGGCAGTTGGCCGCGCGCGAGACGAGTGCTCGCGTACGCGGCGGGGGCCACTCCCGTGCGGGGGAACTCCTGCCGTGCCGGGGGCTCCGGATTGCCGGGGGACTGCTGCCGTGCCGGGGAACTGCTGGTCTGCGCCGGGGGGACTCTTGCCATGCGGGGGAACTCCGCCGAGGCGGGGGACTGCTGCAGTGCTGGGGAGTTGCTGGTGTGTGGCCGGGGGCTGGTGGCGTGAGATGCGGCTGCCGGAAGGGGCGGGGCGCGATTAGGGTGGGGGGATGCCGTCTGCCCATCATTTGGTTGCGTTTGCGATTACTGCGCTTGTCATCATCGTTGTTCCGGGTCCGAGTGTGTTGTTTATCGTCGGGCGTGCGCTTGCGGTGGGGCGGCGGGAGGCGGTGTTGACCATGGTTGGCAACACGCTGGGTGCCGCCGTGATGCTGGTGCTGATCGCGCTCGGGCTGGGGACGCTGATCGCCGCCAGCGCCGTCGCGTTGACGATTGTGAAGCTCGGTGGTGCCGCGTACTTGATCTATCTCGGGGTCCACGCCTTCCGGACCAGGAAGTCGCTGGCTCAGGCGCTCGCGGGTGAAGTGAAGCCGAGTAGCGGGCGGAAGACGGTTCGGCAGGGGTTCCTGGTCGGGGTGACGAACGCGAAGACGGCGGTGTTCTTCGCCGCCGCGTTGCCGCAGTTCGTGGACAAGGGGGCGAGCAGCCCGGCGTGGGCGCAGATTCTGCTCTTCGGGCTGATCTTCACGCTGATCGCGCTCGCCTCGGACAGCATCTGGGCGTTCGTGGCCGGTACGGCGCGGGAGTGGTTCGCCCGCTCGCCGCGCCGGCTCGAGCTCGTCGGTGGTACCGGTGGCCTGATGATCATCGGCCTCGGCACCAGCATCGCGATCAGCGGCTCCAAGGACTGAAGCCCCAAGGACCTCAGGTACGCCGCCCAGCCGGCACTCCCAGCAGCGCAAGCACCGCCGGCACCCCAAAGGCGACCAGGTACGCCGTCACCGCCGAATGTGGTTCCAGCGCGGCGAACAACGACCCACCAATAGCGAGAATAGTTGCCGTAGACAATGAATCGCTGAGCTGCAAAGCCGAGCTGTTCGCACCCTGCTCGTCCCGCTCGGAGTACTCCAGCACCAGGACCGACAGCGTCGGGAACACCGTACCCATGCCGGCCCCGGTCAGGCTCCAGCCAAGAATCGCGACCACAACCGGCACCCGCGGATCGAGCACCAACGCGGCGGCAACGATCCCCAGCACGATGGCGACCATCCCGGCCTGCAGGAACACGGCGTGCGAGAACGGCTGGTTCGGCCGGCCGCGGTACCACGAGGCGGCGGTCCAGCTGAGCGCGCTGACGGTCAGCACCAGCCCGGCGAGCGACGGCGACAGCCCGCGTTCCCGGGTGAGCATCAGCGGCAGGAACACCTCCGCGCCGAACCCGGCCGCCGCGACCAAACCTCTCAGTGCGATCACTGACGGCAGCCCGCGCCCGAGCGTGAAGGTCCCGGACGGCAGCAGCCGGGGTGCGAAGGCGATCACGCCACCCAGCCCGATCACCAGCAGAGCGATCTGGAGTACGCCGCGCTGCTGCCCGCCGAAGTGCAGCAGCCCGACGCCCACCGCGGCCGCGATCGCCCAGAGCGCGCGCTTGTTCCACAGTTTGCCCGTACGCGCCTCGTGCGCACCGCCCCGCGCCAGCCCCGGCCGCATCACGAGCGCCGCCGGAAGCGCGATCACCGGTACGGCAAGGAACACGAACCGCCAGCTGGTGTGCTCCACGATCAACCCGGCAATCGCGGGCCCGACCAACGAAGGTACGACCCAGCCAGTCGCGAACGCGGCGAAGATCCGGGGCCGCAACCGCGCCGGGTAGAGCTGCCCGACCACGACGTACAGCGCGACCGTCAGCAACCCGGAGCCGAAGCCCTGGATGATCCGGCCGGCCACCAGGACCTCCATCGTCGGCGCGAACCCGGCGATCAGCAACCCGCCGAGAAACCACGCCGTGCCGTGCCAGAGCGGCCGGGTCGGGCCCTTCAGGTCGCTCCAGGTGCCGGAGACAACCATCGCGACCACGCCGGAAGCGAGCGGTCCGCCAAAGGCGAGCGCGTACAGGTGCAGGCCGTCGAGCGCCTGCGCGACAGTCGGCATCGCGGTCGCGACGGCGAGTGCCTCGAACGCGACCAGGGTGATCAGCGCGACCATCCCAACGGTCAGCGCGCGGTACTGCGGGGAGAGGACGCCGCCGGTCTCAGCGGCGGTCTCGGTGGCAGGCTCAGCAGCGGTGGTCATGCCGAGAACCTTCGGTCCTCAAGTGCACTTGAAGTCAAGCACGATTCCGGCGCCGCCAGAGCACAGCTAGAGCACTGCTACAGCACTGCGGCAAGCACGAGCGCGAGGATCGGCGGTACGGCCTGGGCGACCGCCGCGCGCACCATCCGCCGGTCGGACGCGACCAGTACGACGCCCGCACCCGCCATGCATGCACATGCGAACAGCGCGATCGCATGCCCTTTGTCGCCACCCCACGCCAACCCGCCGAGCGCACCGACAGCCAAGAAGAGGTTGTAGAACCCCTGATTGAACGCCCACGGCCGCGCCGCCGTCATCTCGGCATCGTCCTTGACCAGAAACCGCTGGTACGTGCTCGGCTTGCGGAACAGCACGCTCTCCAGCGCGAACACGGTCACGTGGAACACTCCGGCGACCACCACGAACACCTGCGCGATCACGCTCATGTTCGGAAGGTACCGGTTACTTGCGCCAATCGGTGGCGAAGGCGCGCGCCGGATTGGTCCGGAACACCGCGTCCGTGACCTCGGCGCCGAAATACCGGCTGAGACGCGGCCGGAGCTGAGTCAGCAGGTACGGCATCCCTGGCCCTTCGCCGGTCGCGGCCCGGGCGCGGGCAGTCGTGGTGTCGCCGCCGAGCAGCAACCGGTCGGCGTACCCGGCGTCGATCAGCGCGGCCAGGCAGTCGGTCAGCCGCGGGTCGGTCGCGTGGTTGGCCCGCGACGGCCCGTCGAACGCGAGCCAGGCGCCGCGCTCCGCCAGCTCGCGGTGCAGCCGGTGGTCGGGGAAGCGGTTGAGGTGCCCGAGGATGATCGCCGCCGGGTGTACGTCGAGCCGGTCGACGAGCAGGCCGAGTACGGCATCCGCCGCGGATCCGAGCTCGTGGTGTACGGCGATTGGCGCGTTCGTCGCATGATGCGCTTCCGCCGCGGCGCGGATCACCCGCTCCGCGTGCGCGTCGAGTCCATGGAAACCGGAGGCGACCTTGATCAGCCCGGCCCGGACCTGCGTGTCGCCGATGCCGACGGTGAGCTCGCGGATGAACAACTCAGCCAGCCGATCCTGCGCCTTGTCGACATACCCCGCTGGGTAGTGCTCGGCGCGGTGCAGGCCGGTGGCGGCAACGATCGCGACGCCGGTGCGGGTGGAGATCGTCGGCAGCGCCGCGGCCCGGCGGTTCAGGCCGTGCGGTGTCCATTGCACGATCGCCTGACCGCCGGTGTCCGCGAACGCCCGTACCTCAGCGATCGCGGCCGCCTCGTCGTCCAACTCTTGCCCTGGCAGTACCGCTGACCGGAAGAACAGGTGGTCGTGCGAGTCGCAGACCCCCAGCGCTTCCGGCACCAGGTCGTTCAGAACAGTTCGAATCCGCATCGGCACCTCGCTGTCAGGACGCTCGGCCCCAGGTTAGGCAGCCTGCTGACCGCTGGCGCGACGGCGGCGTCCCCGGCGAGCCGGGCGACGACCCGGACCAGCGGCGCGACCGCCTCCGGAGCGTCCGGCCGAGCTCTGGTTGGCCGGCGCCTGCTTGCCGCGCGTCTGCTTGGCCGGCGCGTCCTTCGGCGGCGGGGCGACGAACGTACGCTCGCCCGGCGCCAGCTCCGACAGCAGCGGGTGGTCCGCGGCGACCTTGGTGGTCTTCGGCGCGATGCCGGCCTTCTTGGCCAGGTCGCGGACGTCCCGGACCTGGTCATCGGTCATCAGCGTGACGACCGTGCCCTCGGCGCCGGCGCGGGCAGTCCGGCCGGAGCGGTGCAGGTACGCCTTGTGCTCGATCGGCGGGTCCGCGTGGATCACCAGCGTGACACCGTCGACGTGAATCCCGCGGGCCGCGATGTCGGTGGCGACCAGCGTCCGGGCGGTACCGTCCGCGAAGGCCTCGAGGTTCCGCGTACGGGCGCCCTGGGAAAGGTTTCCGTGCAGCTCGACCGCTGGTACGCCCTGGGCGATCAGCTTCTTGGTCAGGGCCTTCGCGCCGTACTTGGTCCGGGTGAACACGAGCGAACGCCCCGGCGCGGCGGTCAGGTCGACGAGGACCGGGAGTCGCGCGTCGGACTGCACGTGCAGCACGTGGTGGGTCATCTTCGCGACCGGCGAACGGGCCGAGTCGACGCTGTGCGTGATCGGGTCCGTCATGAAGCGGCGGACCAGCACGTCGACGCCGGCGTCCAGCGTGGCGGAGAACAGCAGTCGCTGCGCGTCCGCCGGTGTCGCCTCGAGAATCCGGCGGACAGCCGGCAGGAAGCCGAGGTCGGCCATGTGGTCGGCCTCATCGAGGACGGTGATCCGCACCTCGTCGAGCCGGATGTGACCGGCCTGGAGGTGGTCCTCGAGCCGGCCTGGGCAGGCGACGACGATGTCCGCGCCCTTGCGCAGACCGTTGATCTGCGGGCCGTGGCCGACGCCGCCGAAGATCGTCATCGAGCGCAGCCCGAGCTTGTCCGCGAGCGGGGTGATCGAGGCCTGGATCTGGGTGGCGAGCTCACGCGTCGGCGCCAGGATCAGCGCACGAGGGTGATTCGGGCGGCGCTTGCCGGCGTCGGCGGCGAGGCGGGCCAGGGCCGGGAGGACGAAGGCGTACGTCTTGCCGGAGCCGGTGCGGCCGCGGCCGAGCACGTCCTTGCCGGCGAGTGAATCCGGCAGCGTGGCCGCCTGGATCGGGAACGGCTTCTCCACGCCGGCTGCGGCCAGGGCGCTCACGAGCACCTTGGGCAGGCCGAGCTCGGCGAACGTTCTGTTGTCGGCGGCAACTACCTCCGCCTGCTCACCGAGGGCGGCCGAGTCGTTGCTGTCAGCAACGTCAGCTGCCTCAGCTACCGCGCGGCGCTCGGCGAGCGCGGCAGGCCTGTCGGAAGACGCCTGGCGGCTGCGGTCGGCACCCGCGGCCTGCTTGCGACCGGCGCCACCGCGACGCCGGCGCCGCCGCGCGGGCGCACCCGCCGAGTCGGCTGACCCACCGGAAGAAGCGGAGGCCACGGAAGAAGCGGAAGAGACGGGCACACCGCTGGAACGGCTGGAACCGCCGCGGGCGCTGGATGCACTGGAACGGCTGGAACCGCCGCGAACGCTGGAACCGCTGGATGCGTCGCGAGTGGCGGAAGCGCTCGATGCGTTGCCGGGTGTTTTGTCCCCGGTGGGGGCGCTGAAGAGTTTGTTGGTGGATTGGTTGGGCGTGCGTGTGTCAGTGGGGCGGCGGGCCGCCATAGGTACTCCAAAGTCAAAGGGGTCGTCCTGCCCGGCGCGGCCCTACGGCCGCGGCGCGTGGTGGTCGACTGCTGGCGCAACGTGATTGCGCAACCGGCCCGAGGCAGAACTGGGCGGGCCGTCACGAACAGTTTACGGCACCGGAGGTCAGCACACCCCCAGTTATCCACAGGACACTTCTCACACACCTGACGCAGCGCAACACGGTACGCGCTAACACCCCGCAAGCGCAGAGAATCTCCCACACGGCGCACTACAGTCGACCCGTGACGGAAGACCTACGGATCGACCCGCCGACGGTGGCGGACGAGCGTGTGCTGCTCCAGAGCTTCCTCGACTTCCACCGCGGCACCCTGCTCTGGAAGGTGTCCGGCCTGACCGGCGAACAGCTCGTCCAGCGCACCGTGGCCCCGTCGAGCATGTCGTTGATCGGCCTGGTCCGGCACCTGAGCGAGGTGGAGACGTACTGGTTCCACCGCGCCTTGGCCGGTCGCACTCCGGAACCGAAGCACTGGACCGACGAGCATCCCGACGGTGACTTCGACCTGGTCGATCCAGCTCAGGCGGAGCAGGATCTCGAGGACTTTCGCGAGGTCGTCAAGACCTCGGACGCCCTCGCCGCGCAGTACACCCTCGACGCCACGTTCACGCGCCCGGGCCGCGACGGCGCGTACTCGCTGCGTTATCTCTACATCCACCTGATCGAGGAGTACGCGCGCCACAACGGTCACGCCGACCTGCTCCGCGAGCGGCTGGACGGCGCCGTCGGCGAGTGATCAGGGTTTGATCGAGCGGATCAACCCGACCAGATCATTCGTCACACCGCGTACGCCCGGAACGCGCGTCAGGCGAAGCAGCTTGTCGACGAGCGGTACGGCACGGTTCACGAGGGTCTTCGTACGCCGGACGTCCGCGCTCTGATCGTGCACCCAGAAGAGCACCACGCCCATCTGAAGCAGCCAGAGCAGTTCCGGGAGTTCTTCGCGCAGCTCGGCCGGTACTTTGAGGTCCGACCCCTCGACCAGCCGCCGGAAGATCTCGATACTCGCCTCGCGGGCCGGCCGGGATTCGTCACTGAACGGCGACAACGGACTCTTCGGGTCGGCCGCCGTCTTGAAGAACGTGCCGGCGAACTCGTGGTACGGCGCCGCCACCTCCAACCACGTCAGCAGTACGCCGGTCAGCCGCGGTACGAACGCCCGCTCGGCCGCGAGCACCGGCTCGACCGCCTCGCGATGCTGGTCCTGGAGCAGGTCGTAGTACGCCTGCATCAGGTGGTCCTTGGAGCCGTAGTAGTAGTACGCGTTGCCGACCGAGACCCCCGCCTCGGTGGCGATCGCACGCATCGTGGTCTTCCCGTACCCCTGTTCCCGGAACAACCGCAGCGCGGTCGACAGGATCAGCTCGCGCGTCTGCTCACCCTTGGCGGTCGCACTGTCCGTCACATTCGTCAGCGTAGTCACCTCCAGTCAACCGCCGCAGCCCCGCCGCCGCCTGCACCATCGCCTTCGCGACCGGACGCATCGCCGGGCTCGCGAGCCGTACCGCCGTGTGCCTGTGCTCCCCCGTGGCCCACAGGCACACGATCCAGGCCCGATCGCCGATGTACACCGAGCCGTCGTCGGCGATCACCGTCACCTCGCGCAGCGTCGCCGCGTGGTCCAGCTCCGGGTAGCGCGCCCGCGCGTCCGCCGACCCCGCCGCGACGAACCGCAGGCGCACCACCCCGCCCTCCCCGTCCGGAGCCGGCCGCTGCGCCGCCAGCCAGGTCTTGAACCGCCGGCACACCGGGCAGCGCGGGTCGAACAGGACCGTCAACTCACGCATGCCCCGGGCCCCAGTACCCGGCCTGCTCCCCCACGGTGAGCGGTCGCGCCGGCGTCACCTCGTTGGGCGGTACCGGCGGGTGGTTCAGGTTGTCGAGCCGGCTGCGGGTACGGATCTTGTTGAAGATCCAGACGTTCGTCAGGTGCACCACGCCGAGGACCAGCATCACGATCCCGAGCTTCACGCTGAGTTGCTCGAACACTCCGCTCGCGTCCAGCACCGCGCGGTCGCTGCGCAGGAACAGCGTCACGAACCCGAGGTTGAGCAGGTAGAACCCGACCAGCAGCAACCGGTTCACCGCGTCGGCGAACGCCTCGTTCCCGTGGAACACGTCGATCAGGAAGACCTTGCCGTTCCGGCTCAGCGTCCGCGCCACCCAGATCGTCAACGGCACCGCGATCAACAGGTAGATCAGGTAGGTCGTCACCGTCATGGTCATTCTCGTCCCCACTTCTTGAACACGTTCAATTCGGTTGCCACTGACCGTACGCCGACTTTTTGAACATGTTCAAGTGCGCCCTGACGTGATCTGGGTCTCGGCTGCGGCAAGATGGCGGCATGACGGGCTGGGTCAGCGGATGAAGGAGAAGGACCTCGACCGGTGGGTCGAGCGGTACCGGAAGGCGTGGGAAAGCAACGAGCCCGCGGATGTCGCCGCGCTCTGGACCGAGGACGCGGCCTGGTACCGGCGTCCGGACGAACCGCCGGTGCTCGGCCGGGACGCGATCGTCAGCGCCTGGCTCGAGGTCGCGGACGGTCCTGGGGAGACCACGTTCGAGTACGAGGTGCTGGGGTTCGGCGACGGGGTCGGATTCGTCCGCGGCTGGACGACCTACCTGACGAATCCGCCGTCCGAGTTCAGCAACCTCTGGGTGATCCGGCTGGACAAGGACCGCGCGCACGAGTTCACCGAATGGTGGATGGAAAAGCCTTTGTGAGCTACTCTCGGACCCAGGCGCGCAGGGCGCCACCGGTCCGCGGGAAGGGCTCAGCCCACCTGAACGCTTGAAGCTGTGTGACTCCGGTTCACCTCCTTTCTCGCCTGACGACGCGGACAGCAGGCTCGTAGAGAGGAGGTCGGCGATGCCGACCCGAAACCTTCCGGACGACCCGCACCTGGACCATCTGCGCGGCCAGGCCAAGACCCTGCTGAAGGACGTCCGCGCCGGCGACAGCGCCGCGCTCGCGCTGGCCGGTGAGTTCCATCCGGTGGACACTCTGGCCGATGCCCAGCTGGTGATCGCCCGCAGCTACGGCTTCCCGAGCTGGCCGCGGATCGTCCGCCACCTGGAGCTGGTCGGCCGGTACAGTCGTTGGCCGCACCGACAGTCTGTGGGCGGCCCGCTCGATACGCCGGAACAGCGCGCCGACGAGTTCCTCCGGCTGGCCACACTGCATTACGGGCAGGACGATCCAGCCCGGCAGCAGTCCGCCCGCGCGTTGCTCGACCGGTTCCCGGACATTGCCCAAAGCAACATTTACACCCAGGTCGTCGCGGGCGACCTCGACGGCGTACGCGGCAACTTGGCGCAATCAGCCGTCGAAGGCGGACCGTACCGCTGGGAACCGTTGCTGTACCTCACGTACAGCCGCCTCGACGCCCCGAACCAGCTCGAGATCGCCCGCCTGCTCCTGGAGAACGGCGCCGACCCGAACGCTGGGTACCTCTGGCAGGGCCTCCCGTCGCCGTTCACCGCCCTCACCGGGGTGTTCGGGCGCGGCGAAGGTGATCAGCCGCCGCATCGCGACCGGGTCGAACTCGCACGGCTGCTCCTCGACGCGGGCGCCGATGCGAACGACAGCCAGACCATGTACAACTGCGGCCCCGGCTGTCCCCCGCCGTACGACGACGTGCACCTGGAGCTTCTGCTCGAGTACGGCCTCGGTCGTGGTGACGGCGGTCCGTGGCACGACCGGATGACGACCGCGCACCCGACGCCACAGCAACTGCTCGAGGACGAGCTGCTGTTCGCGTCCTGGGCCGGCCTGCTACATCGCGCCGAGCTGGTACTTGCCCAAGGCACCGATCCGGAAGGTGTCGGTACCCAGCACCCGGTCTTCGGCGGCGACCGGCCGTACGAGCTGGCCGCCGTTCAAGGGCACACGCAGATCGCCGAGCTGCTTCGCGCCCACGGTGCTGTGCCCTTGGACGAAATCCACGAGGTGTACGCGGCGGCGATGCGTGGTGAAACGACGGACGTCGAGCCCGAGCTGGCTGCCCGTGCGGTGGCGCGCCGGCCGAACCTGCCCGTACGCGCCGCCGAGATCGGCCGGACCGAGGCGATGGAGCCGCTGCAACGGCTCGGGTACGACCTTGTACAGGTCTGCGCCGGCGCGGCACCGATCCATCGCGCGGCGCTGAACGGCCACCTGGCGACGGTCCGGAAGCTGATCGAGCTCGGCGCCGACCCCGAGCTACGCGATCCCAACTACCACGGCAATGCGCTGAGCTGGGCCGAGCACAGTGGCCAGCAAGCGGTTGCCGAGTACCTCAGGGGCTTATCGCGAGGAACAGGAACGCGCTGAACACGGCGAGGTGAGTCGCGCCCTGGAGCAGCGTCGCCCGGCCGGTGGAGAGGGTGAACAGACCGGTCACGACGGTCAGCGCGAACAGCACCATCTCCTTGCCGCCGAGGCCGAGCACGAGCGGCCCCTTCAGCCAGATGGAGGCGATCGCGATCGCGGGGATGGTCAGGCCGATGCTGGCCAGGGCCGAGCCGAGCGCCAGATTGAGGCTGGTCTGGAGACGATCCCGCAGCGCCGCGCGCACTGCGGCGATCGTCTCCGGCAGCAGCACCAGCAGCGCGATCACGACACCGACCACCGGGAGCGGCAGCCCGGCGGTCTCGACCGCGGACTCGAGGTTCGGGGAGACGGTCTTGGCGAGTCCGACCACCGAGACCAGACAGACGAGCAGCATGCCGAGACTGAGCAGCGCGGTCGCCGTGCTCGGCGCCGCGGCGTGGTGCTCCTCGTTCTCGTCCACGTCACCGCCAGGGCCGGCCGGAAGGAAGTAGTCCCGGTGCCGGATCGTCTGGATGAACACGAAGACGCCGTACATCACCAGCGAGGTGACACCGGCGAACGCGAGCTGCGCCGAGCTGAACTGCGGGCCCGGCGCGCTCGTGGTGAACGTCGGCAGGACCAGGCTCAGCGTCACCAGCGCGGTCATCACCGACAAGGCCGAGTACGACGCCTGGACCCGGAAGGTCTGCACGCGATGCCGCAGCGAGCCGACCACCAGGGCCAGCCCGAGGATGCCGTTCGAGGTGATCATCACCGCGGCGAAGACGGTGTCCCGGGCCAGCGTCGCGGCCTTGTCCCCGCCGGACGACGCCATCAGCGTCACGATCAGCGCGACTTCGATGATCGTCACCGCGAGCGCGAGGATCAGCGTGCCGAACGGTTCACCGACCCGGTGCGCGACGACCTCGGCGTGATGGACAGCGGCGAACACCGCGGCGCCCAGCCCGGCGCAGACCAGGATCAGCAGCACCGCGCCGAGATCGCGGTGCCAGGACAGCACGAGGTCGAGGAACGCGAGCGCGGGCACGACCAGCGTCCAGCGCGGCAGGCCTTGGATCACAGATTTGCTCATCCCCAGACAGCCTATCCGTAATCTGCTTGGCTTCCCGTGAACACCGGGTGATGCTTCTCCCATCATGAGTGTTGAGATCAGAACCGCGACCGCCGCCGACTGGCCGTCCATCTGGCCGTTCTTCCACGACATCGTCACCGCGCGCGAGACGTACACCTATGACCCGGAGCTGACCGAAGAGCAGGCCCGGGCGATCTGGATGACGCCGTCCAGCTCGCCGCTCAGCCGGGTCACCGTCGCGGTCGATGCCGACGGCACCGTTCTCGGCAGCGCGAACATGTACCCGAACAAGCCCGGGCCCGGTGCGCACGTGGCCAGCGCGAGTTTCATGGTCGACGGTGCGGCCCGCGGCCGGGGTGTCGGGCGGGCGCTCGGCGAGGACATGATCGCGTGGGCCGGGCAGGCCGGGTTCCGGTCGATCCAGTTCAATGCCGTTGTCGAGACCAACGAGTCGGCCGTCCATCTGTGGCAGTCGCTCGGTTTCCGGATCATCGGGACGGTGCCGGAGACGTTCGACCACGCCAAGCTCGGGTACGTGGGTTTGCATGTGATGTACCGTCCGCTACAGAGCTGATCCACGCTGGGAGGCCGGATGACTGACAACCGCGCGCGCCGGATGTGGAAGGCCCTCGAGCCGTATCACGCGATCACGTACTTCGCGCCGGAGACGCGGCGGGCGACCGACGCTGCTGGTCTCAAGGGCGGCTGGATGAGCTATTTCGGGTGCCGGGCGGCGCCGCTTGGGGCTGTTGGTCCGGAGTTGGTGGCGGCGGTGTTCTACAACTTCCATCCGGCGATGGTCGGGCGGTCGGTCCCGGACGCTTGGAGTTATGCGACGCCGGAGCAGCTCCTTGAGCTGCGGCTGGCGGCGGTCGATGCGGCCGTCCGTCGGTTGTTCGCCGGGGGCGAGGGTGGTGGGTCCGAGTCGAGCGAAACCGGCACGAGCGGAGTCGACCCCGACCGGTTCGGCGCGGGCGGGTTCGGTGCGGGCGGGTTCGACGCGGGTGGGTTCGATGCGGCACGGTTTGAGCGGGCGGCGGAGGTGGGGCGGCGGGCGGCGGAGGTGGCGCCGGTTGCGGGGCGGGCGCTGGCGGCGGCCAACAGCGCGCTGGAGTGGCCGAGCGAGCCGCATCTGGTGCTTTGGCAGGCGACCACGATCCTGCGCGAGTCACGCGGTGACGGTCATGTCGCGGCGCTGGTCGCGGCGGAGCTCACACCCTGCCAGGCGCTGGTGACGATCTCCGCGGCGGGCGGTCCGGCGAAGGAGGTCTTCCAGCTCAACCGGCGGTGGAGTGACGAAGAGTGGTCAGTCGCGGAGGACGATCTGCGTACGCGCGGACTGCTCGACGCCGACGGCGCACTCACCGAGGCGGGGCGTGCTTTGCGCCGGCAAGTCGAGGACACGACCGACGCGCTGGCCGATCAAGGATGGCGCACACTCGGCGACGAGTTGACCGCTGAGTTGCACGATCTAGTACGCCCGCTCAGCGCCGTACTCATGTCTGCCGGCTTGATCCCGTCCGACAACCCGATGGCTATGCGCTGGGACTGACGCGGTCCGCCGGGTCGACTCCACCGAACAGCTGCGCAAGCCCTTCCCGCGCCGCAGCTTCGACAGCTCGGACACCAGCTCCGCCAGGCTCGCCCCCAAGCCGAGCACCTCGAACCGCGTCGCCCGGAAAGGCGGAGTCGCCAAACTCCCCGCTACCTCCCCCGGTTACCGGTGGACATCCCAGCGCACCGCCTACCCCGCGCAGTACCCGTGCCGCACTCCGCGTCCAACCGGCCATGCGGCGGCTCAGCCATGCGGAACCACCCACGGATCAGTCACAACAGCCGGATGTCCCCCAAACCGGTTTGGGGTGCCTAGCAGCCCATTCCGGGAGTACAACCCGCCCCACTCCACGTACACAACCACCCCAAACCGGTTTGGGCACCCAGCACCCGCTTGACCAAACCTCTAGGGACACGCCCCCAAGCCCCAGCTAACCGCTCTCGCGCCCCTGACCCACAGCCTGCACCACAGCCGCTCCCTCCTCCGCCGCCCGCGCGGCCGGGTCGCGCTCGTCGGCGACGCCGGTTACTGCGCCTGACCGCTGTCGGGGCTCTTGTGACTGATGCGTGGGGTGGGTGGTGTGCAGGTGGATAGGAGGTGTGGGTTGAGTGGGTAGTGCACTGGAGCGTGGAGGGGTCTGGGTATACGGCGTCTCGGGAGTGCACTACCAGTCGAGCTGCTGATTGTCGGCTGCGTGCGCGGCCGGTGATCGCTGAGAGCCGGAAATGCGATCGAGCTCAGGACGTACGAAGACCTGCGTTCGCGGCCCGGAGTACGGCAGCTGTGAGCGCGTCGAGGATGCCGGATTCGAGCTTCCAGTGCTGCCAGTACAGCGGTACGTCGATGTGCTTGCCGGGGGCAACTTCCACCAGGCGGCCGGCGGCGATTTCGGTATCGGCCACCTGGTCTTCGATCATGCCCCAGCCGAGCCCGATCCGGACCGCCTCGTGGAACGGCGCGGAGGCTGGGATCGCGTGCGCCGGCGGATCCAGTTTGCGGCGGGTCACCTTGCGGAGCAGGCGATGCTGCAGGACGTCCTTCTCGTTGAACACCACCATCGGCGCCTCGGCAAGTGCCTCCGGCAACGATTTCCCGGTCAGCCAGCGCTCAGCGTACTCGGGCGTGGCGAGCGGCAAGTAGCGCATCCGGCCGAGCCGTACGACACGACAGCCCTGCACTGGACGTGGATCGGCGGTGACAGCGGCGAGCACCGTGCCGTTGCGCAGGTACTCCGCCGAGTGCTCTTCGTCCTCCTGGTGCACCAGGAACCGGGCGTTGTGGGTCCGGGACAGGTCGAGCATCGCGGGCAGGAACCAGTTGTTCAGCGAGTCGGCGTTCACCGCGATCGGGATGCGCTGGGCGTCGACCGTACCGCGGACGGCGGCGATCGCCTCGACCTCGAGCAGCGCCACCTGCCGCGCCAGCCGGAGCAGCGCCGCACCCGCCGCCGTCGCCCGGGCCGGCTTGCCGCGCATCACGACCACCTGCCCGAGGCGGCTCTCCAGCGCCTTGATCCGCTGACTGACCGCCGACGGCGTCACCCGCAAGCGCCGCGCGGCCGCGTCGAAACTACCCTCGTCGAGAACCGCGACGAACGTCTCGAGCTGCACGGAGTCGAACTGCACAATGAAGCAATCCTAATGCCCCGTCAGAATCTTTAGCTGGTTTGAATCACGGCGGCTGTCTACCGTCGATGACATGCCCTTGCTCGCCGGTTTCGCCACGTCGCTGACCCTGATCGTCGCGATCGGCGCCCAGAACGCGTTCGTACTCCGCCAGGGCTTGCGCCGGGAGCAC
This sequence comes from Kribbella hippodromi, assembly GCF_039531045.1. Taxonomy (NCBI): domain Bacteria; kingdom Bacillati; phylum Actinomycetota; class Actinomycetes; order Propionibacteriales; family Kribbellaceae; genus Kribbella; species Kribbella hippodromi. The sequence goes on along the minus strand of NZ_BAAAPH010000031.1, from coordinate 60,411 downwards.
GTGCTGCCGGTCGTACTGACCTGTGCGTTGTCTGACGCGTTGCTGATCTCCGGCGGCATCGCCGGTCTCGGGGAACTGCTCACGCGCAGCCAGCTGGCCTTGGACATCGCGAAGTTCGGCGGGGCCGCGTTTCTCTACACCTACGCGTTTTTGGCCGCGAAGCGGGCGTTCCGTCCCAGTGCGATCACGCCGTCAGACCATGCACCGGCAGCACTCGGTACGGTCGTACTGACCTGCCTGGGATTCACCTACCTGAACCCACACGTCTACCTCGACACCGTCGTCCTACTGGGCTCCCTGGCCAACCAGCGCGGCACCGACGGCCGCTGGCTCTACGGCCTCGGCGCCGTCACCGCCAGCTTCACCTGGTTCTTCGCCCTGGGCTTCCTCTCCCGCAACCTCTCCCCCTTCTTCGCCCGCCCCCGCTCCTGGCAATTCCTCGACACCACCATCGCCCTCCTCATGACCACCCTCGCCACCTGGATGCTCCTCCCCTAGTTGTCCACAGAGCGCACATTTCTCCTGCCCTCGCCTACGCCCCGCATGTATAGTTCTCAGCAACACGGCCAGCCCCTCTGCCCCTCAGGGCACGGGCTGGTTTTCTTTTCCCTGGGGGCCTCTCGTGACCGTCTACACCAAGCCACACCTCACTTTCACCGACCAAGTCGCGCTGCTGAAGAGCCGAGGGCTGGTCATCACCAACGAAGCCGAAGCAGAACACCTGCTGAGCACCATCGGCTACTACCGCCTGAGCGGCTACTGGTACTCCTATCGCCGTCAGCTCGGCCAAGCATCACGGGACGACCAGTTCGTCGAAGGCACCACCTTTCGGCAGGTCGTTCGGCTCTACGATGCCGATCGCCGACTGAAGCTGCAGGTCCTCCGGGCGATCGAGCGGGTCGAGATCGCCCTCCGGGTGCTGGTGGCCTTCACACTCGGCAAACGTGGCCCGTACGCCCACCTCGACGTCCGCGATCTCGACGGCAGGTTCACCCGATCCGATCACGGACAGCCCAGCACGTACGACCGATGGCTGCGGAAGGTGCTCGCCGCGCAGTCCAGATCCTCTGAGGACTTCGTCCTGCACTTCCAGCACAAGTACGACGGCAAGCTGCCGATCTGGGTGGTGACCGAGATCCTGGATTTCGGATCGATGAGCCACCTGTTCCAGGGGCTGCAATCGGCGGATCGCAACGAGATCGCGCACCGGCTGGGCGTCCTCGATCAACGCGCTGCCGGCAACGGAGCGGCGTTGGCCAACTGGCTGCGGGTCCTCAACTATGTCCGCAATGTCTGCGCGCACCACGCACGCCTCTGGAACCGGAATCTCGCCAATCAGCTGGCCCCGAGTCACTTGCGGTCGATCCCGGACCTCCAGCACTTGATCGGCCGCGATGTCACGCACTCGCGCGTGTATTCAACGCTGTGCATCGTCGCCTTTCTGCTGGCCCGGCTCGGGCAGGAGTCCCGCTGGGCTGAGCAGATCCGGGACCTCGTCACGGCTGAGATACCGGCCTGTGGGCGGCATCTCCGTGAGCTGGGATTCCCCAGTGGGTGGGCGGCGCAGCGGCCATGGAGTGCGCCGGCGGGTGGGTTCTGATGGATGTGACGGTGTTGTGTGATGCGGTGGCGGTGTTTCCGGAGGGGGTTGGGGAGGCGTTTGGGGGGTGGGGGGACGAGCAGGCGGGGTGGAGTTCTCGGGTGGTGCCGGGGAATGTGGCTGGGGTGGGGTGGTGGTTGCATTTTCATAGTTACTTGGTGGTGGAGCGGGCGGGGGTGACGTTGGTTGATGTGGGGGTTGGGCCGGCGGGTGGGGAGGCGGCTGAGTGGTTGGGGGTGAGTGGGCGGTTGCCTCGGTTGCTCGCGCAGGTGGGGGTGGGGGTGACGGATGTGGATGCGGTCGTGTTGACGCATGTGCATCTGGATCATGTGGGGTGGGCCAGTGATGGCGTACGGCCGATGTTTCCGCGGGCGGAGTATGTGGTGCAGCGGGCTGAGCTCGATCATGTGCGCGGCGGGGCGACGTACCTGAACCGGATTCGGCCGATCGAGGAGGCCGGGCAGTTGCGGGTGGTGGAGGGGGAGACACAGTTGCGCGGGATGCGGTTGCTGCCGACGCCGGGGCATACGCCCGGTCATCAGGCGGTGGTGACCGAGCGCGCGGTGCTGGCCGGGGACGCGTTTGTGCATCCGGCGCAGGCGCGCTGGCCGGAGCTCACCTATGTGTACGAGCGCGACCCGGCGGTCGCCGCCACGTCCCGCCGCGAGCTGCTGTCGCTGGCAGCCGCAACCGGCATCCCGATCGCAGCCGCCCACCCCCATCCCACCCTGAACGTCCACCCCAAACCCACCCACCCATCAGCCCTGCCCGGTGGATCATCGCCGACCCCGGACAGCCAACTGCCGCCGGGCGGAGGTGATGAGCCGTCGCCGGGCTCCGGCAGTCAGCTGGCTGCTGGTGAGTGGGGCATCGTGCCTGGGGTTTTGGGTGGGGATGGGCGAGGGGTTTGTCCGGTGTATCGGGTTCAGCGGTAGTTGGTGGTGTCGGCGGGTTTGCCGGGGTCTTGGACTTCTACGATGTAGCGCCAAGCGTCGGGGCGGCTGCCGTCCAGGTCGGTGAAGCCGTAGAGCCGCGCCAACTCGCCGCTGGACGTGGATTTCCCGTTCCAGCGGCGTACGTCGGGATCGCCCGCGAGGGCCGCCACCGCCCGGCCGACGTAGGACGGGCTTTCGGAGATCGCGAAATGCGGGACCTTTTCGATCGCGTCCCGCCAGTTGTCCTCGCGGACACCGAAACCTTCGAGCATCGCCTCGGAGCGCAGCCACCCCGGCGTGAGCAGCACGGCGGTGCCTTCGTACTTGTCCAGTTCGTGCGCGAGCGCGTACGCCATCCGGCTGACCGCGCCCTTGGCGACGTCGTAGAAGAACGACACGCGATAGTTCTCCGCGTTGTACTCGTTCGTCCCGTCGGTCATCTCGACCACCAAACCGCCCGGTGTCTTGATCAACAGCGGCAGCGCGTAATGACTCGTGATCGCGTGCGTGTTCACGCCGAGCTGTAGTAGCCGCAGACCGCTCTCGAGGTCGCTCTCCCAGACCGGCTTGTCCCACTCGGGCTCGCTGCTCTGACCCCAGATGTCGTTCACGAGAATGTGCAGCGCGCCCTGTTCGCGCTCGATCCGCTCGACCAAGGCCCGTACCTGCTCGGGGTCCAGATGGTCCACCGGTACAGCGATACCGCGACCGCCCGCCTGGTCGACCAGCTCCGCGGTGTCCTCGATCGTTTCCGGCCGGCCCATCTCGGACTGCCGGTCCCGGGTGGTTCGCCCGGTCACGTACACGGTTGCTCCGGCCGCGCCGAGCTCGACCGCGATCCCGCGCCCGGCCGCCCGGGTCGCGCCGGCGACCAGCGCCACCTTCCCCGCCAACGACTGCATCCCAGCTCCTTTATTCATACGTTGTACGATTATGTATCGTACGTCGTATGGTTAATGCGGGCAAACGGTCCGGGCGGCCTCGCGCCGGGGAGGAGCGGCTGAGCCGGGAGGCGATCCTGACCGCGGCGCTGCGGATCGTCGACGACGAGGGCATCGACGCGCTGACCATGCGCCGGCTCGCGGCCACGCTGCAGGTCAACCCGATGTCGCTGTACCACCACCTGCCGAACAAGTCCGCGGTACTGGCCGGCTTGGCCGAACTGGTCTTCGCCGACCTGACCCCCGTGAACCGCACCGACGCAACCAACCCGGCAGACTCGGCGGATCAAGCGACCGCAGCAGCAGCAGCGTCGTGGCAGGACCAGCTCAAAGAAGCCGCTCGCGCCTACCGCAACGGTCTGCGTGCCCACCCCAACCTCGCACTCCAGGTCCTCGCCGACACCTCAGCGGTCTCAGGCGTAGTAGTAGCCACGATGGAACCCTTCTACCGCGCCCTCGACCAAGCCGGCCTGTCCCCACGGGAGATCTTCGAAGCAGCCAACACCTTGATCGACTTCATCCACGGCTTCAGCCTCGGCGAGGCGTCCGTCCGCGCCGACACGTTCGAGCTCGCCCCCGACCTGATCGCCCAGGTCAACGCGCTCCCGCCCGGCAAAGCACCCACCCTGACCCGAATCGTCGGCGAACTCGGCGAAACCGGACTCGCCTACGACTTCGACAGCGGCTTCGAGTCAGGCCTGGCGACCGTGACAGCGGGTATCGCGGCCCGACGTTAGACATCCGACAGGTCCGCGGAGCTGCGTGGTGCCGGCAGCGCCCGCGGTACGACAAACGCGGACAGCAGCACCGGGATCGTCAACGCCGCAACCAAGATGGACATCGGGTACCAGAACGATCCGATCGCGAAACCGGCGTACACGGCGATCGCGGAAACCTCGGCGAACAAGCCCGAGACCGAGGTGACGGTCGCCCGCGCCGGCCCGGTGATGGCGTCCTGCAGCCGCGACTCGGACACGACGATCACCAGCTGCATCACGCCGTACCCGAGCGCGATCGGCAGGAAGCCCCAGGCCGACAGGCTCAGCGCCCCGCTCGCGATCAGTACCGCGGTCGCCGCCAGCCCGATCGAAAACATTGCTGCCGGCAACTTGTACGCCGGCCCCGCGAGCGCGCCGCCGATTGCCTGCGCGGCGACCGTACCCGCGATCAGCAGCGGGATCGTCCCCGTCGCCGCACCGGTCTCACTGGCCAGCAACGGGAAGTACTCGTCGAACGCCAGGAAGCCGCCGAGCAACGCGACCAGCAGGACCGCGCGCCGAACCAACTGGGTCGACGCCACCTCGGACACCCCGGCTCGAAGCATCTGAAGATAGTTGCCGAAGGCAGCTTTCACCCCCGGTTCGGCCGCCTCGCGGGCGTTTTCCACAGCACGGGTCTCCGGCAGCGACCAGGCGACGGCCGCTTGGGCGAGGCAGCTCAGCACGCTCACCACTCCGGCCAGCACGTACCCGCCGAGGTCGAAGAGCGGTGCGGCCAGCAGGGTTGCCGACAAGTTCATCACGAACCCGGCGGAGCGGGCGCGGCCCAGTAGCGCCGGAAAGTGCTCGGTACGATCGCGGGCGGCGAGCTCGTCGTACGCGAAGGCTTCGTACGTACCGGAGATCAATGCGCCCGACGTACCCCACAGGATGAAGCCGAGCGCGAACCCGGCGAAGGACGGGATCGTGATCCACGCCGCGTACCCGAGTCCGCTCAGCAGCGCACCGAGAATCAGCAGCTTGCGCCGCGAGTACGTGTCCGCCCAGGCGCCCGACGGCACTTCGAGCACGAACCCGGTCGCGGACCAGATCACGAACAGCGTCGAAATCTGGGCAGCCGACAGTCCGTGATCGTGGAAGAGCAGCTGGTACAGCGGGTACAGGGGGATGAAGTCGCGCAGTGCCTCGAACGCGACAATCCGGACCGACAGGCTTCGGTCAGAGCGTCAAAGGTGCGGGCTCGGCAATCTCATGCGTCGACGATACCCGGTAAATGGCGCGCGTACCCGGGTGATTTTCGGTCAGAGTAGAGCGATGGGACAGGTGAGCGAACGGTTCTGGGCGAAGCTGCCGGAGGGCAGCCGGGACGCTCTCGTCGGCGGGTTGAGTCAGTCGGAGCTGCAGTCCGTCCTGCTGGACGTGTCGCGGGAGCGAGCCGCGAAGGTGACGCCGGCGCGGCTGCTGCAGCGCTGGCAGCAGGACCGGTTCGTGCGGCCGTCGGCTATGGATCCGCGGCAGCTGGTGAAGACACAGCGGCGGTTGTGGGAGCTGCTGCCGGAGAAGTTCGCCGGGGTTCAACTGTCGCCGCTCACCCCGCTCGGTACGTCGTCCGCGATCGCCCCAATCAATCAGCACCAGGTGGTCAGTACGGTCCGTGGTACCGAGGTGGCGAGTGATCCGACCAATGAGCTGGCGATCGAGGCGGCTGTACGCCGCCGCGCGGGGAAGGACCGCGTACACCTGGCCGCGTGCCAGCGAGTCGTCCGTGCACAGGCGTTCGACCAGCCGTGGATGACCGCGCATTTCGAGCTGTTCGTGCTGGTGTCGAGCGCCCGCGACACCGGTTCAGGCCGTACGGAGGCGGAGCTGCTGATCGACCACCTCCGCTTCTGGCACTCCGTACTGGGCGAAAAGGCGGAGCTGGCGTTCACGTCCTTCAAGCCGTCAGCCGTCCAGGACCGCATCGAAGACACGGTCCGCCCCGCGCTCGACGTCCCGTTCACCGAAGACACGGAGCGTACGAAGGGCGCCGCGTACTACGCCGGCACCGCCCTTGGCATCGGCCAAGCCGGTACCGAACTCGGCGACGGCGGCTTCACCATCTGGACCGCCGACCTCCTCGGCGACGCGAAGGAACGCTGCCTCACGTCGTGCATCTCCACCGAGGGCCTGACCGCCACCGAAGTCTGAGCGGCCTTTATCGGAGCTTGAAGCGGCCGGGCGTCTAGCGGAGCTTGAGCAGCCCCGCGTCGGTTGGGCGGAAGCCGCACGCGTCGAGGTAGAAAGCGGTCAGGTGCGGCTCGAAGTCGACGTGCAGCCATTCGCAGCCGGCCGCCCGGGCCTCCTCGGCCGCAGTGCGAACGAGCTGCCTGCCGATCCCCTGGCGTTCGTGGTCGGGGTGGACGGCGGTGTCGAGTACGAACGCGTGCGCGCCGCCGTCCCAGCAGACCTGGACGAATCCGATCAGCTGATCGTTGCTGAAGGCACCTACCCAGGTCAGCGCCCATCGCTCCAACCGCTCGCGCCACAGCTGCACTTCCAGCTCGCCACCGAACGCGGCCGCATGCAGCACGGACAACTCCCGATCATCGACCGGGAAGCGCGCAACGTACTTCACAGCGCCTCCACAGCCGCTTGCAGGCGGGCGTTCCACCCGGCGGCCTCTCCCTCGGGCAGATCCGCCATGGTCAGGTAGCCCTGCACCATCACCGACGGCAGGACATGCTTCAGCCCGTCGACCTCGCCGTACGCGTCCAACGCCTCTTGCCAGCGGTCCGGCTCCACCGACGACACCAGGAACCACGCCAGATCGAGCACCCCGGGCGCGGCCGACACGTCCTCCCAGTCGAGGAACGCGACTTCACCGTTCGGTCCGGTGCGGAGATTCTGGGCGGACGCGTCACCGTGCACCAACGTCAGCACGCCGGCCTGGTCGACCGCCCGCTCGGCCTCGGCGACCTTGCCGACCAGGCGCGCACCGAAGTCGCGCACCGGCGCGCTCAGGTCACTTCGCTCGGCCAGCGCCGGCCACGTCTCGTCGTACAGCGCGGCGACCAAGTCCTCGCCGGCTCCGAGCGGGCGCAACCACGGCCAGCGGACGTGCGCTTGCCCGGACCAACGATCGTGCAGGTCGCGCAGCGCGCGTGCACCGGCGTCCGGCTCGGCGCCTTCTGCCCAGGCGGACAGATCTTCCAGTACCAACAGAGTGCCGTCCGCGGACGCCTCGGATTCGTAGCAGGCGGGCACGCGTACGCCGACGACTGGGGCGATCTCCCGGTAGAACCGCACCTCGGACTCGAAGATGTTCAAGACGGCCGGGATCGAACCAGGAGTTGCCGGTGACCGGCGTTTGATGTGGGGCACCCGGTCAGGCTATGCACAACCGCGGAAACCAGCAGGTGGTTTATCCACAGGCTGCTTCGGTGCTGATGAGTACAACGGTGCTGTCGGTGGTCAGATCCAGCCGGTCGCGGGCCGCGCGGACAGCGGCGAGGGTTGCGGCGCCGCTGGGGCCGGAGGAGATGCCGGCAGCCTTGAGGTCGTCCACAGCTTGGAGCGCGGCGTCGTCCTCGACCGTGACGGAGTAGTCCAGCCCGGAGCGCAGGACGGGCCAGGCGAGCGACGAGGGTGTGCCGCAGTTCAACCCGGCCATCACAGTCGCGCCCGTCGGTACGCTGACCAGCTCATCGGCAAGCAGGCTCGTCGTGATGCACGATGCGCTCGCCGGCTCAACGCCCAGAAGTGCAGGCGCGGCTGATCCGCTGCGGTAGTGCGTGACCGCTGCCTGCGCCACCGATCCGACACCCATCGGCACAACCACCAACTCCGGCCGCACCTCGATCTCGCGGAACAGGGTCGAGTATCCGTCCACGATGTGCCGCGGAATCACCTCGTACCCCGGCCAGGCCGAGTCCTGGATCAGCAACCGATCCCCCGCCGCGTACGCCGCCGCTTCCGCCACCGCGGCGTCGTACGAATCCGCCACCACGGTCACCGTCGCACCCTCGGACCTGATCGCCTCCACCGCGACCTCACCCACCACATCCGGTACGAACACGTGCGCCGCCAACCCGAGCATCGCCGCCCGGCGGGCGACCGCGCGACCGTGATTTCCATCGGTCGCGGTGACCAGTTCGGTCGTACCAGGATGATCCCGTACCGCGCGGTGGATCGCCCACCATGCACCCAGCGCCTTGAACGCGGGCAAGCCAAGGCGCTGCGACTCGTCCTTCACGAGCACCTGCCCGACACCGAGCTCGCTCGCCAGCGCGGGTACAGCCGTCAGCGGGGTCGGGCGGTACGACGGGAGGCTCTGGTGAAACGCGAGCACTTCGTCCGGAGCAGCTGTCGTACGCCACGACCTCGCGGCCGGGTTCTCGTACCAGCGGACCAACTAAGCGACCAGCGCGAAAGCCTGTGCGGAGGCGCGTGGGCCGGAGGGGATCTGGAGGTGCGAGCGCTCCTCGACGCGGATCGCCGCTGTCTGCAGGCGTACCGGCAGGGTCTGGCGGACCGCGGTGGCCAGGTCGAACTGCACCTCGGCCAGCAGGTCGGTCAGCTCGAGCTCGAGCGCGCGGCAGATCGCGGCCAGGATCTCCGAGGAGGGCTCCTTGCGGCCGCGTTCGATCTCGGACAGGTAGGGCACCGACACCTGGGCCAGCTCGGCGAGCTCACGCAGGGTGATCCCCCGCTCGCGCCGCAATCGGCGGAAGACGTTCCCGATCACCTGACGTAGCAACACGACTGGCCCTCCTCGCCTCCGATGTCCTGTACCGAGTGTGCCATCCCGATGCCCACGACCCGCCCTCGATCTGCCCTCAGCAGATTCTCCCCCGCACTTTGGGAAGCCACCGCGCGTTCTCGCGGCGTGAATATGCGTGGTGGCTTCACAAAGAGGGTCAGCGGAGGGCGGCGGCTAGGTCGGAGGTGAGGTCTTCGGGGTCCTCGAGGCCCAGGGAGAGGCGGAGGAGGGCGTCGGAGGGCTTGGCTTCGGCGGTGACGAGGCGGTGGGTGAGTGCGGCGGGGTGCTGGATCAGCGTGTCGACGCCGCCCAGCGAGACGGCGTGCGTGATCAGCTTCAGCCGCCCGGCGACCCGGGACGCCGCTTCGTACCCGCCGGCGACGGTGAACGCGAGGACCGCGCCCGGCCCGGACTGCTGGCGGCCGATCAGGCCCTGCGGGTCGGCCAGCCCCGGGTAGTACACGCGCTCGACCGACGGCTGCGCCGAAAGCCAGTCGGCGACCTTGATCGCGGTCGCCTGCTGGGCGCGTACGCGGACCGGCAATGTCTGCAGTCCGCGATGAAGCTCGTACGCCGCCATCGGATGCAGCAGACCGCCCGTGACCGCGCGGATCTGCCGCAGCCGGGCAACCCACTCCACACCGCCCGCGACGACTCCACCCATCACATCGCCGTGCCCGCCGAGGTACTTCGTCGCCGAGTGCAGTACCAGGCTCGCCCCGTGCCGAGCCGGTTGCTGCAGTACGGGCGTGGCGAACGTGTTGTCCACAAGCACCGGTACGTCGCCGGCCGCGGCCGCGATCGCCGCAATGTCGACGAGATCGACGGTCGGGTTGGCCGGCGTCTCGACGATGACCAGGCCGGTGTCCGGCTGGATCGCTGACCGGACCTCGGCGGGCCGGGCGTACGTGACTGTTGTCCCCAGGAGGCCTGTGGACAACAGGTGATCGGTGCCGCCGTAGAGCGGGCGGACGGCGACCACGTGCGGCGTACCCGCGGCGACGGCGGCCAGCAGGCACGCGGTCAGCGCCGCCATGCCGGAACCGAACGCGACCGCGCCGTCGGAGTGCTCAAGCTCGGCGAGGGCGTCCTCGAAGCGGGCGACTGTCGGGTTCCACAGCCGCTGGTAGACCAGGCTGCCGCCGTCCGGAGCGCGGCCCTGCGTGAGCGTGTCGTACGCCGCTCCGCCGGTGTCGACGCTCGGCAGCGGATAGGTGGTGGACAGGTCGATCGGCGGTACGTGGACGCCGAGCGCGGACAGGTCGTCGCGGCCGGCATGCACCGATCGGGTGTCGAGCTGGGTCATGACTGCCTCCTCACCGGGTTGTGCGGTGAGGTTGGAATATTCTGCAACTTTGACGCAATAGTTCCGAAGAAAATTCGTCCACAGGCTCATCCACACGCTGTGGATTCTGTGGATAGGCCCTACAGTGATGGCATGCCGAAGGATCGTCGGACGCCTGGACCGGCGCCACGAGCCACTCCCGGCACGGCTTCCGGGCCTGGCAATGGCACTGGCACCGCCGGGCTGGACGAGGTGGACCGGAAGCTGGTCGCGCTGCTCAGCGCGGACGGCCGGATGCCGAACAACGCGCTCGCCGAGGCGACCGGGATCGCGCCGTCGACCTGTCTGACCCGGGTCCGGGCGCTCCGCGAGCGCGGCGTGATCCGCGGCTTCCACGCCGACGTGGATCTGGCCGCGCTCGGTCAGCCGTTGCAGGCGCTGATCGCGATCCGGATCGGCGCGCACTCACGCGACGAGATCGACCGCTTCCGGAAGAAGGTCCCGCGGCTGCCTGGGGTGCTGTCGCTCTTCCATGTCAGTGGCGCCAACGACTACCTGCTGCACGTCGCGGCGGCGACGCCGGACGCGCTACGGGAGTTCGTGCTGGATCACTTGACGGCGGATCCGGCCGTGAGCCACGCGGAAACGAGCCTGATCTTCGAGCACGTCCGCGGAGGTTGATTACTGCTTCTTCAAGCCCCAGGCCTCGGCGAGGAGCTCGAAGGAGCGGCGGCGCTCGGCCGGGTTGTGGATGTTGGTGGTGATGATCAGTTCGTCGGCCCCGGCAACCTCGGCGCGGCGGCGCAGGTCGGCGGCCACTTGGTCAGGCGTGCCGGTCGAGACCAGCCCGGTCCAGTCTTCGATCGCGGCCAGCTCGGCGTCGGTCCACGGGTACGCCGCCGCTTCCTCGGGCGACGGGAGCGGACCCGGCCGGCCGGAGCGGAGGTTGAGGGTGGACAGCGCGTTGGCGCGGGCGAGCTGCGCGGCGCGCTCCTCGGTCTCGGCCACGATCGCGGCCAGTGCGAGGATCGCGTGCGGCTTGCCGTCGTGCTCGAGCCGCTGGAAGTTCTCCTTGTACGAAGCGATCACGCCGGACGGGTCGAGCGTGCCGAAGTGCCCGGCGTACGCGAATCCGGTACCGAGCGCGGCCGCCGCCTGACCGCCGTACGTGCTGGAGCCGAGGATCCACACCGGCGGCAGCGGTACGTCGTCCGGCTGCGCACTGATCGGCTCGAACGGGTGACCGGCCGGAAAACCTTCGGCGTACGCACGCAGCTCGGCGTACTGCTCGGTGAAATCGTCCGCGCCGAGCGCCTCGCGACTGCGGCGCAACGCGAGCGCGGTGCGCTGATCGGTACCGGGCGCGCGGCCGATGCCGAGGTCGATGCGGTCGGGGTACAAACCACCGAGGACGCGGAACGTCTCGGCCACCTTGAGCGGCGAATGGTTCGGCAGCATGATGCCGCCGGAGCCGACGCGGATCGTGGACGTGGCCGCCGCGACGGCCGCGATCATCACCTCCGGGCTCGTGCTCACCACGCTCGGGATGTTGTGATGCTCCGCCAGCCAGAACCGGTGGTACCCCGCCGCCTCCGCGGTCCGGGCCAGTTCCAGGGTCTCGTGCAGCGCCTGTGAGGGCCGCGAACCCGTCGGCACCGGCGAGAGGTCGAGCACGGACAGGGGCATCGATTCGGCGGTCACGTTCAACTCCCAACCACCACGCCGGCGAACCTATTCCGGATACGGGGTGGCTGCTCGGGCGTCGCGAAGACTGCGCGCCCACCAGGCGAGTTGCCGGAGCAGCGCCGCGGCGGCCGTGGACGTGGTCGGGTCGACCGGTTCGCCATCCACGAAGTCCTCCTCGCGGAAACCGAGGCTGTCGCGGATCGTCACCGCGTGCAGTTCGCCGAAGACCAGTCGGAGCTGCTCGGCCGCGCGCAGCCCGCCGGAGCGTCCGCCGTACACGACGAATCCGACCGGCTTCGCGTACCAGGGTCGCCGGACCGCGTCGATCGCGGTCTTCACATCACCCGGGTACGCGTGGTTGTACTCCGCCGTGACGATCATCACCGCGTCGGCGTCCGCGATCCGCACCGCCAATCCGTCGAGTGGCGCGACGCTCAGATCGACGAGATCGAGCTTGAACTCGTCCGCGCGTTCGGCCTGGCGGGCGAACCAGCGCGTCACCGCCGTACCGAACCGTCCCGGCTCGAGAGTGCGCGTCAGCACGACGAGCCGGAGCGGATGAACAGTCACAGCTCAGGACGTTAATACCTCAACTCGACTTGAGGTCAACCTGTCTCACTGTGACGGAGCCGACTCGGGCGGCGGTGGCGAGACCGGCGGGGACGGGTTCAGCCCACTCTGGGCCGCGTTCATCAACGGCGTCGAGTCGTCGAGCACGCCGACGGTTTGCCAGGCCTTCGTGACCGCCGCCAGCTGTGGAGCGTCGGCACCGAAGAGGGTCTGGGCCGCGGCCTGGGTGGCGGCGGCGAAGTCCTTGAAGCCGGCCGTGGCGGGCAGCGTCCCGGACGTGAGGGTGGCGTACCAGATCTTGCCGGCGTCGTCGTACGCGTTCCCGCCGATCCCGGTCGCGGCCAGGTAGAACGCATGGTTCGGGATACCCGAGTTGATGTGTACGCCGCCGTTGTCGTCGCTGGTGTCGACGTAACCGGACATCGTGGCCGGCTGCGGATCCTTGCCCAGCCGCGGATCGTCGTACGCGGTCCCGGGCGCCTTCATCGATCGCAGCGCGACGCCCTTCACCCCAGGCAGGAAGAGGCCGGCGCCGATCAGCCAGTCCGCGTCCGCGGCACTCTGACCGAGTGCGTACTGCTTGGTGAGCGACCCGAAGACGTCCGAGATGCTTTCGTTCAGCGCGCCCGATTGCCCTTCGTAGGCGAGGTTCGCGGTGTACTGCGTGACGCCGTGCGTGAGCTCATGCCCGGTGACATCGATCGATGCGGTGAAGTTGCCGAAGATCTCGCCGTCACCGTCGCCGAACACCATCTGCGCGCCGTTCCAGAAGGCGTTCGCGTACGCGCGGTCGTAGTGCACCGTCGACGTCAGGACCAGCCCTTTGCCGTCGATCGAGTCCCGGCCGTAGCACTCCTTGTACAAGGTCCAGGTCGCGCCGGTGCCGTCGTACGCCTGGTTGACCGCCTTGTCCTGGACCGGGGCATCGCCCTCGGAGCGGACCAGCGCGCCGGGCAGGTCGGTGCCGTTGTGCGCGTCGTACACCTTGCGTTGCCGGCCGCCGGGTGCGTCGACCGGACCGGCCGAGACGGCCGAAGGTGCCGGCGCGGCAGGGCGGGTACGAAGCACGGCGTCGTGCTGCAGCGACTGCCGATACCGGGCACGGAGGCTGGGGTCTCCCGCGGACCGCTCGAGCTGCTCGAGCAGGTACGGCGGGATGATCGAGTGGAACACCACTACAGCAAAACGCCGCGAGCGGATAAACTCAAGCATTTGTGGCCGCCGCAGCGTGACTTTTACTGCGTGTCATTCAAATGCGGCTGAAAACCAACGGGTGGTATTTTAACACGAGGGGTTGCAATTTGCCGAATCCGGTCGAGGCCGAACAGGCACACCTGATCACGTTCTACGCCGCGCTGGACGCCGAGCGCGCGCGGACCGAGGCACGCACCGACGACGAACAGCAGGTCCGGACCCGGAACGCGCAGGCCCTGCACCAGCGGGACGGCCGGATCCGCGACCTGAAGCTCCGGCAGGCCCGGTTGAATGCCGCCGAGGAAGGCCTCTACTTCGGCCGGCTGGACACCGCCGAGGGCGAAGTCCTGCACCTCGGCCGGCTCGGCCTGCACGACGCCGACTACGAACCGTTACTGGTCGACTGGCGTGCACCGGCCGCCCGGCCCTTCTACATCGCCACTGCCGTGGCGAATCACGGCGTCGTCCGCCGCCGGCACGTCCAGACCCGGTTGCGCCGCGTAGTCGACGTCCAGGACGAGCAGCTCGACCTCGACCGGGAGGCGGCCGACCCGTCCAAGCCCGGCACCGGCGTGATCGGTGAGGCCGTCCTGCTGAAGGCGCTGGAGGCGCGCCGGACCGGGCGGATGGAATCCATCGTCCAGACCATCCAGTCCGACCAGGACCGGATCATCCGCTCCGAACTGCCCGGAATCCTCGTCGTGCAAGGCGGTCCGGGGACCGGCAAGACCGCGATCGCGCTGCATCGAGCCGCATTCTTGCTCTACACCCATCGCGAGCAGCTGGAAAAGCGGGGAATTCTTGTCGTCGGGCCGAATGCGGCGTTCCTGCGCTTCATCGGGCAGGTTCTGCCGTCGCTCGGTGAAGACGGAGTTCGCCTGGTCACGATCGCCGAACTGTTCCCGGGCGTGACCGCGACCCGGCCGGAGAGCGCGGATGTGAAGGGCCGGACGGTGATGGCCGAGGTGATCGCGCAGGCTGTCGCTGATCGGCAGTGGCTGCCGGGCGAGCCGTTGCGCGTGACGGTCGACCGGACCGAGCTCACTCTGGACCCAGCGGTCGTCGCGGCCGCGCACGCGCGCGTCGGCAACCGGAACCTCACGCACAACCAGGCGCAGCCCTTCTTCCGCAAGGACATGGTCGACCACCTGACGGACCAGTACGCCGAGCTGATCGGCACCGATCCGCTCGACGGCGAACAGTTGCTCGATGAGTACGACCTGGCCGAGCTGCGCAAGGAGGTCCTCGCCGAGCCCGCCGTACAGGTCTTGCTCGATCAGCTGTGGCCGTTGCTCAGTCCACAGAAACTCCTCGAGGATCTGTACGGCGACGAGGCCCGGCTGGCGTCCGCGGCGCCGCAGCTGAGTGCACTGGATCGCGAGCACCTGCTGCGGTACGGCGACGACTGGAGCCCGGCCGACATACCGCTGCTGGACGAGGCCGCGGAACTGCTCGGCGACGACGGCACCGAGGCGGCGCGCGAACGAGCCGCTCGGGCGCGCGCGATCGCTTATGCACAAGGCGCTCTGGACGTACTCTCCGGCTCGGGATCGACCGACTTCGACGAGGACGACGACGCGGAGATCCTGACCGCGAAGGACCTGCTGAACGCCGAGGCGCTGGCCGAGCGGTACGAGGCGGACGACGACCGTACGCTGGCCGATCGCGCCGCCGCGGACCGGCGCTGGACGTACGGGCATGTGATCGTCGACGAGGCGCAGGAGTTGTCGCCGATGGCCTGGCGGGCGATCGCGCGCCGGTGCCCGCTGCGATCGATGACCGTGGTCGGCGATGTCGCGCAGACCAGTTCGATCGGCGGCGGTACGTCATGGGCGAGCGCGCTCGGTGAGACGTTCGGCGATCGTTGGCGGCTCGCCGAGCTGACGCTCAACTACCGGACGCCCGCCGAGGTGATGGAGCTCGCGAACGAGGTTCTCCGCGAAGTCGATCCGTCGGCCCGGGCGCCGGAATCGGTCCGGTCGACGGGCGTCAAGCCGTGGCACGTCGACGTACCAGCGGCGGAGCAGGCGCTCTATGTGTACAAACTGGCCGCAGAGGAGACGCACTACGGCGAGGTCGGCGTGATCACGTCACGCAACCGGCTCGAGCTGCTCCAGGAGGCGGTCGACGGGCTCAGCGGAGTCAGCGTGCTGACCGCCCGCGAGGCGAAGGGCCTGGAGTTCGACTCGGTACTGGTGGTGGACCCGGACGGAATCGTGATCGAGTCACCGCGCGGCCTGCGCGACCTGTACGTCGCACTGACCCGCTGCACGCAGCGCCTTGGCGTCATCGGCGAGCTGCCGGACGTGCTGAAGGAGTCAGCTTCCTGGGGATGAGTCCTTCCCGTGCCGGCCGAACAGCCGGGCCAGGTTCACGTCGAAACCCCAGCCGAGCGCCTTCGGCGTGAACAGCCTTGGCTCGTCGGGATTCCACCACCGGGACTTGAGCCGCTCCCTCGTCAGGGGCCGCCAGTCGTAGGGGACACCAAGGAACTTGCCGGTCTTACCGCCCATACTCCGACGATAGCTCGATCAGTGATCCGCGCAGCACTTTTGTTGGTGCTGCAGCTCGAATGGGATCAGGACGTCACCGGCGGCCGGCTGGACCTGCAGGACCAGGCGGCCGTCGCGGCGGACCGGGCGGAGGAAGTCGAGCGTGTCGATCAGCGTGTCGTCGCCGACCGGTACGCCACCGATGCCCTCCAGTTCGTCGATGCCACAGCGGGTACGCAACTCGGCCGCCGGTAGTACGCCGTGGCCTTGTTCGTGACCCGGCCAGCGCACCACGCGGCCCTTCGTACCGAGCGCGGCCTCGACCGCGGCGACGTACGCGCCCCGGACCAGGCGGCTCGGGCCGGCCAGCTCGGGCTCGGTGGCGCCTGGCCTGGTGATGGCCAGACCAACGTTGCGGTCAGCAACCACTTCCCGGATCGGCTCGGCCAGGTCGGCGGTACTGGTGAGCGAGACCGCGACGTGGGGCCGGTCGTCGCCCGACACCAGATGGGTGAGGGCGACGACCGGCTGGTCCACGGCCGCGATCAAGTCGTACAGCAGGTGGTCGGCCGCGGCCAGGTCCGTGCTGCCGGCATCGATCGCGATGATCACAAGGTAGTCCTTACTTCGGCAGGACCCAGATCGGGTTGGTGTAGAACCAGAGGTCGACCCAGGGGTCCGCGTCGCCGACCACGTCCAGTTTGGGGCCGGACGGGTCCACCGCGGCGCCCAGGTACCCGGGCTGGCTGCGGTTTCCGTCGGTACCCCGGACCCGGACGTACTGCGCTTCCTCGGCCCGGCCGAGCGGGTACACCAGCTCGAACGTGCCGCGCTTGCCCGAGGTGTCCCACTGCTTGACGACCTTGGTGTTCGGCGCGGTCATCGTGTCCTTGTCGCTGACCGGACCGGTGACCGATCCCTGGATCACGTCGACGCGGTTCAGCGTGGGCACGAAGTTCGACCAGTTCGGCATCGTCTGGGCGGTGATCCGGACGACCAGCTCGATCGCGCGGCCCTTCTTCACGATCAGTGCGCCACCGAGCGGTTCACCGTACCGTTTGCCGACCTCGCGTACCTCGACCTCGACGCCCTTCACCAGCGCGCCGTGATCGACCCAGACCCGGCCGTTGCGCAGGCCCTCCATCACCGCGAGGTAGTCGCGGCGGTCGGCGCCGACGTGCGTGCGGCTGTAGTACCCCGGCCAGAAATCACCGGCAGTCGTGTTGATCGCGTTGCCGTAGACCGGGTCCATGTACCGGCCGTCGCGATCGAACTGCGCCTGGGTCGAACCGTCCGGGCGGCGGGCGGTCTCGTTCCAGTTCACGTGCGAGTCGGAGTTCGCGGAGATCCACCACGGCTTGCCCTCCGCCAGCAGGCTGTCCCAGAGACCACCGACGGTCGCGGTCATCCAGTCGAAGCCGCCCCAGGTGCGGTAGCTCTCGGGCGGGTAGGCGGCGAACGAGTTCGGGTTCGGCGAGTTGCCGTAGTACCCACGGGCGCTGGCGCCGCCGAGCGGCTTCGGCAGACCGGCCGCCTGGTGACCGGGCGCACCCTCGAAACCGACCGCGATCCGCGGGTCGGCGTCGCGCCAGTTGCGGATCTCGTGCGGGCTGTCGATGCCGTTGCGGGCCGGGTGGTTGGCCAGGAACAGCGCGTCCGCGACGCGGCGCTTGTCGACCTGCTGACCGAGCCACTGGATACCCGACACCGCGAGTGCCTCGTTGGCCGGCGAGTTCGAGCTCGCGTTCTTCACGCTGCCGTCGTAGCTGTTCTCGAACTGCTTGAGAACGTCGACCTCCCGGCTGCCCGGGGCGACGAAGACCGTGCCGTGTTCCGCGGCCGGAATATTCCACTCCAGGCCCTGGAAGATCAGCGTGTCGCGGAGCTCGCTGCGGGCCGCCTTGATCTGCGGATTGACAAGGTCGACCCCGATCCGGGCGTGCGTCGCGCCGCCGTGATCGGTGATCACCAGCCAGTCCAGGCCGTACGCGGCGGCGTGCCGGGCCTGGTCGATGACGCGGTACATGCCGTCGGAGCTGAGCTGGGTGTGGATGTGGTGGTCACCGGCGAGCCAGACGTTCGGCCGGTTCCCGTGCTGTAAGATCCAGCCGTCCTTGATCGACTTGTTCGGTGCGGTCGCGGCGGCGAACTGCGCACCGCTGACGGCGAGCGCGGCCGTACCACCGAGAATGCCCGCGGACCGGAGCAGTCCGCGCCGCGACACCTCCGTCGGCGACAATTCGTGGTCCGGGACCGACTCGTCCAGCGCGGCGAGCGTCGCCTGGTCGAGCTCGTCGTTCGGCCGGTGCTGATCGTGATCGTGCCCATGTCCGTGGCCGTGGCCGTGGCCGTGGCCATGACCGTGACCGGCGGCGGGTGAGTGGTCGTGCGAGTGCCCCATCGGCTGCTGTCCTCCCTTGGCGGATTCGGCCGGATCATCGCCTTTTTCGATGACCACCAGGTGTTGCCGAGATGAACCGTTCCGGCAGAGTGGTCTAGTCACAGCCCGCGGCCCGCCCGTGTCGAAGAACGCCGGCCGGTTCCGACGTACGCGATGTCGGAGGTTGGCGAGAGGAGAGATTGTGACGAAGCCGGTGCTGAACAGCATGTTGCTGGGCACGACGGACCCGGAGCGGTTGAAGGCCTGGTACCGGGACGGGTTCCACGCGGAGGTCGACGGCTATGGGAACCTGGATCTGGGCGGGTTCGGGCTGGTGATCGAGCGGCGCGACGACGTGGCGGCGAAGAACGCCGAGCCCGGGCGGTACATCGTGAATTTCGCGGTCGAGGACATCGAGGTGGCGGCCGCACACTTGCGCACGCTCGGGGTGGAGTGGCTGGTGCAGCCCGAGGATCGCGGGGTGGGCTGGTTCGCGACGCTGGTGGACCCGGACGGGAACTACGTGCAACTGATCCAGATGAAACCCGAGTACTACGCCAATAAATGAGAAAAGTTCGCACCGGACTTGGGGGGCCGGTGCGAACTGGGATATCTCACGGTATTTGTCAGGCGCATTGGTGGAGAAAGTGGCGGCAAGCGAGGGGCAGAACGCCCACACTCGCTTGCCGCCCCTGGCCGGTGCCTTTGCTGGATCGAGGTGAGGCGACTCGACCTGGCCGGGTTCCGCGGTGGGTTGTCTGGTGAGGTACGGAACGAGGAAAGGGACCGGGGTCTTTTCTCAGCGGGGTGCTACGTCCCACATGCGCTCGCCGGGCAGGGGGTCGGGGAGCTTGTCGACGGCGGGCATCGGGTCGTTCGTGACCCAGAGACCGGCGAATCGGCGGCTCATGGCGTCTGCGTACCGCTCGGCCAACGCCGGCTCGGCGTTGTAGTCGGCGATGACGTGCTCACCGAACCAAACCCGCACGCGTCGGCGCTGAACGGTCTGGGTGGCGGTGGCGGTTGTCACTGGTCCTCCTGGCTGTTACTTCGAGGTGGGTCGGCCTGGAAAACGCGGGCGAGCGCGGTGCCGGTGCGCCGTGTTGTGTTCACCGTCACGTCAGATCCAACGGAGAACGCCGAGCCGAGGTCACGCCCGAATTCAGAATTTCTCGGCTTTTTCGGACCGCCCGGATCCGAATTGTTCGTCCGTGTGTTCGATTACTGAAAAGGACCCCGGACGGAGACGCCACCGTCAAGTACGAGCTGCTGCCCGGTGACGTACGCGGCCGCGTCCGACGCGAGGTAAACCACCGCCTGGGCGACCTCCTCGGACCGCCCGTACCGGCCGACCGGGATCTCGTCCACGACGTCCGTGATGGCGGCCGCGTTCGCCACCGCGGTCGCGATCGCGCCGGCCGCGGCGATGTTCATCCGGATGCCGTCGCGGGCGTACTCGGCGGCAACCGTCCGGGCCAGACTGAGCAGTCCGGCCTTCATCACCCCGTACGCGGCCTGCTCGGGTGCCGCCATGAACCCGGTGACCGAACCGACGCTGACGATCGCGCCGCCGGTGCCCTGATCGAGGAAGACACGAAGGGCGGCCCGGACCGCACGGGCGACGTACCGGAGGTTGAGCTCGTAGATCGTGTTCCAGTCCTCGTCGGCCATTTCATGCAGCTTCACCGCCGGTACGAACGCGACCTGCCCGCCGACCACGGTGACAAGTACATCGAGCCCGCCGAGCCGCTGCACCGCGGCCGCGATCATCGCGTCGAGATCCGCCACCGACCGGACATCACCCGACACCGGGTACGCCGTGCCGCCGCCGGAGCGGACCGCCTCGGCCGCTTCCTCGGCGCGGCCCGGATCGAGGTCCGCGACCAGCACGGACGCACCTTCGTTGCCAAGGGCTTCGGTCGTCGCACGGCCGATGCCGCCACCACCGCCGCCGATCACCAGGGCTCGTTTGCCGGTCAGTCGCATGGGTGGAGCGTAGGCCGGGAGAGGACCTGGAAGGGGGCTGAGTTATGTCATGAGATTCACAGGGATTCCTCAGGTAGGACACGCCGAAGCTGTCAGAAGCGGTCCGTACGCTGGAGCTGTGACCATCGAAGACGCTGGAATCAGGCCACTGACCGAAGGACCCGCGGAGGAGCGGATCGAAACGGCTCTGGTGGTGCCTGAGCGGGTCATCGGCGGTGTGGTCGCCTCTCCGGTTCGGCCCGGCCCGGCAGGTCTGACGGCGGTTCAGACCGAGCACCTGATCGGTGACGTCGGCGACGCGCTCCGGCTGCTCGACGCGGTCGAGCGCGTCCGCGGCCACGCCCACCCGTTGATCCTCGGCCTGCAGGACGCGGTCGGGATGAAGATGCCGGCCGCACTCGTACTGAACGCGATCGCCAACGGCCGCAGCACCCCCGGCGAGGTGGCGCAGCAGGTCGGGATCACCGCCGGCGAGGCCGAGCTGGCGATCGCCGACCTGGAAGCACTCGGCATGGTCCGGACCACTCCCGAGCTCGCCGTCACCGGCATGGGCCAGGCGCGGCTCTCCCAGCTCGACGGACTCACCGTCCGCATCCTCGACGTGGTCACCGGCATCCTCGGCCCGACGGACGCCGCCCACCTGGTACGCCTCCTGCACACCGTCGCCGACGGCCTGGAATCCGCCTCGGTAGCCGCCGCCGTCAACACCGCCCTCCCCCAAGCCGCCCTCCACAACTAGCCGCCGCGCCGTCCCGCGCCTCGCCGGGGTGGCTTCTCCACCGTTCTTGTGGGTTCTCTGCTCGTATGCCGGTGGAGAACCCACCACACGGGTGGATAAGCCGTGTCGAGAATCGGGTACTGGCGTCGACGTTCCTGGTACCAGCCAGCGGAGGAGGAACGTGATGTTGCGGGACAGTAAGGCGTTCAGTGGGTTTTCGGTGGGTGACGTCGCGGTGGCGAAGGAGTTCTACACGCGGACGCTGGGGCTCGAGGTCGCGGAGGAGCATGGCATGCTGCACCTGCGGGTCGCGGGCGGTACGCCGGTGCTGGTGTACCCGAAGCCGGATCATGTGCCGGCCGAGTACACCGTGCTCAACTTCCCGGTGCCGGACATCGAGGCGGCGGCGCGGGCGTTGACCGAGCGGGGCGTGACGTTCGAGCGGTACAACGACAAGCAGGACGAGCTTGGGGTGTTCCGCGGCGGTGGGCCGTTGATCGCGTGGTTCAAGGACCCGGCGGGCAACGTGCTGTCGATCATCCAGCAGTGAACGCGATCCCTTCTCCGCCTACGGGTGGAGAAGGGATTTCCATCTCCCCGGCGGACGGGGGTGCGACATAGGTTCGATCGAAGAAGCACACCTGTGTGAAATAGGAGCTCTTCGATGAACCACCTGACCGCAATCCTCGCGACCACAACCCTCCTGACCACCACCGCCGCTGCCCCAAGCACCCGCCACCCATCACCCCCACCACAGAACCGGTTGGGGGCGGCTGCAGCCGGGCCTGTTCCCCGGTTGACGGCGGATGTTGATCGGGATGGGCGGCTCACTCGGGCTGATGATGCGGGTAAAGGCAGTTGGGGTGGTGCTCGTGGGGCGATCTTCCTGCCTAATCTGGATGACGACGAGCATCGGTGTACGGTCGCGCCGGCCGAGCTGGATGCGCCAGGGCGAACCGTCGACGACAAGCTCGCCGCCTGCAACGATGCCGCCGACGACCGCATCAACGGTCCACGTGACGCAGCCGACCTTGCGCCCCTCGCGATCGATGCCGAACGCAACCTCTCCCCCAACGCCACCGGCCACATCACCATCACCCCAGCCGACAAGGCCCGCGTCTTCGTGAACGGCCAAAACTCGGCCGGCGCCGCACCGAACGCTTCGACGCCGGCCAGCTCCGCGCAGACCTTCCTGACAGCGGATCAGCTGCGGCGGGGCGTTCGCCTGCAGCTTGAGGGGCGGGATGTAGTGCGTGATCCGGCGGTGTGGAGCGGACAGATCACCGTCACGGTGACCGTTACCGACAACGGCCGCACCGCCGCCGACTCGGTAAAGATGCGGGTCGCCCCGCTGATGCTCCAGAACGATCTCCAGCGCGCGCAGACAGTACTCGCCGCGCAACCGGCCAAAGGACAAGGCTGGTGGGGCGGCACACCCCCGTACCAGCAAGGTGCTCCCGGCGACTGGCCGCGGTTCGCCAAGACGTTGCGCCAGGCAACCAGTACGACCGGTGCCGGGCTGCGCTTCCTGAAAGGCACGCCGGACGGCTGGAAGGACATGTGGACGCAGGACACGTTCGAGCCGGCCACGGTGAGCATGCCGGCTGTCGGCGGTGCGCACACGATGCGCATCCTGATCCGCTCCGGCAACCTGTGGGACTACCCGGAGAAGAACACCCCGCGCCCGGCCGGACGACTCTTGTACCGCGATCTGCGCGGCCCGGACGTCGGCGTCGTGCAGCAATTCGGCGACAACCAGGCGCCCGGCGTCGACGACCTGCTGAACATGGGCGGCAACCTCGAGCTCCTGCCGCCGTACCCCGGCTACCCGCACGGCCGCGTGTACTACGGATCAGGCGCGCGACGCCCCGACCCGACCTTCCTCAAGCTGATCACCGGCCAGGGCTATCAGTCGCCGCTCTCGTACGACACGTCCTGGCTTCTCGTCGGTCACGCGGACGAGACAGTGCACGTGGTCCGCGCGAACAACGCCCGCGGCTGGACTCTCGCAGTCGCCGACCCGCGCCTCGCCGTACGCCTCCTGCGCGATGTCCAACGCCAAGGTGGTGGCCGTCAGCAACTGTTTGCGGACACGAAGTCGGCGCACAAACCAACAGTCGACCAGCTCCTGAGCACCGGGCTCACCGGCAACGAGGCAGCGGCGAAGCACATCGACGACCAACTGAAGATCCTGCTGAAGGCGACCGGTCTGCGTACGAGCGAACTGGTCCGCCTGCCGGTGTACTTCACCCGCGTACCCGGCTACGACCGACTCAAGGCACTGACTCCGGGCCTGGTGAACGGCCTGTCGCTCACCGACCGGCAATTCGCCGCACCGGACCCGCACGGCCCGCGACTGAACGGACGCGACGTGTTCCGGCAGGCGACCGAGCAAGCACTCGCGAAGAACGGCGTGCGGGTGCACTGGGTCGAGGACTTCTTCTGGGCACACCTCGGTGGCGGTGAAGTGCATTGCGCCACCAACGCCCTCCGGGACACCCGCGGGACTACGCCTTGGTGGTCCGGAAACGCAGCGTCGGGAACGACGTCTCGATAAAGCCGAGTCCGCGGTAGAGGTCGATACCGTCATCGGTCGCGTGCAGCTCGACCTGGCCGACGGCGGTCTCGTCCCGGAACCAGTCCATCAACGCGACCATGCAGGCGCGAGCCAGGCCGCGCCTGCGGAAGTCCGGCTCGGTGCTCACGTTGTACACATGACCGCGGACTCCGCTCAGGTCGTGCGGCCCGGGCGCGTGGGCGTCGACATTTCCGGCCGCGCCCGCGACCACGCCGGCGACCGGGTCCTCGGCGACGTACGCCGCGAACGTGCCCGGCGATTTGAGCTGATCCACGAACCAGTCGCGGGCCGTGAGCTGCCACGGTGCGTCCGGTCCGCCGACCTCGAGGCCCATCGCCGCCAGCATCAGTGCGCGTAACCGGACCAAGGACTCCGCGTCGGCAGGCATCGCCCGCCGTACCTGAATGTCGATCACCTGCTCGATGATGCCAACTTTTTGCCTGCCGAGTTAGTCGTAGCAGCCATGGCCCCGAGCAGAGCCCAGCGAGCCGCGCGTGGAAACCGGGCACGCCGAGCGAGAACGCGGCGACGGTCCGCGATCGCCGCGCTCGCGATCGCGGTCATCGGTGTGCTGGTACCGGGGACGGCATACCTGGCGGCGCGGCGTACGCGGCTCGGCGCGGTGGTGACGGGAATCACCCTCGCGGTGTACTGCGCCGCCGCGTACGTCGCACTGCGCCAACGCGATGCGGTCGTTGCCTGGGGACTCGATGCGAATCGGCTGCTCTGGATCATCGGCGGCCTGATCGCGGTCGGTGTCGTGTCGGTGATCGTGCTGGTCACGTCGTACAAGATGCTCCGGCCGATCACGCTCGCACCCGTATCCCGGTTGTTCGGCTCGCTCGTCGTCGGCGTGGTCTGCTTCGCGCTGGCGGTCAGTACGGCGAGTGGTACGCAGAAACTGCTGGCGCAGCGCGAGCTGGTGCGGGTCTTCGCAGGCGACGGGGCCAAGAGCCAGACCCGGCCGACGATCGCCGCGAACAAGGACGTCTGGCGGCAGCTGCCGCGACTCAACCTGCTGTTGCTGGGCGCCGACGACGGCAAGGGCCGCGACGGCTCGCGGACGGACTCGGTGATGGTCGCGAGCATCGACACCAAGACCGGTGACACCTCGCTGATCTCGCTGACCCGGAACTTCATGCGGATGCCGTTCCCGGCCGATTCACCGCTGCACAAGAAGTTCCCGACCGGTTTCTGGGATCCGAAGCTCGGGGACGTCGAGCAGCCGGAGTTCTACCTGGACGCGATGTACCGGAACATCCCGAAGAAGTACCCCGGCATTCTCGGGCCGTCGGACAACGAGGGCGCGGACGTACTGAAGGTGTCGGTCGGCGAGGCGCTTGGGTTGAACATCCATTACTACGTGCAGATCAATCTGGCCGGGTTCGCGCAGGTGGTGGATGCGCTGGGTGGGATCACGGTGAACATCAACTACCCGGTTCCGGTGGGCGGGAACGACGACCAGAAGATTCCGCCGAGCCGGTACCTGCAGCCGGGGCCGAATCAGCCGCTGAACGGGACCGATGCGCTGTGGTTCGCTCGCGGGCGGTACAACGTGCCGACCGCGGACCTGGCGCGGCAGGCGCGGCAGCGGTGCACGTTCAAGGCGATCGTGGAGCGGGCGACGCCGCAGAACGTGCTCGCGAACTACGAGTCGATCGCGAAGGCGGGTGAGCAGTTGATTCGTACGGACGTGCCGCAGAATCTGCTGAAACACCTGGTCACGCTGGGGCAGCGGGTGAAGACCGGGAAGATCGCGAACATCGATCTGAACAAGCAGAAGAACTTCCCGAACGGACGGAACCCGAACTACGCGGGGATGCGCGCGATCGTGGCGCAGGCGACCGGTCCCAGCCGGCCGGCCGGGTCCGCTGGACCACACAAGACCACGACCGTCCCGCCGTCGACAGTCCCACCGTCCACCGCCGCACAACCGTCGGCAAACCCATCCCCCAAGCCCTCGCCCAAGCCGTCGGCGAAGGACACCGCCGACCTGACCTCGGCCTGCGCCTACAACCCCGGCCCACCCAAGTAGACCCTGGGTAGACCGGGCTGGTGATCGTGCGGTTGAGCAGTCGGAGTTGTCAGGCGTAGCGGACGCCGAGGCCGCCGTCTACTGCCCAGTTCGCGCCGGTGACGAAGGCGGCCGCGTCCGAGGCGAGGAAGCAGACGACCTCGGCGACGTTCTCCGGGGTGCCGATCCGGCCGAGTGGATGCACGCCGAGCGCCTTCTCCCGCTCACCCGGGATGGTGTCGAAGAACTCCTCCAGCAGGTCGGTGGAGATGTACCCCGGGCTGACCGCGTTCACCCGAACGTCATGCGGGGCGACGTCGAGGGCGAGCGAGCGGGTCATCCCGACCAGCCCGGACTTCGCCGCCGCGTACGGGAACATGCCCGCGGTCGTCAGCTGGGAGTGGATCGAGGCGATGTTGACGATCGAGCCGTGCCGGTTGTCGATCATCGGCTGCAGCACCTGGCGGGACATCAGGAACGCGCCCTTCAGGTCGACGTCGAACACATCGTCCCACTCGGCCACGGACATCTTCGCCGGGTCGGCGTACGAGTTCTTGCCGGCGTTGTTCACCAGTACGGTGGCCGGCCCACCGAGGTCGTCGGTCAGCTTGCCGACGGCCTGCCGGACCGACACCTCGTCGGTGATGTCACCGACCGCGGCCGCCACTTTCGCACCACTCTCGGCCAGCTCCGCGGTGGTCGCGGTCAACGCGTCCGGCAGGATGTCGATCAGCCCGACCGCGGCACCCTCCGCCGCCGCCTTCACCGCGACCGCCCGCCCGATCCCGCGCGCCGCCCCCGTCACCAGCACAACCTCGTTCGCCAACCGTCCGCTCACCAACATCTCCCTCACCTAGGCGTCACCAAAACCCTAGTCGGAACCAACGACCCACCGACCGCGCTCCCACACACCGATCACCCAAACCCCCGCACGCCGCCCCGCCCCGGTCGACCCCACGCACAGCACCCTCGTCGCCACCCGCCCACAGCAGCCGTCCGCCGCGTGCACACCTCAACTGCCTGCGCCCTTGGGGACCGAAGGACGGGTAGTCGTGGTCGGCTCCGCCAGTCCCTGAGCGTGCCGCACCGGCGCTCACCTGCCATCAACTCGCCCACCACCCGTTCGTCGGTACCGATCCCGTGGAAGCGCTGAGACGCCGTCCACAAGGTGACACCGCGACGCCACACCTCCGCGTGCACCACCCACCGCCCACACCCTCACCGCGTACGCCCGCCGCCCCGACTGCCTGCACCATTGGGTACCGAAGGACGGGTAGTCATGATCAGCTCCGCCGGACGCTGAGCGTGCGGCACCTGCGTTCGACGGCTCCTGGCCGGACCACTACCCGTCCTTCGGTACCGATCAGCCGGTTAACAGCTGGGATGACTTCAGCCCGCAGCTGACCCCGCCGAGTCCACCGCAACCTCCGCGCGCACCGCCGCCCGCCCGCCATCCATTTCAGAGGTTCACCTCCGAAGTTGTCCGTTCACCATCCGCATGCGGGTGGTGAACAGGTCGTTTGAGAGGTGAACCTCTGAAATGGAGGTTGGAGCCCTGCGGGTCCGGTGCGGAAGATGGCGCGGTCGCAACCTCCGCGCGCACCACCCCGCCCGCCGCCGTCCATTTCAAAGGTTCACCTCCGAAGTTGTCCGTTCACCACCCGGATGCGAGTGGTGAACGGGCCGTTTGAGAGGTGAACCTCTGAAATGGAGGTCGGAGCCCTGCGGGTCCAGTGCGGAAGATGGCGCGGTGGGAGGCGGCGTGGCGCGGCGGTGACGTGGTCGACCGTGGCGGGGCGGCGCGGCGCGAGGTGGCGAGGCGGAGGTGGGCGGGTGGTGTGGGGCGGGGAGCTGGGGTGGCGGGGAGGGCGGCGGCGCGGCGTGGCGGCAGGTGAAGTGGCGGGGGCTGGGGTGGCGGGGGCGGTTGGGTGGTTCTTGAGGTGGGGCGGGGTGGTCAGCGGGGAGTGAGTATGCAGAACTCGTTGCCGTTGGGGGGCGGGTGGTCAGCGGGGGGTTAGTACGCAGAATTCGTTGTTGTCGGGGTCGGCCATAGGGATTGCGTTCGGGGTGTGTTGGCGGGTGGGCAGGCGGCGGGCGCCTAGGGTGATCAGGCGTTTGGCCTCGGTTTCGGGGTTGCCGTCGGGTGGTGGGGCGACGTCGAGGTGCAGGCGGTTCTTCGGGGGCTTCGGGGCGACCGGTGGGCCGCCCCAGCTGATCTTCGAACCGCCGTCGGGCGACTGGATCGCGGTCTCCTCGTCCTGGTCCCAGACCAGCGGCCAGTCCAGCGCCTTGCTCCAGAAGTACCCGACCGCTTGCGTACCGTCCGACGACAGCGCCCCGATCGTCGCGGTGTTGGCCAGGAACTTGTTCCCCGCCGCGATCACACAGAACTCGTTGCCCTCCGGATCGGCCAGTACGACGTGCGTGATCTCCGGCCCCTGCCCGATGTCGAGGTGCCGACCGCCGAGCTCCAGCGCCCGCGCCACCGTCTCTTGCTGTTCCTCCGGCGTCTGGCTGGTCAGATCGAAGTGAATCTGGTTCGGCCGGTCCTTGACCGCGTCGCTCTGCAGGAACTGCACCCGGAAACCCGCCTTCCCCTCGGCCCGCAGGTACACCCCGTCGTCCTCGGCGACCTCCCGCCGCAGCACTCCACCCCAGAACCGCGCCAGCGCGACCGGATCCTTGGCATCAAAGGAGAGGGCGTACAGGTTGAGGCTCATGAGGTCTCCGATCGACTGGGATTCTCACCGTAGGTCGGTCCGGAGGCCCGTCGCAAAGGGAATTAACCGACCGAAGCGGCCGCGATCCGCGCGAAGCGATCGGCTGCCGATCGGGGCAGCGGTCGGCGGAGCAGTACGAGCTGGTGGTACAGCGGAGCGGTCGCGCACAGCAAGACTTGCTGCGGATCCGTACCCGCCGGGATCTCGCCGCGCGCGACGGCTCGGGTGACGACGAGCGCGCTGCGGGCGTACCGGTCCTGCCAGAAGGTGGTGAGCGCGCCGGCGGCTTCCGGCGTACGAAAGGAAGCGGCGATCACCGCCTGGGTAATCGACGGCCGCGCGGTCAGCGCCGCGTGTACCTCACGGTTCAGCGCGACCAAATCACCTTCCAGCGACCCGGTGTCCGGCGGCTCCCAGGCATCGTCCGCACCGGCTCCGAGCAGGTCGACCAGCAGTCCGGCCACCGTCTTCCAGCGCCGATAGACAGTCGTGCGGTGGACGCCGGAACGGGCCGCGACCGCATCGATCGTGAGCGCGTCATACCCGTGCTCGGCCAGCTCCGCCTCGACCGCGGCGAGCACCTCCGAGCGGACCCGGGCGGTCCGTCCACCCGGCCTGGTTGCGGGATCGGTCTCGGTCATGGCATGATCTTAACGCAACATTCGTCGCATTAGGGAGCAGCCAGTGATCTTCTGACCCGCCGTTCGCCAGCCCGAACCCGCGCGTCAGGAGGATTCCTATGTCTACCCAGCTGTCCCTGCACGACCTCACCAAGTCCTACGACCACCGCCTGGTCCTCGATCGGATCAGCTGCGCCTTCCCGCCGGGACAGGTCAGCGGCCTGATCGGCGAGAACGGTTCCGGCAAGTCGACCCTGCTCCGCGTACTCGCCGGGCTCGAAGCACCTACGGACGGTACGGCTACCGCCGCGGGGAGCATCGGCTATCTGGCGCAGGACAACCCGCTGCCGCTCGACCTCGACGTGGACGCGCTGGCCGATCACGCACTGGCCGACCTGCGCCGGATCGAGGCCCGGATGCGCGAGCTGGAAGGCTTGCTTGCCGACGGGCGCACGGACGTTCTGCCCGAGTACGGCGAGTTGCAGACCGTCTTCGAGATTCGCGAGGGCTACGACGCGGACGCACGCTTCGCGCGCGCAACGTACGGGCTGGGGTTGAGCGCGCTGCCCGGGGAACGCCGGCTGGCCGAGTTGTCCGGCGGCGAGCTGGCGCGGTTGCACCTGGCCGCCGTACTCGCGTCGTCGCCGGAGATCCTGCTGCTCGACGAGCCGACGAACCACCTGGACGTGTCGGCCGCGACCTGGCTCGAGGGTCATTTACGGTCCCGGCGGGGTACGACGGTGGTCGTCTCGCACGACCGCGCGTTCCTGGAACGAGTCGCGTCGACGCTGTTCGAGGTCGACGGCGACACGCATCGCCTGACCCGGTACGGGAACGGGTTTCAGGGCTACCTGCAGGAGAAGGCGGCCGAGCGGGCGCGGCTCGAACAAGCGCGGCAGCTGTGGGAGGACGAGGTGGCCGAGACGCGGGTACTCGTCCGCACCACCGCCGACCGGGTCGCGTACGGGCGGCCGATGAAGGACAACAACAAGGTCGCGTACGACCGGCAGACCGGCCGCGTCAACGAAGCGGAACGCAGCAAGATCCGGAACGCGAAAGAACGCCTGCGCCGGCTGGAAGCCGATCCCCCTCCCGTACCCGCGAAGCCGCTGCGGTTCAGTGCGTCGATCCGTACGACCGGTGAACCGGCCGGGCTGGATGCGGTCGGAGTCGCGGTCGCGGATCGGTTGTCGCCGGTGTCGCTTGAAGTGCCCGCGGGTGGTCGTGTGCTGATCACTGGGCCGAACGGGGTCGGGAAGTCGACCTTGCTGGACGTACTCGCTGGGGTGTTGCAGACGGACGAGGGGTACGTCGAGCGGCGCGGGCGGATCGGGTACTTGCGGCAGGAGGAGGACGAGGCACGTCCGGACGAGACGTTGCGTGCTGCGCTGGCGCGACATCCGGGTGCGGCGCGGCTCGGGTTGTTTCGGGCGGATCAGTTGGCGACGCGGGTCGCGGCGTTGTCGACCGGGCAGCGGCGGCGGTTGGCGTTGGCGCGGGTGCTGACCCAGGCGTACGACGTGCTGTTGCTGGATGAGCCGACGAACCATTTGTCACTGGTGCTGGTGGAGGAGTCGGAGGCGGCGCTCGATCAGTACGCGGGTGCGCTGGTGGTGGTCAGTCATGACCGGCGGTTCAGGTCGCGGTGGCGTGGGACGGTTGTCGAATTGGAGGAGAGCGTTCGTGTCGGTTCGTGAGTACGTGGTCGGTGCGGCGGGTGACGGGCCGTACGGGGTGGTGGTCGCGGGCGGAGAGGTGTGGACGACGCTGGTCCATGCCGGACGGGTCGCGGCGCGGGACGGTCGGGTTGTCGAGCTCGGGGCGGCGGAGTCGCGGCCGAGCGTGATCGTGGCGGGACCGGATGGTGCGGTGTGGTTCACGCGCAATGGAGACGACCGGGTGGGGCGGATCGAACTCCCCGGCAGCGGGTCCGGCGGCGACGAGGTGCCGGCGGGGTCGGCGGGAGCGTCGGCGGTTGAGGTTGGCGCGTCGGCGGTTGAGGTTGGGGCGTCGGCGGAGTCGCCTCGTGTGTCGGCGGTTGAGGTTGTGGGGGCGCCGTACGGGTTGTGCGTTGGGCCGGATGGTGCGTTGTGGTGCACGTTGATGAGTGGTGATGCGATTGGGCGGATCTCGGTCGACGGCGAGGTGTCGACGTACCCGATCGGTACGGCCGGAGCGTTTCCGGCGATGATCACGTCCTTCGGCGGTGAGCTGTGGTTCACGCTCAACCAGGCGAACGCGATCGGCCGGATGACGACCGCGGGCAGCGTCACCACCTATCCCCTGCCCACCGACTCGGCCGGTCCGGTCGGGATCAGCGCGGCGCCCGACGCCGTCTGGTTCACCGAGATCCTCGCCGACCGGGCAGGCCGGATCACCGCGGACGGCACGATCCAGGAGTTCGCCCTGCCGGCCGGCTCCAAACCGCATGCCGCCGCGGCCACCTCCGACGGCGGGTGCTGGCTCACGCTCTGGTCCGCCGCCAAGCTCGTCCACCTAGATGCCGACGGCAACCTCACGCGGGAGTACGCCCTCGGGGACGGCGCCGAGCCGCACGGTCTGGCGATCGCTCCGGACGGTTCGGTGTGGGTGGCGCTGGAGAAGGGTTCGTTGGCTCACATCCAGCCGGACGGGTGAGGAGGTTCACTCGGCGGAGGGAGGACGCGGCCACTGGTCCGGGAGGACAGTTGAGTTGTGAGCACCGACGTGCAGCTACGGGGTACGCAAGGCACCAGCGGCAGGACGGGCGATACGCGGCGGACGCGGGTTCGCGATGTGATCTCGATCGGGCGGCCCGCGTTCTGGGTGGTGTCGGTTGTGCCTTATTACACAGGGATTCTGCTCGCGACGCGGCAGCTCGTACCGCCGTTCGAGGAATGGCCGCGGCTGATCGTCGGGGCGGTCGTGCTCGGGCCGCTGGTCTGGCTGGCGGTGCTCGCGGTCAACGACGCGTACGACCTGCCGAGCGACCGGCTGAACCCACGTAAATCCAAGTCTCCACTGCTCGACGGACGGATCACGCTCGGTACGGCGAAGCGGCTGGCCTTCGCGGCCGCGGTTGCCGCCGTTGGGCTGAGCCTGCAGGTCGGGATCGTGTTCGCGCTGGGCGTGCTGCTCGCGGTGCTGCTCGGGTACGCGTATTCGGTGCCGCCCGTACGCCTCAAGACGCGCGCCGGGTTCGATGTCGCGGTGAACGCGCTTGCTCTTGGGGCGTTCGGGCCGCTGGCGGGCTGGGCGGCGATCAACCCGGATCTCAGCGACTTCCCGTGGCTGATGGGCTTGCAGGGCACGCTCGCCGCCATCGGTCTGTACATCCCGACCACGATCGCGGACCTGGAAGCGGACAAGGCGGCCGGATATCACACCATCGCGGTCCGGTTCGGCGCGCGGACGACGTACCTGATCGGGTACGCCGCGTGGATCGCCGCCGCCACCCTCTCGGTCATCCTGGCCGCGACCGCCACCATCATCCCGCGCAGCATGCTCCCGCTGGAGCTGGTGATGGTCCCGGTGCTGATCGCCGCGTACCGAAAACTCATCGGCCCCGACCAGTCCTTCAAGGGCATCATTGTCCTCGCCGCGCTCTTCCTCTTCCCGTGCGGCACCTTCGCCCTCACCTACACAGGAGTCCTCTGAGCATGTACCCGGAGATCGAGCCGTACGACCACGGCCTGCTCGACGTCGGCGACGGGCACCGCGTGTACTGGGAGATCTGCGGCAACCCGGACGGAAAGCCTGCTCTTGTGGTGCATGGTGGACCCGGGTCGGGCGCTGGTGCGTGGTGGCGGCGGTTCTTCGAGCCGGCGAAGTACAAGGTGGTTCTGGTCGATCAGCGCGGTTGCGGGCGGAGTACGCCGGACGCGGCCGAGCCGGAGGCCGATCTGAGCGCGAACACGACCGCTCACCTGATCGCGGACTTCGAGCTGCTTCGGCGGCAACTCGGGATCGGTCGCTGGCTGATCCTCGGCGCATCCTGGGGCGCGACGCTCGGGCTCGCGTACGCGGAGCAGCATCCCGAGGCGATCTCCGAGATCGTCCTGTTCAGCGTCACGAACACGACCCGGCGCGAGGTCGAGTGGATCACGCGCGCGATGGGCCGGATCTTTCCGGAGGAATGGGCCCGGTTCCGCGACGGTGTACCGGCGGAGGAGCGCGACGGGAACCTTGCACTTGCCTACAGCCGGCTGCTCCACGACCCCGACCCCGGTGTACGCGAGCGCGCCGCGCGGAACTGGTGCGATTGGGAGGACACGCACGTCCGCACCGACCCGAACTGGCAACCAGACCCGCGCTACGACGATCCGGCCCTTCGCCTCCGCCTCGCGCGGCTCGTCACGCACTACTGGGGTCACGCGGCCTGGCTGGAGGAGGACGTCCTGCAACGCGACGCCGGGAAACTGGCCGGGATTCCCGGCGTACTCATCCACAGCCGGCTCGACATCAGCAGCCCGCCGGACACTGCCTGGCGGATGGCGCAGGCCTGGCCGAACGCGGAGTTGCACCTGGTTGAGCGCGAGGGGCACGGGGCAGGCGGGGCCAGGACTCGGGAGCTGGTTCTTGACGCGCTGGACCGGTTCGCTTTACGGTCCTGACCGCTATCACGGGATGTGCGGCTGCACGTGCACCAAGAGCAAAGATTTGATCACTGATCTTTACAGCGATGGAACGTGCAGGAACCCTAAGGTCTCATGGCTGAGCTGGATGCATTCCCCGCCCCGCGGTCGACCCGCCTGGAGCTCGAGACCGACTACACCCTGAGCCGGTCCGCGATCAGGCAGTTCGCCGAGAACGGCTTCGTGAAGCTGAAGAACGTCCTCAGCGCCGAGACGATCGCCGAGTACGAGCCGGAGATCACCGGCAAGGTGATCGAGCTCAACACCCAGAACGAACCGCTGGCGGAGCGCGACACGTACGGCAAGGCGTTCCTGCAGGTCACGAACCTCTGGCAGGACAGCGAGCGGGTACTCCAATTCGTGTCGTCGCCCCGCCTGGCGCGGATCGCGGCGCAACTGCTCGGCGTACAGTCGGTCCGCCTGTACCACGATCAGGCGCTGTACAAGGAGTCCGGCGGCGGCGTCACCCCATGGCACGCGGACCAGTACTACTGGCCGTTCAGCACCGACCGCTGCGTGACGATCTGGGTACCACTGCAGGAAACCCCGATGGAAATGGGGCCGCTGTCCTTCGCCACGGGCAGCCACACGTTCGAGTACGGGCGCGACCTGCCGATCAGCGACGAATCCGAGCGCGTCCTGCAGCAGGCACTGGCCGAACAGAACTTCCCGGAGGTGTCCGAGCCGTACGAGCTCGGCGAGGTCAGCTACCACCTCGGCTGGACCTTCCATCACGCTCCGCCGAACACCACCGACATCCCGCGCCGGGTGATGACGATCATCTACGTCGACGCCGCGATGACGATCGCCGAGCCGGTGAACGCCAATCAGGTCGCGGACCTGGCCGGCTGGATGCCCGGCAACGAGCCCGGCGACACCATCTCGTCGCCACTGAATCCTGTCCTGTACTAACCCGGTTCTGTACTGACCCCGTCCGCCGTGCCGGGGTTGCTGGCAATTCGCCGTTCTGTACCTATTAGTATGTACGGCATGAGCGAAGCACCGATCAGCCGCGTCGTCGTCCTCGACCAGCAATTGCCGGAAGCACTCCCGGTCCAGCGCGTCGAGGTCCGGCGGATCACCATCGCCCCGAACACCGCGCTCGGCGCCCACGTACACAACGGGCCGGTGTTCGGCAGCATCGTGTCCGGATCGGCCGTGTACCAGCAGAACGAAGGCGCCGAGGCGCAGGTGCTCCGCCCCGGCGACGTGTTCTACGAGCCCGCGGCCGAGCGCATCGCCCACTTCGACACCGCCGACGAGGGCGTCACGTTCATCGCGTACTTCCCGCTCACCGCGGGCCAGGACGCCACGCTGGACATGCTCTAGAGGGTGCGCTTCTGCGGGTAGACGGTTTCGCCGCGGCTCAGCTGTTCGACGAACTGGGCGATCCGCCGAGCCCGGGTCTCCGGCCGTTTCGCTCCGTTCACCCGGTACACGACGGCGAACCGGTTGGCGCTGGTCAGGATCTCGAACATCGCCTGCGCCTTCGGTTCCGCGGCCAGCGCCGCCGCCAGGTCCTCCGGCACCTCCTGCTTGCTCGGCGCCGCGTACGCCTTCTCCCAGCGCCCGTCCGCCTTCGCCCGCTCCACCTCGGCGCGGCCGGCCGAATGCATCCGTCCGTCTGCTTCCAGCTGCGCGACCTTGCCCACGTTCCGCTGCGACCAGGTGCTCCGCGCGCGCCGCGGGGTGAACCGCTGCACGGAGGTCCGCTCGTCGCGACTCTTCTTCTGCCCGTCGATCCAGCCGTAACACAGCGCCTCGTCGAGCGCCTCCGCGTACGTCAGGCTGGTCGGCGTGGTGAACCCCTTCCGCGCGAGCACCAGCCAGACCCCTTCCGGCTGATCCGCATGCCGCTCGTCGAGCCACGCCCGCCAAGCCGCCGCATCCACCACGATCAGTTCCGAAGTCACGCTGTCCCCTCCCGGTAACGCGCCGCGAGCTGGGTCGCGGCGTCCTTCAACTCTTGTGGACCGACCAACTGCAGGTCGCACTCGAACATGCCGAACGTCGCCGCCAGCGCGGTCCACGACCAGGCGGTGAGTACGAGCCGGCAGCTTGTCGGCGTGAGCTCCTCGACCACTGCGCCGTGGCCGGCCCACTGCGCGATGTCCGACGCCTTTCGTTGCAGGATCGCCTCGCCACGGCACGGTTGCTGGTCCTGGCCGCGGAACCGGTTCGCGATAAAGGTCGCCACGTCCGCGGTCGGCAGGTCGCGCGGTACGAACCTCGGACCGGTCGGTGTCTTCGGCGTCATCCGGTCCACCCGGTACGTACGCCAGTCGTTGCGATCCAGATCCCAGCCGACCAGGTACCACCGGCCGCCCCACGTGACCAGGTGGTGCGGTTCGGTCCGGCGCGGCGGCGGCCACTCGCCGGCAGGCGTACCCGGCGAGGCGTAGTCGAAGCGCAGCACCTCCTGCGCGCGTACTGCCATGCCGATCGCGATCAGCTGATCGGAGTCGATCTGCGTACGGCGATGCGCGTACCGGTCGACCGTGGTCACCTGCAACGCATCGACCCGCTGGCGAAGGCGGACCGGCATCACCTGGCGGACCGTGGCGAGCGCGCGCAACGCACCTTCCTCGATCCCGGTGACCGAGGTGGTCGCGGTCTGCAGCGCGACCGCGACGGCGATCGCCTGGTCGTCGTCGAAGAGCAGCGGCGGCAGGTCGGCGCCCGCGTCCAGGCGGTACCCGCCGTCCGGGCCCTTGGTCGCGCGGACCGGATAGCCGAGCTCACGCAACCGGTCCACGTCGCGGCGAACCGTGCGCGGGCTGACCTCGAGCCGCTCGGCGAGCAGCATCCCCGGCCAGTCGCGGCGGGCCTGCAGCAACGACAGCAGCGCGAGCAGTCGGGCGGACGTTTCGGACATGGCACTCAGCTTGCCACTAGTAGAGGCCGGAATCTGTCCGCTACTTGGATTTGGCCCAATTGAGCCATGGCCCGGCTGCGCCGCTCCCAACGGAAGTTTTCACCTACGGTAGCGCTCAGATCACCCACCGCCCACCTAGGAGATCTGATGAGGCCCCGCCCCGCCGTACTCACCGCCCTGACCTCGCTGGCCGCCGCCGCCCTGGCTGCCTCGAGCGCCGTCGCGATGACACCCTCTTCCGGCCACGTGACCACAACCGTTGGTGCCTCGACCGTCCTGGCCACGGACACCGATGGCGACTCGCTTCCCGACAGCTGGGAGACCAACGGGTACGACGCCGACGGCGACGGCGTGATCGACGTCGACCTGCCCGCCATGGGCGCGAACCCGAAGAAGAAGGACCTGTTCGTCGAGATGGACTACATGAACGGTCTGCTCGCCAGCACGGCGGCGCTGGACCGGATCGTCCAGGTCTTCGCGACCGCACCGGTCAGCAACCCGGACGGCAGCACCGGGGTGAACATCCACCTCGACGCCGGGTCCGCGCGCGGTGCGAAGTACAACCTGGGCGGCGGCAACGAGGTCACGTACGACGCGGATCTCAACCCGTCCGCGACCCAGACGAACGCGATCAAGGCGGCCAACTTCGCGGCGGCGCGCAAGGCGGTCTTCCACTACATGATCTGGGGCGACAGCTACGACGGCGGCTGCAGCAGCGGCCAGGCCTTCAACATCCCGAACGACACGTTCATCGTCACGGTCGGCCCGCGCTGCAACTGGAACGCCACCGACGACACCAACGTCGGCACGTTCGTGCACGAACTCGGCCACAACATCGGCCTGAAGCACGGCGGCGCCGACAACCTGAACTACAAGCCGAACTACCTGAGCGTGATGAACTACTCGTTCCAGCTCGGCGGCGTACTCAAGGCGGACGGCTCCAAGTACTGGGGGTACTCCAGCGTCCAGCCGACGTCGATCTACGAGGGCAGGCCGGACGAAACGGTCGGTCTGGGCAGCCTCGGCGCCGGATACAAGACGAGCTGGAAGTGCCCGGACGGTACGACCCGGACCACCGCCGGCGCGGCGAACCTGCCGATCGACTGGAACTGTGATGGTGACACCAACGACACCACCACCGCGGCGGACATCAACGGTGACAAGGTGACGTCGACCCTGATCGCGCAGAACAACTGGGCGAACATCGTCTTCGGCGGCGGCGCCGTCGGCGGCGGTACGGATCGCCGCGCGAAGGCGCCCGCGTCGGAACTGCGGGAGCTCACGCACGACGAGTGGCTGTCCATGCAGCGCTGAGCCGGATCGCCAGGCCATCACAATTGCCCGGGTGCGCTCGGCAGCACGCTGAGCGGCGCCCGATCGGAGCGACTGTGATGGCCTGGGCATCTGGGGCTACTGGTCCCACACTCCGGTCTTGGCCGTCTCGCGGGCCCAGTCGGTGAAGTCGCGGGCCGGGCGGCCGAGGACCTGCTCGACGCCGTCCGATACGTACTCCGAGCGGTGGTTGCGGATCACCGCGAACAGATCCCGGACCGCCTCGGCATCCTCCTGGATCAGCCCTTGCTCCAGCATTTCGGCGACATGTGCTTCCGGGTTCAGGTCGACGTACGAGATGGTGCGGCCGGCGGCTGTGGACAGTTCGGCCGCGATCTCGGTCATCGTGAGCGTGCGCGGACCGGACAGCGGAAGCACGCGACCCACGTACGCGGGGTCGAGCAACGCCGTGGTCATCACGTCGCCGACGTCATTGGTGTCGATCCACGCCTCGGCGCCGGTACCTGTGGACAACCGGAGCTCGCCCGCCAGCACGTGGTACCGGAGAAAGTCCTCGCTGAAGTTCTGGGCGAACCAGGCCGGTTGCACGATGGTCCAGTCCAGGTCACTCGCCTGCACCACGCTCTCCAGTTCGAGCTGACCGTCGTACACGGCGAAGTCGCGGCCCGGGCTGCCGACGCCGCGGCCGGACAGCAGCACCAGCCGCCGGAGGCCGCGCGCCTGAGCGATGAACTTGCCGGCCTGGGTCAGCCCGGTCGGCCCAACCGGCGGCGCCAGGTACGCGGTGTCCACGCCGGCCAGCGTGTCCGCCCAGGTGCTCTCGTCGTACCAGTCGAACCGCCGCTCGCTGGACCGGGACGCCAGCCGGTACGGGACGCCCCGCCGGTCCAGCTGCGCCGCCACCCGGCGACCGGTCTTGCCCTTGCCACTGAGAATCAGAATCGGTGTCGTCGTCATGTCCACAGTCCATCCCGGATCAGTGAGACAAACCATGGTCGTACGGCGCAATTCGATGTCCGTGACGCTCAGCATCCCGTACGCTCGGCTTATGGACGTACTCGACGAACTGCTGGCCGGAACGCGCGCCCAGGACGGGGTGTTCAACCTGACCATCCTCGATCTGCCCTGGTCGCTGGAGATCCGGGACGAGGCGCCGCTGGCGCTCGCGACCCTGGTCCGCGGTTCCGGCTGGATCACCCGGGACGGCATGGAACCGCTGCGGCTCGAGCAGGGCGACGTCGCGATCTTCACCGGCCCGGAGCCGTACGTCGTGGCCGATACCGCGGATCGGGCGCCGCAACTGCGCATCCATCCCGGCGGCCTCTGCGAACCGTTGCCTGGGGCACCGATTGACTACTCGGCCCGGCTCGGCGTGCGTACCTACGGCAGCCGCAAGCAAGGCGAGGTGATGGTTGCCAGCGGCACCTATCAACTGGCTGGTGATGTCAGCCGGCGGCTCGTGAAGGCGCTCCCGCCGGTGCTCGTCGTTCCGGCCGGTGAGGTCGCGGGCGCCGTGATGGAGATGATCACCAGCGAGATCCAGCGGGACGCGCCCGGGCAGCAAAGCGTGCTGGACCGGTGGCTGGATCTGGCGCTGATCACCACGCTGCGGGCCTGGTTCGCCCGGCCGGATTCGCATGCGCCCGGTTGGTACCAGGCGCAGACCGACCCGGTCGCGGGCACCGCCTTGCGGCTGCTGCACGAGGACCCGGCCTACCCGTGGAACGTCACCGAGCTCGCCGAACGCGTCGGGGTGTCGCGTGCTTCGCTGGCGCGGCGGTTCACTGCGCTGGTCGGTGAGGCGCCGATGAGTTATCTGACCGGCTGGCGGATCACCCTCGCCGCGGATCAGCTTCGCTCGACCAAGGACACGGTCGAGGCGATCGCCCGGCGGGTCGGGTACGCGAACGCGTTCGCGTTGAGCGTTGCGTTCAAGCGGGTGCGCGGTACCACGCCTACCGCCCACCGGCGGGCCGCGTGAAAGCTTAAAGCGCGGTGTCCAACGATACGATTGAGGCTCATGAGCCACCCGGCAATCCCCTTGAGTCTCGATGAGCTGCGCGCGCTGAGCCTGTGGACAGCCGAATGCGCGGAGCAGGCGCTGCCCGTCTTCGAGGCGGTCGCTCCGGACGACCGCCGGCCCCGGGACGCGATCGAAGTGGTCCGTGAGTTCGGTGCCGGAGGCAACAGAACGAAGGCAATCCGGACCGGCGCGTTCGCCGCGTTGAAGGCGGCCGGAGAGATGGTCGACCCGGCGGCTGAGGCGGCTGCGCGGGCAGCCGTTGGCGCGGCCGGTTCGGCGTACTTGCATCCGTTCGCGGCGGCTACACAGGTGAAGCACATCATCGCGGCGGCGCAGTACGCGGCGTACGCGCTTGAGCTTGCTTCTGGAGAACCGGCGGACGGCGATGCGGTGATTCGCTGGGCGATCGAGCGGGTGCCGGTCGTGGTGCGGGAGGTTCTGGCGCGGTACCCGGAAGGTGCGGCTGGGCGTGGCCGGCTCGGTGAGCTGCGCCGCCGGCTGGAGTCAGCGCTCAGGCAACCGTCGACTTCATGAACGCCAACGCCTGCGGCCACGCCAGCCGGTACGCGTCCGCGTTGACGTCCTTGCCGTGCCGCGACTTGTCCGAGAAACCATGGTCCGCGCCGGGGAAGTACTGCGTGAAGGTCGCACCGGTCGTCCGTGCTTGGAGCACGGTCTGCAGGGTCTCGAAGTCCGCGTTTGGTACGGCGGTGTCGGCGCTCGGGTAGCTGACCAGCACCGGGGCCGTGATCGCGGCCGCCTCGGCGATCGCGTCGTACGTGTGATGCGCCGGCAACCGCGAAGGCACCGTCGGGTGGAACGCGATCACGTTGGACACCCGCTGATCCCGCGCCGCCAGCAAGAACGCGAACCGCCCACCCAGGCACCACCCGATCACGCCGGGCTTGGAACACCCCAGCTCGTCCGCCAAATAGTCAAGCAACGCCCCCTGCTCAGCCAGCGCGGCGTCATCATCCATCTCCCGCAACATCCCACTGAGCTCTTCACGGGTCGCGTTGTCAGTACTCCGCCCCTTGAACGGATCCCAAACCAACGCCGTAATCCCCTCCCCCGCCAACTCATCCGCCCAGGCACGAACCTGCTCCCCAATCCCGGTGATCATCGGCAGCAACAACATCCCCACCCGCCCAACCCGCGCCAGGTACGCGTCCTGCTCCCCAACCGCCACAGTCACACCCATACGCGAAATCCTAGACTCCGACGGTCTGGTGTTCTGGTTCGATGACGCCGATGATGCGGGCCTGGTCGCGGCCGTAGGGCTGGCCGATGTACTTCATGGCGATTTGGTCGACGAGGGCCCAGCCTTCTTCGCCGTCGATCCAGTGGGTGACGCGACCGCGGATGATGACTGGCTCGTAGGGGTTGTCGACGGGGGCCAGGGAGAGGGCTACGCGGGGGTCGCGGCGGAGGTTGCGGGCCTTTTGGGAGTCGGGGCCGGTGAGGAAGACGATGTTGTCGTCCAGGGTGCTGACCCAGAGCGGGATCGAGTGCGGGGAGCCGTCGGGGAGGACGGTGGCGAGGTGGGCGATCGAGGCGCTCTCGACGGCGCGGCGGACGGCGGGGTTCAGCATGGTTGTACTCCTTCGGCGTGCGATGTGGTCGAAGTTCGGCGGGTGAAGTCGTGGTGGGAGTTCGGCGGGCGATCTCGTGGTGGAGCGTCAGCGGGCGATCTCGTAGTGGAGGTGGGTGACGCCGGGGGCGGGGACTGCTTCGAGCAGGTTCAAGCGGATGTGCTGTGGGAGTTCCTGGAAGAACGGGCGGCCGGCGCCGAGGAGGATCGGGACCTGGTGGAGTACGAGCTCGTCGACAAGACCGGCTTGCAGGGCGGCCGTCACGGTGCCGCCGCCCATCAGGCCGACGTCCTTGCCGTCCGCGAGTTTGCGCGCCGCGGCGACCGCGTCCTCGATGGTGTTGGCGAGCGTCTGCTGCTCGCTGATCTCGGCGACCGGGCCGTGGCTCAGTACGACCAGCTTGGCGTTCGGGTGCGGACCGCCGCCGCCGAAGTGGCCGGAGTCGTCGTACGTCTTGTGCCCGGCGATGACCGCGCCGACCCGGCCCGCGAGTGCGTCGAACACCCGGGCGCTCGGTGCGCTCAGCTTGAATCCGTCGAACTCCCGGCTCGGGGTGTCACCGTCGAAGTACCAGTCGAACAGCATCGCCGCGTCCCCGAGACCGCGATCCGGGCCCGAGTCGCGGCCGGTGATGTACCCGTCGACCGAGACCGCCAGTGCGCAAATCACCTTGCTCATCCGTCGTCACCTTCCGGTTGGAGTTCCTTGAAGAGACCGTAGCATGATGGAGTTCCCTCAGGGAACCCCAATTGCTAGACTTGTCCTATGCAGCGAACGGATTTCAGTGCGATGGCGTGCTCGATCGCGCGCACCCTGGACGTGATCGGCGAGGCCTGGTCGCCGCTCATCCTGCGTGACATCTGGGTCGGGTTCTCCCGCTTCGAGCAGCTCCAGGCGGACCTCGGCATCTCCCGCAAGGTGCTGACCGAGCGACTGAACCATCTCGTCGACCGCGGCATCATCGAGCGCCGCGCGTACGACAACCGGCCGCGCTACGAGTACGTACTCACCGATCAGGGCATGGAGCTGGTCGACGTACTGATGGTGATGGTTGCCTGGGGCGACAAATGGCTGGCCGGACAAGCCGGTCCGCCCGTCCTGTACCAGCATCACACCTGCGGCGAAATCACCCACGCCACCCTCACCTGCGCCACCTGCGGAAAACCCATCCACGGCAACAACATCAACCTCCTCCCAGGCCCCGGCGCCGCCGCCTAGCAGTACCC
Organism: Kribbella hippodromi; assembly: GCF_039531045.1. Taxonomy (NCBI): domain Bacteria; kingdom Bacillati; phylum Actinomycetota; class Actinomycetes; order Propionibacteriales; family Kribbellaceae; genus Kribbella; species Kribbella hippodromi. The sequence continues at coordinate 17,610 of NZ_BAAAPH010000031.1, read as the reverse complement.
GCGAAAGACCTCAAGATCACTGTCCAACCGCCGAATCCGATCGAATCCCCACGTCTCGACCCCTGGCCGATCGACCTCGTTCAGCACCCGAGCCGCCAGATCACGCAGCCCCCGGGCGAGCAACGCGAACTCAAGGTGATCGAGATCGAGGTCGTCGGCGCCGTACGCGTCGAGGAACTCGGACAGCTGGTCGCCGTCCGCCGCGACCCAGAGGTCGAACTCACGCGGACCGATCACCGCCTGCTCCCAGTCGAGGATCGCGGCGACCTCGCCCGCGTCGTCGATCAACAGGTTGAAGCCGTGGAGGTCGGTGTGGCAGACGACCTTTCGTACCGGCTTTGTCGCGAGCCGCTCGCGCACGCCGTCGAGCCGGGTGATCGCCGTCGTCAGTTCGTCGGCGCGGTCCGCGATCCACGGGTGCTGGAGGTTTCGGGTCAGGGTGTCGATCGTGGGTTCGTCAGTCGTCGCGGGTGGCAGGTCGAGTTGCACCTCGTGTACCTGCCGCATCGCCTGGGCGACGACCCGCCAGTCGGACCAGGCGGCCGTACGCCCTTGCACGTAGGGGAAAACGGCGTAAGCGCGGTCGCCGTTCATCGCGAATAATTCGCCACGCATGGTTCGTACCGGCTCAATCACCGGCAGGCCGGCGCGACGGAGCGCGCCGAGCAGTTCCAGGCCCAGCGGATCCGCCCCGGGCTTCCACATCTTCACGAACCAGCGCCGGTCTGCCACCCAGCCGTCGGTGGCGAAGCCGCCCTGGTGTGGTTCGAGCGAGGTGACGGTCAGGCCGTAGTCGCGTTCCAGGTCCACACCTGCATCAGATCACTGCTTGTGGGCGGCGAGCATTCGTAATACGGCGGTGTTGACGAGGATGAGGATGAGGGTGGAGAAGATGAGGAGGGCTACCTCGGCGGGGAGTAGGGCGATGCCTAGGCCGATCAGGAGGACAGGGATTGCCAGGCCTGCGTAGGCGATGAGGAACAGGGCGGCCAGGACTTCGCCTCGGGAGGAGGGGTCGGCCAGGGAGGCGGCGGTGGCTACGGCGCCGCGGAAGACGAGGCCTACGCCTGCGCCTGCCACGATGCCGCCGATGACGAAGAGGTAGAGGTTGGGGATCAGGCCGCCGACGGCTACTCCGACCAGACCGACTGACATCGCGATCAGGCCGAGGCGCAACTGGGCCGGGCGGGACAGGCGGACGAAGACGACCTGACTCCCGGCGCCCGCGATGAACACGGCGAAGGTGACAACGCCCGCGAGCAGCCGCGACGGGTGGTGCAGCACGCCGGCCAGGAACGTCGGCGCGAGCGAAGTGAACAGACCGAAGATCGCGAACGCCGCAAAGGCCCCGATCGCCGACGCGAAGAACAGCGGGCGTACGGACGACGGTACCGCGACACGCTGTGGCCGGTACGCGGGCCGCTCTTCCAGCCGCTCCACCGTCTCCGGCACCATCGCGATCCCCAGCGCACTGATCAACAGCAACACCAAGAACAGCTCGTACGGACGCTGCAGCGGCGCGTCGACGTACGCCGCGAGCAATCCACCCACCAGCGGACCGAACGCGAGCCCGCCCAGGTTCACCATGCTCGCGATCAATGCCGACCGCGCCGGGTCCTCGTCGGGGCGCGCGATCTTGCGCAACTCCGACAAGTGCGCGGTGGCGGTCGCGGTCAGTACGCCGACCCCGACGCCGCAGATGAACCGAGCCAGCAGCAGCCCCGGAACCGCCGGCCAGATCAGGAAGATCGCCGCCGACAGCGCCTCCGCGAGGACGGCGAGCAACGCGACCCGCCGCCGCCCGAGCCAGTCGCTGACATGCCCGGCCAGGTACAGCGAGGCCATCACCCCGACCGCGTAACTGGCGAAGATCACCGTGATCACGTACGTCGGGAAGCCGTCGCGGTGCTGGTAGATCGCGTACAGCGGGGTCGGGATCGTCGAGAAGGCCATCGTGGTGAGGAAGGCCGCCGCGATCACCCAGAACCCTGGGGCATGCGCGAGCCGGACGGCCCGCGTGGACGTCATGGTGGACATGATTCCAGCGTGCCGCGCGCGATCTATCGAGTCCAACGAAAGTTCTCGGATGCTCTTATCGGAAAATCCGATAAATTAGGCCTGTGGACAGCCGACAGCTCGAGTACTTCGTCGCGGTCGCCGAGGAACTGAGCTTCACCCGCGCGGCGCAGCGGCTGTTCACCGTGCAATCCACGGTGTCGGCCGCGATCAGGTCGCTGGAGAACGATCTGAAGACCACCCTCTTCGACCGGTCGACCCGGCGCGTGGTGCTCTCGGCCGCCGGCCAGGCGTTGCTGCCCGAGGCGAAGGCCGCGCTGGAGGCACTCGACCGGGCCCGCGCCGCGGTCGAGGAGGCGTCGTCCGGTCTCCGCGGCAATGTCCGGATCGGTACGCTCGCCCGGCTCAGCCTGGTCGATCTGGCCGACCTGCTCGGTGCGTTCCACCGGAAGTACCCGCTGGTCGAGGTACAGGTCGCGACCTCGCCGACCGGATCGTCCGGCCTCGCGGACGACCTCCGGCACGGGCGGCTCGATGTCGCACTGCTCGGTCTCGCGCGACCGGAGTTGAGCGGTCTCGACGTACGCGACATTGCGACCGTACCGTTCGTCGCGCTGGTCCCGGCGGCGCATCGGCTGGCCGGGCGGGACGGCGTACGCCTCGAGGATCTCGCGGACGAAAGGTTCGTCGACATGCCGCCCGGGTTCGGGAACCGGAAGCAGGTCGACCAGGCGTTCGACGCGATCGGGCGGCCGCGCCGGATTCAGGTCGAGATCCCGGAGCTGACCACGGTCCCCGAGTACGTACGGGCCGGCCTTGGCGTCGCCGTACTTCCCGACGTGCAACTCGACGCCGAGCCCGGCGTCCACAAGTTGCGGATCACCGACGTCACCCTGACCTGGACGTTGTCGGTGGTGACCGCCGACCGCCGGCCGAGCAGAGCAGTGGCCGCCCTGCTCGACCTGATCGGCGACTCGATCCGCACTGAGAGGCAGTACTTCTGAGAATCGGTAGGTTGGGTGCGTGGGTCATTGGGAGAAGGACACACCAGGCGTGATGGAACTGCCCTCGGGCCGGCTTGTGCGCGGGCGGGGTTTGCGGCGCGGTCCGGCCGCGGAGCCGTTCCCGACGTACGGCGTCTATCTGCTCGGCAGCGAACCACCGGACGTACCGTGGGAGACGCGCTGGCTGAAGTGGCCGGATTTCCGGCTGCCGGCGGATCGCGCGCAGGCGCTGACGGTCTTCCGCGAAGCGCTCGAACGGACTGGGACCGGCCGGGTCGAGCTCGCCTGCGGCGGCGGCCGGGGGCGTACGGGCACGGCGCTCGCTTGCCTCGCCGTGCTTGACGGCGTGCCGTCCGACCAGGCTGTGGATTACGTGCGCAGCCACTATGACAAGCATGCCGTGGAGACGCCGTGGCAGAAGCGGTACGTGGTAAATCTGTTGACCCGGAGCTGATGCATCGCGTTGGGTCGGAGTGTGACGATCGAGCGGAGCAATCCCGACCGACTGCATTCCACGCCTGGCTATCACCACGTGACCCGCGTCCAGGCCGACACTCTGATCTACCTGGCCGGGCAGTGCCCGCTGCAACCCTCCGGTGAGCTGGCCGAGGGCGGCCTCACCGGGCAGACCGCCCAGGTGATCTCGAACATCCTGACCGCGCTCGAGGCCGCCGGCGCCACCCCTGAGAACGTCGTCCGCACGGTCATCTACGTGGCCAGCACGAACCAGCCCGACCTCGCCGCTGTCTGGACACAGCTCAACGACTCCCCTCTCGCCCCGGCCTTCACGACCGCGAGCACCCTGCTCGGCGTCGCGCAGCTCGGCTTCCAGGGGCAGTTGGTCGAGATCGACGTGACCGCCGCGCTGTGAGCGCACCCGCCGAGGTCGTCGAGTACGACCCGCGGTGGCCGCTCTGGTTCACGGAGATCCACGCCCGGCTGATGCCGTACCTGACCGGACTTCCCCATCAGGTGGAGCATGTCGGGAGTACATCGGTGCCTGGTCTCGCGGCCAAGCCGATCATCGACCTCGACGTTGTCGTACCGTCGGCCGAGCTGGTGCCCGCAGCGATTGAGCGGTTGACCGCGGCCGGCTACCGGCATGAGGGCGATCAGGGCATCCCGGGGCGCGAGGCGTTCGCGTTACCGGCGGATGCGGCGCATTACCACCATCTGTATGTCGTTGTTGATGGCAACAAAGCGCATCGGGACCACGTACTGCTCCGCGACCATCTGCGGACGAACGCGGCCGATCGGGAGCGGTACGCCGAGCGGAAGCGCGAGTTGGCGCACCTGCTCCACACTGATCGAGCCGCGTACGTCGACGCGAAGGGCGCGCTGGTGGAAGAGTTGATTGCTAAAGCTGATGGTTCGGCCAGAGGCGGCGGCTCGGGTCGTACCGGCGCCTGAGGTCGGTGAGGCGCTTGTAGTCGCCGGGGTCGTACGCCTCGGCCACCTCGTCGGCGGTCAGGTCGGCGAAGCTGAAGTTGAGGGACCGGCCAACGACCTGGGTGCGCCACGGCTCCAGTATCTCTTGATGCAGCTCGGTCGCATCGGTTTCGCGCGGGCTCAGCACAGTGAGCGAGTACGCGGCGTCGCGGTGACCGATCGCGTTCGGGAGCTCCGGTTCGCGGGCCAGTGTGCCGCCGAGGTGGCGGATGCCGATGATGCACATCTTGGCCGCGCCTGGGCCGGCCAGCTTGGGCAAGGTCGCCAGCGCGTCCAGGCCGCTGAGCAGTACGTTGTGTGAGGTGTAGCTGTCGGGGTGATCCGGCTCGGCGAAGATCGCGCCGGACTCGGTGTACGGCAGCTCGCCGACGGTGTCGATGGCCGGCGTACCGATCGCGCGCAGCGGTTCGATCAGCTCTGCGCCGCGGTCCCCGAGGATCGCGAGTTGTACCTGCGCGACGTACTTCCCGCGCACCGGCTCCGGCACCTGCGGGATGTCCGGGATCGGCAGGATCGCGATCGCGGACGTCACCTCCTCCGGCACGTCCTCGGTCCACTTCCGCCACGCTTCCGGTACGGACGGGTGCTCCGCCAGGTCGAAGTACAGGCTGCCGCCGTACAAGGTGGGTACGTCGAAGAGCTCCACCTCGAGGCCGGTGACGATGCCGAAGTTGCCACCGCCGCCGCGCAGTGCCCAGAACAAGTCCGGGGCGTCCTCGGCGTTCCTTCGTACGCCATCCGCCGTCACGATTTCGATCCGCCGGACGTGATCCGCCGCGTACCCGTACCGGCGGGCCATCAATCCGAGACCACCACCGAGCGTGTACGAGATCGCGCCGACCGCGGGCGAACTACCCGACAACGGCGCCAGGCCGTGCGGTGCGGTCGCGGCGATGACGTCACGCCAGGTCGCACCGGCGTCGATCCAGGCTGTCTTCCGCTCCGCGTCGACCGTCACGCCGTTGAAGTCGCGGGTCGCGATCAGTACGCCGCCGTCGATGCCCCTGGTCAGACCATGTCCTGCCGCTTGGACAGCGATCTTCAGGTCATGGTCGATCGCGTACCGGACCGCCTCCTCGATGCCGGCGGCGCTCGTGACCTGGAAGATCGCCTGCGGACGGTGCGGATCGCGGCGTTGGAAGCCGAGTCGCGCGTCGTCGTACTCGGTGCTTGTCGTTGTCAGCATGGCTCTCACGCTATGAGCCCTTGCGGACAGGAGCTGTCCGCAAGCAACAATGGCTGGATGAGCGAGTTGCCTGGTCGCCTGTTCCGGCTGCTGTCGTTGCTGCAGAGCCGCCGGGAGTGGTCCGGTCGTGAGCTTGCTGAGCGGCTCGGCGTCACCGAGCGGACCGTACGCCGGGATGTCGACCGGCTGCGCGGGCTCGACTACCCGGTGACCGGCACGACCGGGACCGCGGGCGGTTACCGGCTCGGCTCGGGTACCCGCCTGCCGCCGCTGCAACTGGATGACGACGAGGCGATCGCCGTTGCACTCGGCCTGGTCGGCGCGGCCGGCGGCGGCGTGACCGGGATGGCCGAGAGCTCGATGAGCGCGCTGGCGAAGCTGGAACAAGTGCTGCCCGCGCGGCTCCGGCCCCAACTCGCGGCGGTCAGTTCGGCCACCGAGGCAGTGCCCCGGCCCGGCATACCGCAGGTCGATCCGGGCGTACTCGCCGTGCTGGCGCGCTGTTGCCGGAACCACGAACTCGTTGCCTTCGACTACCACGGGCGGCAACGCGCGACCACGCGCCGGCGGGTGGAGCCGCATCAGCTACTCACACTCGCCTGGCGGTGGTACCTGCTCGCGTTCGATCCGGAACGGGACGATTGGCGGATCTTCCGGGCCGATCGGATCGGTGCGGTGACGCCGGTACTGCATCAGTTCACTCCACGTGTACTGCCGGCGGCTGATGCGTCGTCGTACCTGGTGGAATCGTTCCTTTCGGCGCAGTACCGGCACAGTGTCCGGCTGGCGGTCGAAGCGCCGGCGTCGGCGGTGACATCGGCGTTCGAGGGGGTCGTACGCGGCGTGGTCGAGGAGACCGGGCCGTCGTCTTGTGTGGTGCGGTTCAGCGCGGATTCGCCGGCGATGCTGCTGACACAGGTGGCGGCGATTGCGGTGCTCGGGCCGTTTGTCGTGGAGCATGCGACGGCGGAGACGGCCGCACTGATCGCCCGGGTGGGCGGCCGGCTCGAGCGGGCGTTTGCTGCCTCAAGTGATTCAGCGGCCGCGGGTGATTCGGTTGCCTCAGGCCACGATCAGGCCGATGCCGAGGGTGAGGACGCCGATGGTCAGTGACGCGGCGCCGAGCCAGAGCACCCAGATGAACTGGTTCGGCTGGGTCCGGTCCTTGCCGGCCGACGAGGCGAAGAAGCCGCCGGACATCAGGATCGCCGCGAGCGGGATCGCCAGCCGCGCGACCCAGAGCAGGAAGCCGCCCAGGTTCGTCTGGTCGACGCAGAGCAGGCCGACCAGGCTCAGGATCACCAGCACGCCGGCATGGGCGTGGCCGGCCCGCGCGAAGTTCTTCTGGAAATCGGTCATCGGCACCTGGCCGCGGACGATCTTGGTCATGAAGTAGCCGCCGAACTGAATCGTCACGACGGTGAGCAGGATGACGCCGGCAAGAATCCGGGATGCGTCGCTCATGAGTACACGCTCTCTTCGACTGGGGTGATGGTGCGGGTGTTCGCCGTCCGCGCTATCCAGAGTGCTACGGCCAAGTACAGGATCTGCTCCGGGATGCGCTGCCAGAGCGGTGTCGCCGCGCCGCCCGCGAACGGGACCTGGGCGACGGCCGCATGGATGTTGGCCGGCAGCAGTGCGACAAAGAGCGCTGCCAACGCGCACCCAGCCGGTTTGCGGGTTGCCGTGCGCAACAGTCCGGCGGCGCCGAGTAGTTCGAGTACGCCGGTGAGGTAGACGAGCGCACTGGCGTACGGGAGGAACGGCGGGACCATCCGGACCATGTCGGCGTGGTTCGGCATCACCGTCACGCTGGATGGGACGAAATGGGCGCTCGCGGTGAACAGGAGCATCAGCGCCATCCCGTACGCCGCGCTCGCCGGCCAGGTCGCGAACCGGCGTACGCCGAGGACGCCCAGCCCGCGAAACCCCAGCGTCGCCAGGATCAGCACCAGGGGAATCATCTGTGTCAACTCCTTAATGGATAGCGAAGGTATCCGCTTATGGATACTGATACTATCCATCAGAGACAACAGGAAGGCAAGCGGATGCGAATCGGGGAACTCAGCAAGGCGACGGACGTCCCGGTGCCGACGATCAAGTACTACCTGCGTGAGGGCCTGCTGCCCGCGGGCGAATTGAGCAGCCCGAACCAGGCGGCGTACGGCGAGGCGCACATCCGGCGGCTGCGCTTGATCCGCGCGCTGATCGACCTGGCTCAGGTCCCGCTGGCGCAGGTGAAGGAAATCCTCGAGTCACTCGACGACGACACCGAGTCCCTGCACGACCAGATCGGCCGCGCGCACCGCGCCCTCACCCCGCCCCGCCGCGTCACCACCACCCCCGAGGCCCGCGCCACCGCGACCGCCCGCGTCCAGGACCTGATCCAGAAACGCCGCTGGTCGGTCGAACCCGACGCCCCCGCCCTGGCCACCCTGATCGACACCCTCGCCGCGATGGAAACCCTCGGCCAAACCAACCTCGCCGACCACCTCGACACCTACGCCGACGCCGTCGAAACCTTCACCAAACTGGAAGTAGCAGCCGTCACCACCAACCCCACCCGCGACCAACTGGCCGAATCAGTAGTCATCGGCACCATCCTCGGCGAAACCCTGATCGCCTCCCTCCGCCTCCTCTCCCAAGAATCAACCTCCGCCACCCTCTGGAAACCCCACTGACCCCAAGCCCCAGGCCTCTCCGCGAGCTCGTCAGGGCCTCGGCGGTTGCAGCAAGTGGCAACGACGCTCGCAACGGAAGCTGGGAACCCGGCCTCCACCTACGATGGTCGAATGGGGACAGTTCCACATCCGCTCCGGGCGTACCTTCTGAAGGTCCAAAGTTCGGTCCGCAGCGTCCAGGAGCGCCTGACCGGGCAACTGGATCGTCCGCACCAGAACTTTGCCGCCGGCAACGTGTGGAGCGGCCCCACCGCCGAGTCGTGGGGAACGCAGCTGAGTAGTCAGCGCACGACCTACAACCTCGCGTTGGCCAACCTCGGTGCCGAGGTCGCTGACCGGCTCGCCGCGACACCCCTGACCTGCAGCGAGGAAGAGGCACAGCTGTGGCAGCGGCGGCTGGGCAATGCCTGAGCCGAAAGAAGAGGGCTTCGCCGGGATCGATCCGGACGCGCTCGACGCCATGAACAGCGACCTGGCCAAAACCCAGGCGATGCTCGACGCGCTGCTCCCCAAGCTGCGATCCGCCTACACCACCGTCAACCTGGATACCGGTGCGATCGACCGCTTGCGAACGGTCAGCAGCTGGATCGCGACCGAGCTACCGATGCTCCGGCGACGCCATGTCATGGCACAGCAACTCATGGGTCAGGCCCTCCAGCTAGGTCAGAACCCGGTTATGGTGCCGACAGAGTGGGCCGGCAACTTCACCAGCACCGCGGCAGCCATCGGCAGGGCAAAGGAACTCGCAGCGCAATACCAAGAACCCGGCCGGCTTCCAGCCGCGGTCTGGGACGAGCTCGCGGCCAACCAGCACGACCCCGACTTCGCCGCGGCGTTCGCGAAGGCACTCGGCCCGCACGCCACCCGGCTGGTCGTAGCCGGGCTCGGAAAGGACAAGCTGAAGGCCGACCGGCTTCCCGCTCTCGCCAACCTGTTCGCCACGGCCAGCTCCCGCCGCGTCTTCGACGACACCTGGTTCACTGGATTCCCAGGTGTTCCTGGCATTCTGCCGCTCCTGCAGTTCGGCAAATGGGACAACGATCTGCTGGTCCACGTCGGCAACCTGGCCCTGGCGCCCGACCGGCGCGGTATCGACAACGAGCGCACAGCCCAGGTCCTCGCCGCCGTTGCGCGCTCACCCATCGCCGCGACCAGACTGTACGAGGAGAACTTCGCCACGATCCAGGCGATGTCACGAGGCCTGAGCCCCGGCTGGGTCAACGGAGCCCGCAGCCAACTCGGCGACCCACTCGGAACCTTCATCCGAGCCGCCACCATCGACGCCCGAGCGATGTACGACAACACCCGCCCGGCCGGCACCACCACCTGGGCCAACCCGGCGGAGGCCCTCACCCGGCGCCTGCTTCTCGACCTCAGAGACAACCCGCACCGAGCCAGGTTCGCCGGCGTCCAAAGCGCCTACGCGGCCATCGCCACCGAGTACTTCGACGACCTCGAGGCCGTCGCCAGCGGTCCACCCGTCCCGGAGTACTACGACCAACCGGACCCAGCCAGGCCCGGAATCGAGGCACCGGCCACCGCCTGGGCCGCCTTGATCCAGCAAGCCATGCGCGACCCCAAGAGCGCCGGCTACTTGAGTACGCTGTTTCGCGCGAGGTACGAGGCGAAGTCCGCCGCGGTGACCGCCGGTGAGACCAAGTTCAAGGACGCCAACAATTTCTCGAATTGGCAGAACGGGCGGTTCAGAAGCTGGTTCCTCGATCAGCTCAACACGACGCAGAGTGCCGCGAACAAGGAAGCCGCCGACTACAACGCGAACGTCAAGCAATGGGTGGATTACTTCGTCGACCCGGCGAGCGCGGCGTTGTTCGCGGAGGGCGGTCCTGCCGGTGCGGCCGCGGCCAAGACGATCACGGGGTTCGTCAAGGCCTCGGGAAAGGGCTCGGTCTCAGCAATGATCGTTGGCTGGCTGGACCGTACCCCCCAGCAGATCGCGGCGGACAGCGTGTGGGCGGGAGACAACAAGGTCTGGCAGACCAAAGCCCGCAACAGCTTGGCAGCCGGCATCACGCCGGTTAGGGACGCCCACGGAACGACCTGGACCGGTGACCCCACCGGCTACGAGAAGAAGTACGGAGCGAAGTTCACCACGGGTAATCCCGAAGATCCGCTGCGGCCGGTCGCCGAGATGTCTCAGGCTGCGCGGCGGGCCTACGCTGCTTGGATGGAGGACCCGGCAGTGCAGCAGGCGGCCTGGGACGACTTCAATGCCGATGTCCTCGGCTCACGCGGCCGATGATCACTTCGGCAGGTCGAACCGTCCGATCACCGCTTCACCGCGGTATCCGCTGCTGATCACCACGTACAGCTTGCCTGCCCGGATCGCACCACCTTCCACGGCCCACGCCGCAGTCGTCAGCGAACCGTCCGGGCGAACGATCCGCAGCAGGTTCTGCAGCTCGTCACCTTCCGCGCCCTTGGCAGCGGCGTCGACGATCCTTTGTGCGCCTGCCGAGAATTGCCCCGTCCATCGGTAGGCCGGCGGCACGGAGTGTGGGCTGTCAACACGGCCGTACTGCACCGGAAGTGTCACGTAGCCGGCGTCCTCGGTGATGCCGGCGTCCTCCTGGAACATCGGGTCGGCATCGGCGGCGTCACCTTCACGGGTGAAGGGGCGGTCCGCGACCAGCGCGGACGATCTGTCGCGACGGCGAGCGGCTGCACGGATGGTGCCATCCGGAACGACGGCGAGCACTCCGCGATCGGACTCGAAGTAGATCGTGCCGTCATCGCCGGTGGTGAGGCTGCGGAGCTGAAACATGCCTGGTAGTGACCAGTCCAGTGCCATGGTCCCGGCCGGCGGATTCACCGATCGTACGATCCCGATCGAGTAGTCGTCTTCCGGTAGCGTGACTGAACGGCCGGCGATCGTGGTGACCCGGCCATTGGCCTCGACGCGCCGGACCAGTCCGATGTTCTGGTTTGCTGTGTCGAAGAAGCGCAACTCGCCGTACACGAGACGGCCCTGACGGTCGACGGAGATGCCCGTGATCCTCGACGCAGGGCCCGTCGCGACGCCTCCGTCGGCGGTGAACCCAAGGCTCCCGTTGCCGACGATCAGTGTTGTTTTGCCTGCAGCGTCGACTTTGGAGACGAGCCCTGCTCTCTTGACTGGGTGGGAGACGTACATCGTGCCGTCGTCCGCGACCGCCAGCTGCGTGGCTGTTGTGATGCTGGGATCGACCTGGATTCGCCGGGCCGCGCCACCAGGCTGGAAAACCCAGATGCTGGCCCGGTTGTTTTCACTGGTCAGCAACCTGACCACGCCGTCACGACCGACTTCGAGATCTCTCATGTAGCCGGTCAATTTGGCGTCCGCGGCTGTCTTGGCAACGGCATCCGTGCCGCCGCCCGCAACGATCTCCAGCGCCAGCCCGTCCGGCTTTTCGGAACTCTTCGCCAAACTACAAGCGCCGAGGGCCAGGCTCATGACCGCCATTGCCGCTACACCCATGACACCGGTCGCTGAGCGTCGCCAAGTCATGGCGGGCATCCTAGTTGTTTCTCGACAGCGATCAGCCGTCGTGGGCCATGTCCACGAAGCGAGAGTAGTGGCCTTGGAAGGCGACGACGACGTCGGCGGTCGGGCCGTTACGGTGCTTGGCCACGATGAAGTCGGCTTCCCCTGGGCGCGTGGACTCCCGCTCGTACGCATCCTCCCGGTGCAACAGGATCACCATGTCCGCGTCCTGTTCCAGACTGTTGTGGAGGGCGATTCCTTCGGCGACGAAGTTGTGGGTGCCCAGGACGGTGGCGTCGTACACCTCTTGCTCGCCGAGCGGCTCGATCGAGGTAATGGTGTCCCAGAAAATGTCGTTGGTGGCGAGTACTTCGAGGTCGGCGTCGTCGAGGATGTCGGCGACCTTGGCGAGGCGCTGGCGGCTCGGGGCGTGCTTCCACATCGTCGACCCGGAGAACTTCGTCCCCATCGCGGTGGCGAACTCGCGGTGCGAAACGTTGCGCTCGGCAAGGACCGCGCGGACCTGGGTCCAGACGTCCTTCGGCACCGTGTCCAGGTTCGTGTTCGCCTTCACGTCGCGGAGTGCGGTCGCGACCTCCAGCACCTTGAGCCCACGCAGCCCGTGGACGCCGATGCCGTCGCAGAACCGCTTCTGGTTCTCGGCGCCGTAGATGTACAGGTGGTAGCCGTCGCGGTACCCCGGCTTCTTCACGGTCTTGATCCGGCTGAAGATGTTGTGGCGGAGGAGGAGGCGGGCGAGGTCGTCGATCAGCCGGCGGCTGGTGCTGGCGTAGTAGATCCGGGCCTGGCCGAGCTTCGCGTCCCAGCGGACCGAGCCGTCGGTGGCCCACAGGTGCCGGATGAAGTGGGCGAGCTGCTCCTTCGGAAGGCCGAAAACACCGTCCGGGATGAACTTCTCGTGGCTGCGCAGGCCGAACAGGCCGAGGCCGTCCAGCCAGGCGGCGATCGGGTTCCGCTTCCCGCGGGCCAGCCGGTACGGCGCCGGCAGCCGGAGCGTGGTCACCCGCGCGGCGGCGTCTTGGCGGATCGCGGTGATGCCGAATCGTCGCCGCGCCGCCTCGGCGACCGCGGTCAGATTCGCCTCGTCGATGCTCGCGTACCGGATCGGCTGACGCTTGACGAACGACCCGTCTCCGAGCAGATGCGCAAGCATCGTCAGCTCGTCCTCGTCCCACGGCTGCACCTGCAGCGGCGCCGGGACATGCCGGAGCGATCCGACCCGGGCGCCGGGCGCCAGCTCACCGAGGGGCTTCCACCCGTCGTACGTCAGGAACGGGTGGTTGGCGGTGGCCTTGATCTCCCGGCCGGAGGCCAGCTTCAGCCGGAAAACCTCCTTCACTCCACTGGGGAAGGCATGCGTGAGCGTACGCGGCACCAGCTTCAACCGGTCGTCGAGCGACCAGACCGGGATGTCGCGAGTGTCCGTCGCCAGCAACTCTCCGAGTGAGATCTCCGCGCCGGTGTCGGCCCGCAGCAACCGGGTGTCCGCGGTCAGGCAGCCCGATTCGCGGAGGTCGGAGGCCATGGGGCGTTTGTCGGAGCGTTGTTCGGAGCCTCGGTTCAGCTGGCAGATGGCTACTACGGGGAGTTCCAGCTCTTTGGCGAGGAGCTTGATGGAGCGGGAGAACTCGGAGACTTCGAGTTGGCGGGACTCGACCTTTTTGCCGGACGTCATCAGCTGGAGGTAGTCGATGATGATCAGTTTGAGGTCGTGGCGCTGTTTCAGCCGGCGGGCCTTGGCGCGGATTTCCATCATGGTGAGGTTCGGCGAGTCGTCGATGAAGAGTGGGGCCTCGGAGACCTCGCCCATCTTGCGGGCCAGCCGGGCCCAGTCCTCGTCGGTCATCTTGCCGTTGCGCATGTGGTGCAGCGGGACCTTGGCCTCGGCCGAGAGCAGTCGCATGGTGATCTCGTTGCGGCTCATCTCCAGCGAGAAGATGCACGAGGTCAGGCCGTGCCGGATCGAGCAGGAGCGGGCGAAGTCCAGGCCGAGGGTGGAGTTGTGGGTCGGGATCATCGTCTTGCCGGCCAGGTACAGATGGTCGGGGTTGTCCACCTCGACGCAGCGCACCGGCACGCTGTCCACCGGGTCGACCCACTCGAGCCGCCGCTCGCCTTCGCCGGTCAGCGCGGCCGGGAAGCCGTGGCCGGTGATCTGCCGCGGCGCCGAGCCGGGGATCGACGGGGTCAGCCCGGGACTCGCCGACATCGCCGTGTACAGGTCGGCGGTCGTGCAGATCACCGGGCGACCGCCGTCCTCGACCCGCCACTGGTGCTCGGCGTCGGCGACGATCGCGCTGCCGTCGGAAAACGACAGCCGGAAGCACGGGCGGTCCACCATCACCTCGGTCGCGGCGACCACCGTGGTCGGCAACCCGTCGGCGTCCAGGAGCTGGTCGCCGACCGCAACCTCGGCCATCGTGGTCCAGCCGGTCGGTGTCGGCAGCGCGGTGTCGAGCGCCAGCGCCTTCCCCATCGCGGGACGCGCGGCGACGATGATCATCTGGCCGGGGTGCAGCCCGTTGGTCAGCTCGTCCAGGTCGGTGAACCCGGTCGGTACGCCGACCATCGCGTCACCACGGGAGTCGATCGCCTCGATCTCGTCGAGGGTGCCCTCCATGATGTCCTTCAGCGGCGCGTAGTCCTCGGCGGTGCGCTTCTCGGTGACCGAGTAGATCTCCGCCTGCGCCTCGTCGACGACGTCGTCGACCTCGCCCTCACCCGCATATCCGAGCTGGACGATCTTGGTGCCGGCCTCGACCAGGCGGCGCAGGATCGCCTTCTCCCGGACGATGTGCGAGTAGTAGCTCGCGTTCGCCGCCAGCGGGACGGACGCGACCAGGGTGTGTACGTACGGCGCGCCACCGATCCGGGCCATGTCGCCGCGCTTGGTCAGCTCGGCCGCGACGGTGATCGCGTCGGCCGGCTCGCCGCGCGCATACAGGTCCGTGATCGCGTCGAAGACGGACTCGTGCGCCGGCCGGTAGAAGTCGGTGCCGCGCAGGGTCTCGATCACGTCCGCGATCGCGTCCTTGCTGAGCATCATCGCGCCGAGCACGCACTGCTCGGCGGCCAGGTCCTGCGGTGGGGTGCGGTCGAAGCCCATCGCCGGACTGCGCTCTTCGTGGCCGTCGTCCTGGCCCCCGCGGAACTCCGCCACGCTCACTTCGCCCGACCTCCTCGTCACGCCGCTGCCCCGGCCACCCGCCGACCGGCCGTCGGCGAGCGGTTCGAACACCTGCTCGAACCATAGTCACACCCCGCCGACAGTTTCCGGCGCTGACTCCGGCACCAGCCTCGCGACCGTACGCCGGACCCGTCGCCGCTGGCCACTCGAACGTCCACAGGGGCTGTGCACGAACCGTGGATAACCCCGGACCAGGCTGTGCACAGGTTGGGCACAACCCTGTGGATAACTGGGGACAACAATGCACAACCAGGCCCTGACCTGCGGTTTCCCGAGTTCACAACTGTGGAGAAGAAAAAGTACGAGACGAATTCCGAAGACCCGCCCACAGCCTGGGTAACCTGCCTCGGTGAGACGTCGACGATGGCTGCCAGCGCAGGACCGGGAGATCCTCCGGCTCGCCGTTCCGGCGTTCTTCGCCCTCGTCTCCGAACCGCTGATGCTGCTCGCCGACTCCGCGATCGTCGGCCATCTGGGGACGCCGCAGCTCGCCGCGCTCGGCGTCGCCGGCACCATCCTGCAGACCCTCGTCGGCGTCTGTGTCTTCCTCGCCTACGGCACCACCTCGGCGGTCGCCCGCCGGATCGGCGCCGGCGACCACAAGGGCGCGCTTGCCCAGGGCATCGACGGTCTCTGGCTGGCGCTGGTCCTCGGCGTCGTACTGGCGATCCTCGGCGTGATCCTCGCGCCGCACGCGATCGCCGCGTTCGAGCCGTCACCGGACGTCGCCGACTACGCGGTCACGTACCTGCGGATCTCCTGCATCGGCATCCCGTCGATGCTGCTCCTGCTCGCCGCCACCGGCGTACTCCGCGGCCTCCAGGACACCCGCACCCCGATGGTCGTCGCGATCACCGCGAACCTCGCCAACATCGGCCTGAACGTGCTGCTCGTGTACGGCGTCCACCTCAACATCGCCGGCTCCGCCCTCGGCACCGCGCTGGCCCAGACCGGCGCGGGCATCGCGCTGGTGATTGTGGTGGTCCGTGGCGCCCGCCGCGACGGTGCCAAGCTGCGCCCCGACCGCGCGGGCATCCTCGCCTCGGCGCAGATGGGCGTACCGCTGATCGTCCGTACGCTGACCCTGCGCGCCGCGATCATCCTGCTCACCTTCGTCGCCACCGCGCTCGGGACCACCTCGGTCGCGGCGCATCAGGTCGCCTTCACGCTGTGGTCGTTCCTCGCGCTGGCGCTGGACGCGATCGCGATCGCCGCACAGGCGCTCACCGGGCGCGCGCTCGGCGCCGGCGACGTGGCCGGTACCCGGGCGATCACCCGCCGGATGATGTGGTGGGGCCTCTTCTCCGGCCTGATCGGCGGCCTCGCGCTGTGGGGGCTGCGCGGTGTGTACGTCCCGTGGTTCACGAGCGATCCGGACGTACGACGTACGCTCGCCGCCGTACTGATCGTGGCCGCCCTTTGGCAACCGGTGAACGGTGTCGTGTTCGTCCTGGACGGTGTACTGATCGGCGCGGGCGACGGCCGGTACCTCGCACTGGCCGGAGTGATCGCCTTGGCGCTGTACGTGCCGCTCGCCCTTCTGGTGCTCTGGCTCGGCGGCGGAATCGTCGCGCTGTGGTGGGCCTTCGGCGCGTACATGCTGCTGCGCTTCCTGACTCTGACCGTCCGCGAACGGCGCGACGGCTGGCTGGTCACGGGCGCTGTTCGCTGACCCCGCGGTGCGGCATCTTTAACCGGTAAGGAAAGGAGCCGTATGCCTGACACCGACGACGACCCGATCGTCTCGCTCGACCCCGCGCAGCAGGAGCAGGGCGACGACGACACGGAGGCCGCCCGGGCGCGGCAGGCCCTTCGGCAGCAGCAGGCGGCGCGGGCGCGGGCCGAAGCGAGCCAGCGTCCGGCGGCTGACCGGACAGAGCTGGATGCGGAAGAACGGCGCTCGGAAGACGAGCAGACGCGGCTGGACGAGGAAGAGGCCGACCAGGCGCGGGACGACGAGCTCGCGCTGATCGCCGGCGAAGAGCAGGAGCTGGCCGAGCAGCGCAACCGCGACGCGCTCATCGACGAGTCGCACCGGGCTCAGCAGATCGCCTTCGCGAACCGGGCCGGCGAGGCGCGGGTCGACAACGAGCGGCTCGGCGCGGCCGAGCAGGTCCGGGAGCGGCTCGACCTGCACCGCGGCTACGACCGGCTCGACCGGGCCGCCGCTGACCCGGACGCACCCGGCGCGGACGCGCTGACCATCAAGGGTCGCGCGGACATGCGGGACAGCCTGGCCGCGCACTACCGGTCCGAGGAGGCGTACGGCCGGGCCGCGCGGGCCGGTGCCGACGAGGCGGACCACCGGGCCGCCGCCGAGGACCGGGAGGCCGACGACGCGCTGCGGCCGGCCCGCGAGGCCGTCCTGAATCCACCGGACGAAGCACCTGAGGCGCTACCGCCGAAGGACCGCAACCACATTCCGGTTCGCGGCAACCGCAAGCAGAAGCCCCAACAGAAGCCGAGCCCGGGTACCGAGTGGGACATAAGCCTCTAGCCCGGCCCCAAACCGGTTTGGGGCGCCGACCACGCGGCGGGTTCAGGGGGTGATTGCAACACCTGTCGGTTGAAGGGGTGTTGTGATG
>NZ_BAAAPH010000030.1:0-96068 GCF_039531045.1 Kribbella hippodromi | reverse complement strand
TGCTCCCCAGGAGTCGGAACCGAATTCCACAGTCCAACTTCTGGGGACCAGTTCACCTCTCAGGGGTCAGCCCCTCAGAGAGAGGCTTGCCCCGTCAGGTCTTCAGGGGCCAATCCGCCCGTTCAGGGGTCAGCCCCTCAGAGTGGGGATTGCCCTCTCGGACTTTTCAGGGGGGGCAACCCTTCATCTCAGGGGGCAGGGGACTTCGCTGAGTGGGTGGAGGGTTAGTGCACTCGTGGGGGTGGGGCGGGTTTGTTCGTGCGCGCTACTCGGAGGTGTGTTCGGTGGTGGAGGGTGGGGATGCCCAGGACGGTCTGGAGGTTCTGGGTTGCTTGGGCGACTGCCGCGTGTACGTCGGTCAGGTCGGCGGACGGTTCGATGGTGCAGTGGAGCTCGGCTACCAACTGGCCGCGGTCCAGGCGGATGCGACCTGAGCCGTCCCGGAATTCGGGGCGGTTGGACAGCCCTTGCGCGGCGGCGGTCACGGCAGCGTTCGCGTCCGCCAGTAGGCGCCCGTTGACGTTGCCGGGGGTGAGGGTGAAGTTCGCGTTGGTGCGGGTTGGGAGGTGGCGGGTCAGCCAGAGGAGGCCCAGGAGGAGTAGGGCGATGGCGGTCGCACCTGTTGCCCAGGGCCACCAAGTGGTGCGCGTGTAGTCGCGTGGAGTGTGGGTTGTGAGTTCGGTGGGGGCGGCGGCGAAGACGTTGTAGTACCAGCAGAGGGCGAAGGCGCCGGCAGTGATCAGGGCCAGGGAGATGAGCGTGCCGATAGTGCGGTCCAGGGTGATGACTCCGCGGCGCATGGTCAGTCCTCCTGGAGGGTGATTCGGAGCTTTGGGTTCGGCGTGAGGGTGGAGAGTCGCGCGTCGACGGTGGTGCGTACTTCGTCGGTTACGCGCTGCGGATCGCCGAAGGTGGTGACGGTCGCGCGGAGGGTACGGCGTTTGGCGGTCGCGGATGCGCTGGTTACCGAGTCCACGTGCCGCGCGGCGTCGGCGGCGAGGCGGGCTGCGTCACGCGAGCGGATCCAGAGCACGGAGCCCTCGGATTCAAGCGGGTGGACTGCTAGGTGAGTGCGGCGGCGGGGTTTGAGGGTGATTGTCAGGAGGGCCAGGCCGAGGAGTACGGCGGCGATGGCGGCTGGGGGTAGCCAGGAGGAATGGTTGAGGGCGAGGGTCTGGCCGTACCAGCTGAGTGGGATGACCTGGCCGCGGAGGAGACCGGTGCTGCGGAGGGTTTCGGCGGCTGCAACCGCGCCCAGCCCCATCACCGCCAGGGCCGCGAGGATGCCCAGGACACCGGCGGCCGGGCGGGCGACCGGCGGCTTGGCGAGGGGCAGCTGGGTGGCCGCATCGTCGGCGGTGGTCGCGCCGAGGGCCGGGGTTGGAGCGGGGGTTACTGCGGTGATTTGTACGTCTACTCGGTCTACGCCCAGGCCGGTGAAGTCTTGTACGGCGGCTGTTATTTCGTGATGTAGTTCGGTGGCTATCTCGGATAGGGGGCGGCCCCAGCTGGTTGCCACCTCCAGTTCGATGCGGGTGCGTTGGCCGGCCAGTACCGCCCGGGCTTTGGGCAGGCCTCGGCCCAGCGTGGCGGGTTGGCGTACGACCGCGCTGTGCCGGCGGGCGGTGATTTCCGCGATGCGTTCGACGGCTCGCTGGGCGATGTCGAGCCGTCCTCGGTCACCCCCGTAGATGACCGAGGACGACTCGGGTACCAGGGTTGTCGCGGCTGTCCCGGTTCTACCGGCTGTCCCAGTTGACCCGGCTGTCCCGGTTGTCGCGGTGACCGCGCTGGTTTCAGCCACGGCCGCGGCGGGAGATCAGGTCGTCGAGACCTTTCGTGCCGTCGGACAGCAAGCGGCCGACGACGAAGCCGATCGCGCCGAGGACGAGCGCGAGCAGGAAGCCGGCGAATCCGCCGGCCGCGGCGGCGATGGCGATCAGCAGACCGGCGAACAGACCGATGGTCGACGTGCTCACGTAATCTCCTCGAACTGGGACGATCCGGATGGTGAAGCTACTGAACTACTGGACAACTGGACGCGGCGTTGCAACTGCAAACGCGAACGTCCAGTCGCGCGAGCTGCTCTGCACGCGACGTTCATCGCGCGGACTACTACTGCACGCGACGTTCATCGCGCGAGCTGCTACCGCATGCGACCTTCATCGCGCGGACTACTGAACGCGGCGTTCGGCGACAGGTTCGGTGTCGTCGTCATCGTCGTCGTCGCCTTCCAGGTGGACGTCGGTGACGGCGATGTTCACCTCGGTCACTTCCAGGCCAGTCATCCGCTCGACGGCGGCGATCACGTTCGCACGGATCGCGGTGGCGAGCGCCCCGATACTCACGCCGTACTCGGCGACCAGCTCAATGTCGATCGCGGCCTGCTTCTCGCCCACCTCCACCGACACGCCCTGGGACAGGTTGGTCCGGGACCCAGGGATCCGATCGCGCAGCATGCCCACCGCGCGAGCGGCACCGCCGCCCAGCGCATGGACGCCGTCGAGCTCCCGGGTCGCGATGCCCGCGATCTTCGAAACAACGACATCGGCGATCGTCGTACGCCCGGTCGCATCCACCAGCCCGGTGCCATCGGCAACCACCTCGGCGCTTCCAGCGGACTCCCGCGCGGAATCGGCAACAGAAGCGGCACCCCGGCGGGGCGTCTTCACGGTTTCGGTCATCGGCTGATGCCTTTCTGGTCAGCGGTTGGTGCCCGTACGCCGTTGGGACGACAGCAGGGACCGGATCGTCACGCGCCCGGACCGGATTTTTCTGCCGTGCACGCACACAGCGTGACATGTCTCACCCTGTGGATCCGGGAGGCGGGCGTGACTTCGGGGCGGTCCGTGTCGTCTACCCACCATGACGGCGCTGGCTGAGCTCGACGAGGCGACCCTGGTGTCCAGGGCGCGCGATCGTGACCCGGCGGCGTTCGAGCTGCTCGTCCGGCGGTACCAGCGGCGGATCTACACGCTCTGCCTGCGGATGCTGAACGGGGCCAGCGGGGACGCCGAGGACATCGCGCAGGAAACGTTCGTGACCGCCTGGCGCCGGCTGCCGGAGATCCAGAACGACGCGGCGTTCGGCGGCTGGCTGTACCGGACCGCCACGAACAAGTGCCTGACCGTACTGCAGCGCCGCCGCCCGACCGTCGATCTCGACGAACACCACCCACCCGCGGCCGCAGACGCCGATCCGGCCCACACAGCTGGTACGAGTGCGGCAATGAGCGCGCTTTCCGAGGCGCTCCGGCAGCTGCCCGCGCAGCAGCGGGCATGCTGGTTGTTGCGGGAAGTACACGGTCGTTCGTACCAGGAGATCGCCGACCTGGTCGGGACCACACCGACCGCGGTGCGTGGGCGAATAGCCCGCGCCCGCGCCGAGCTCGCGGAGGTGATGAAGCCATGGAAATGAATCCCGACAGCCCAGTCACCGACCTGCACCCGCTCCCCTGCGGCCGGACCGTTGAGGACGTCTGGGACGACCTCGACACCGAGCAGCACGGCGGCCCAGTCAACGCCCATCTGGCCGACTGCCCGCACTGCCAAACCGCGAAGGCCAGTCTGGAGCAGCTCGCCGCGGCCACCGCGCTGCTGATCGACGACCCGGTCGACGTACCGACGGGCCTGCTGGACCGGATCATGACGGCCGTCCGCGCAGACCTCAACCTCGGGCGTACGCTCCCGCTGCCGACCGGATCAGCGCACGTCGAGGTGTCCGTGTCCGCGCTGGCCGCTGTCCTTCGGTACGCGGTCGACGGCGTACCCGGCATCCGCGCTCGCCGATGCCGGATCGACCTGGACGAGGACCAGCCGGATGCCGTACGGGTGTCCATGACGGTCGCACTGCGCTTCGGCGCCGGCCAGGTCGCGGCACTCGACGAGGCCCGTGACCGGGTGGCGGCCGCGCTGCAGGGCCAAGTCGGCTACACCCTGGCCAGCCTCGATTTCGAGGTCGTCGACGTCTGGACGGACGGCAGGTGAGCGCCCCGAGCCAGGGCGAAGGCGAGATCGAGCGAGTCACCATCGCCGAAGCCGCCGCCACCGCGGCCCGCGCGGTGGACGGCGTCGTACGCCTGCAGCCCGGTCTGGTCGGTCTGCTGAAGCAGTTCGCCGCGCAGGCCTGGGAACGCGCGACCGGCCGTGAGATGCCGGACATCGCGGGCACCGAGGTCGAGCTGCGCGCGGACGGCACCGTGCACGTCGACGTACGCATCGTGACCGCGATCGACCGTCACACCGCCGCGGTCGGCACCGCCGTCCACACGGCCGTCACGGCAGCGGTCGAGGCTGCGACTGGGCGGGTTCCGCAGGTGCGGGTTCGCGTGGTCGAGATCGACCTCGAGCCCACTCGCTCCTGATCGACCAGCGCGCGAGCGATCCGAGGATCAGCCCGAGGCTCCAGCCACCGACCACGTCCGACGGCCAGTGGTAGAACAGCCGCACCACCGAGACCGCCACGGCCGCCGAGACGATCGGCACGACCCATTTCAGTACGGTGTCCAGCTTCGTACCCGGCATCGTCAGCACTGTCGCCGCGATCATCAGCATCGCCAACGAATCCGCCGTATGCCCCGAGGGCCACGACATCCCGCCGGCCGCGAGTTCGTCGACGTGGCCTTTCGGCGGCGTACGCCCGACCAGCGTCTTCGTCAGCAGCACGACCGCCTGGGTGACCGCCACCCACCCGGCGGCAACGATCAGCGTACGGATCGGCCGCCGGCGCACCACATGAACAACAGCGGTCACGATCAGTACGACGGCCAGCGGCCAAACGTCGCCGATGTCCGACACCACGTACCAGAGCTGATTCGCGGGGCGCCCCAACGGGAAGACCGTGTGGTCCCACCGCCGCAGCGGGCCGTTCGCGATCAGGTCGATCAGCGCCGCCACGAAGAGCACCGCACCGACGACAACGGGTAGCCGGATCTGACTGGTTGACCGCATGTACTCCCCTCGCTCTTTGGCGCCAGTCTGACACCCGGCACCAGATTCGCCGGCGACGTCAACCAACAGCGCGAGTCCGGCGTCGTACAAGAGTCACAGGCATGTCACAGGGGTACTTGCCTGGGGTGGAGCAGGCGGTGTCTGTCTGAGCAGGATTGGGAGTCATGTCGCGGAGTGCACGTCCGGCTGGTCATCGCAGCGCGCCGCGCGCGAGCCGAGCCCGTCGCCGTAGCTACCGGACCCGCACCAGCGGTGCCGCCATCGGACTGACCCTTCTCGGCGCGTTACTTCCCGGTCTGGGATTCATCCTGGCCGGCCGCCGCAAGCTCGGCGTGGCCGTGCTGACCGGCTTCCTCGGCCTGATCGCCGTCGGCGCGTACCTGGCGCTCGCCCAGCGGGACACCATCCTGGAACTGGCCGTCGACCCGAACCGGCTGTTGATCGCGACCGCGCTGGTGGTGCTGCTGAGCGCCGCCTGGATCGTGGTCGTGGTCGCTTCGCACAAGATGCTCCGGCCGCTCACGCCGACCATGACCGGCCGGCTCGTCGGCGCGTCCGCGGTCGGGCTGCTCTGCTTCGCGATCGCCGTCCCGACGACTGTCGCCGCGCAGACCGTGATGGCCCAGCGAAACCTGGTCGGTGCCGTGTTCCAGTCGGAGGGTCACTCGAAGTCCGCGACCCGGCCGAAGGTGAACAAGGCTGACCCATGGGCGAACACGCCGCGGCTGAACATCCTGCTGCTCGGCGCGGACGACGGTGCTGGCCGGACCGGGGCCCGGACCGACACGGTGATGGTGGCGAGCATCGACACCAAGACCGGCGACACCAAACTGATCTCCCTCAGCCGGAACTGGATGCGGATGCCGTTCCCGGCCAACTCGCCGCTGCACAAGGTGTACCCGCACGGTTTCTGGGATCCGAACCTCGGCAACACCGAGCAGCCGCAGTACTACCTGGACGCGATGTACGACACCGTCCCGAAGGCACATCCGGGCCTCCTCGGGCCGACCGACAACATGGGCGCCGACGTACTCAAACTCTCGGTGGGTGCCGCGCTCGGGCTGGACATCGACTACTACATGCAGGTCAACCTGGCCGGCTTCCAGCAGATCGTCGATGCGGTCGGCGGAATCACCGTGAACGTCAACTACCGCGTCCCGATCGGCGGCGAGTACGGCATCGGCCCGGGCGCGAACGCCCCGAAACCGCCGAGCGCGTACATCGAGCCGGGTCCCGCCCAGAAGCTCGACGGCTTCCACGCGCTGTGGTTCGCCCGCGGCCGGTACGGGCTGAGTGACCCGTCGCGGCAGGAGCGGCAGCGCTGCACGATCCATGCACTGGTGAACGGGGTGAATCCCGCGACGCTGGTGACGAAGTACCAGCAGATCGCGGCGGCGAGCCAGGAAATGCTCCGGACCGACATCCCGCAGGAGCTGCTGCCCGCGCTGACGCAGCTCGCGCTGAAGGTGAAGACCGCGGGGGTGTCCAACATCGACCTGAACAAGGACAAGAACTTCCCGACCGGCCGCGACCCGAACTACGCCGGGATGCGCGCGATCATCCAGAAGGCGCTCACCGCGCAGCCGACGGCGACCGCGACCTCCACCTCGGGCAGCGGCAAGACGTCCTCCGGCACGGCGACGACGCCGTCAAGCCGCAGCACCGGCTCGACGAAGCGGCCCTCGACCAGCGCCGGCACGCAGAGCCTCAACGACGCCTGCGCGTACCACCCGGAGCCCAGCGGCTCCTGAGCGATCACCCACACGCCGAGAGACGGCGGACGCTACCGTGTACCTCATCGACAGCGTGCTGATGCGGCCGGCTGCCTGATCCAGTAGCAGAGGAATCCAGTGCCCGATCCGATCGCGCTTCCCGGGCCCTCGCAGCCTGGGGTGGTGGCCGTCGGCGACCTGCTGACCAGGACCGCCGCCGGTGACACCGCCGCGTTCAGTGCCCTGTACGACCGCATCGCGCCCGCGGTGTTCGGCCTGGTCCGGCGGGTGCTGCGCAACCCAGCCCAGTCCGAGGAAGTCACCCAGGAAGTGATGCTGGACGTGTGGCGCACGGCGACGCGTTTCGACCCCGAGCGCGGTTCGGCACACTCCTGGATCCTGACGATCGCGCACCGCCGCGCGGTCGATCGGGTCCGCTCCGAGCAGGCGTCGGCCGACCGTACCGAGTTGGCCGGTGCCCGCTCGACCGAGGTGGACTTCGACCAGGTCACCGACACGGTCACCACCCGCCTCGACGTCGAGCAGGTACGCCGGTGTCTCGGCCATCTGACCGACCTGCAACGCGAATCCGTCACGCTGGCGTACTACGGCGGCTACACCTACCCCGAGATCGCCGAGCGGCTCGGGGCGAAACTGCCCACCATCAAGGCGAGAATGCGGGACGGCCTGATCCGGCTTCGCGACTGTCTCGACCCCGCGCAGGGAGGCTGACGGCATGACCGATGCCGAGGTTCACACGTTGGCCGGGCCGTACGTCCTGGACGCGCTGCCGGTGCACGAGCGGACCCGGTTCGAAGCACATCTGAAGGACTGCGCGTTCTGCCGTACCGAGGTGGACGAGCTTCGAGAGGCAGCGGTGAAGCTGGCGACTCAGGTCGCGACTCCCCCGCCACCGCACCTCAAGGCCGACGTGATGGCCGCGATCGAGCACGTCCGCCAACTCCCACCGCAGGTGCCAGAAGAAGACGGTCCGGCCCAGCGGCGGTACTCCCGGCGGTCGGTGCTCGCCCTGGCCGCAGCGGCAGTGGCAGCGGTAACCGCCGGCGGAGTCGCAATCGACCAGTACCGGCGGCGCTCCGAGCAGACCGAGGCGAACCAGCGGATCAGTGCGATCCTCGCCCAGCCGGACGCGCGTACGGTCCACGGCGCCGTGTCCGGTGGGGGTCAGGCAACGGTCGTCACGTCCGCTCAAGCCAACGCGGCAGTGGTCATACTGAAAGGCCTCCCGAAGCTGCCCGCCCAGCGCACGTGGCAGCTGTGGATGATCGACAAGTCCCAGCAGGCACACTCGATCGGCCTGGCCACCGGCGACGAAACCCAGGTGGTCGACGGCAACGTCACCGGCAAGGCGACCTTCGGCCTCACCATCGAACCGTCCGGCGGCTCACCCACCCCGACCCTGCCGGCCGCGGCCCTCCTTCCGCTCACCTGAACGGTCACCTGACCGTCACCCGACCGTCACCCCGAGCGGTCACGGAGAGTAGGTTAATGTTCGATTAACGGCCGGTGGCCATTCAACTGCGGCAAGGTCTTCCCTGTAGACCCGGATCGTTCCAGAATGGCGACATCCGTTACACACGGTCATCCGCGGAGGGGGCGAAGATGACCAAAATTCTGGTGATCGATGACGAGCCGGATCTGATCCGGTTCGTCCGGCGGGCCTTGGAGGCACACGGCTACCAGGTGCTGACTGCTGCCGATGGCCTGACGGGACTGCGGCTCGCGCTCGAACAACGGCCGGCTTTGATCGTGCTCGACCTGGTCATGCCGGGCATGCATGGCGAGGCGGTGCTGTCGGCGCTGCTCGCGCAGGACCCCGCGTACCGGCTGCTGATCTTGTCCGCTACTGCCGACGTCCAGCTCCGGATCAGCTGTCTGGAACAGGGCGCGGTCGACTTTCTGGCGAAGCCGTTCGCGATCCGGGAGCTGTTGGCCCGGGTCCGCGGCCGGCTCGGTGAGGAGGTAGGCGGCCGCCCTAAGAACCGGCTCCGGGTCGGTGATCTGGTGCTGGACCTGGAGGCCCGGCAACTGGTGGTGGACGGCCGGCCGACAGTGCTGCCGAAGCGCGAGTTCCTGCTGCTGCGGCACCTGATGCGCAACCCGGACGTCGTGTGTTCGCGGCAGGAGCTGCTCTCCGAGGTCTGGGGGTACGACTTCGATCCGTCCACCAATGTCGTCGACGTCTGTGTCGGCCGGTTGCGCTCGAAGCTCCGGCGGGACCTGATCGTGACCGTGCGCAATGTCGGGTACCAGCTCCAGAGCGCCTGAACTGCGCTCGCGGCGGCGAGCCGACCTGGCCATCGACCTCGCGGTCGCGGTGGTCGTGATCGCCATGATCGGGCTGATGGTGGCGTCGCCGGGACATGAGGCCGGCCCGTTCCACTTCATGTTCCTGGCCGTCGCGATCGCCTACGGGTACCGGATCTGGCCGGTCGGCCCGACCATCGCGGCGACGGTCACCATCACCGCGCTGAGCGGGTGGCTGATGATCAACCAAGCCTCCGAAGGTCAGTTGCCGAAGGCCGAGCTGGCGGAGATTCCGTTGATGCCGCTGGTGCTGCTGGTGATGATCTGGCACGCCCGGCGCCGGATGACGGCGGTCGAACAGCTGAAGGAGATGGCCGGCCGGCAGCTCGCCGCGGTCGATCGGGAACGTGAGTTCTTCCGCGATGCGTCCCACGCGATCCGTACGCCGGTGACCATCGCCCGCGGACATCTGGAGCTGCTCGCCACCGGATCGCTCGACGACGACGCGAAAGAGGACGTGTCGGTCGCGATGATGCAGCTCGATCGGATGTCGGCCTTGTCCAACCGGCTGCTGGCGGTCGCCCGGCTCGACTCGGGCGGCGCGCTGTCCACCCAGCCGACCGACCTGGCCGAGCTCGTCCGCGAGCTCGGCACAAACTGGTCCGCGCGGTCCGACCGGGTCTGGCAGGTCGAGTGCCGGCCGACCGGCGAGGTCTCGGTCGATCCGGAGTGGATCGAGATGACGCTGGACGCGCTGGTCGAGAACGCCGTCAACTTCACCCCGGAGGGCGGCGTGATCAGTCTGCGCTGCGGCCGGTCGGCCGAGCGCTGCATTGTCGAGGTCGCCGACTCGGGGCCGGGGATCGCGGCCGCCGATCTGCCCCAGGTGTTCGACCGGTTCTGGCACCGGATGCCGCCGCACGGACCGATGGGTACGGGCCTGGGGTTGTCGATGGCGCGATCCGTCGCGGTCGCGCACGGCGGCACCCTGACTGCCCGGAACGGCCCGGGCGGCGCGGTCTTCGCACTGGAGCTGCCCGCCCGGACCTGACCAATCGATGACAGCCTCGTCATCTTTCTTGCCCGGCCGCGGACGGGGGCCCACGCTGCAGAAGGGGAACATGCTGCGTACGTCGCACCTGCCCGGAAGCGCCCCACACGCCCCGGACCGCCGCGCCGGCCGCGGTCGACGACACCCCCTCGTCGTGACCGCCGCCCTTATCGCGCGGATCCGGCGTACGCAGCCGTTCTCATCCTGTTGGCAGCGCCGGGTACGTCAATTGCGCGATGTGCTTCGGCCTGCCCGGCGCGACGCTGAGGACATGAAGCTCGCGTGGCGAGTCGGCGGCGTGGCGGTGCTCTCCGGAGCGGCTTTGACCTGCTCGCTCGCCGCCCGCGCGACCACAACGACCTTGTACGTCGACCGCACGATGCCGACCTGCTCCGACTCCGGACAAGGTACGTCGACCACGCCCTACTGCACCATCGTCAAAGGCGTCAGCAAACTGGCGGCCGGGATGACGCTGGACATCGGCGACGGGACGTACGCGGAGACGATCAAACCCGCCGTGTCCGGGACCGCGGACGCACCGATCACGATCACCGCGTGGCCGGGCAAGCATCCGGTCCTGAACCCGGCCGGCTTCGGGGCGAACATCAGCTCCCGGGCGTACATCACGCTGTCCGGGATCGCCTTCAACGGCACGAAGTACGACAGCGTGTACGTGTCCGGCAGCCAGAACATCACCATCAGCGGCAACACGGTCACCGGCGCGGGACAGCCGGTACGCGGCCTGAACGCGTACGGGATCAGTATCCGTGGTTCCAGCGCATCGGTTGTCAGTGGCAACGATGTGAACCACAACAGCGGCACCGGCATTCTGCTCACCTCCGGCTCCACGGGCAACGTGGTGAGCGGCAACTCGGCCAGCTACAACGCGGACGGGTACCAGCGGAATGCCAACGGGATCAACGTGATCAGCCCGGGCAACACGGTGATTCGCAACATCACCCATGACAACGAGGACTCCGGGATCCAGTTCTACCCCGGCGGCAACAACAACCTGGCGACGCTGAACGTCACGTACGACAACGGCGACCACGGCATCGACGACTACAACGTCACCGGCGGCTCGCTGATCGGCAACACGGTCTACCGCAACTGCACGACCGGCATCAACGTCGAGGGCACCTCCGGCAACTACACGGTGATGAACAACCTCGCGGCCGACAACGCGGTCTACCCCGCGTACAACGGGATCGCTTGCAGCCGACGGGCCGGGAACATCGGGATCTGGGACTCCGCGCCCGCCTCGACGACCGTCGACCACAACCTGGTCTGGCTGACCAAGGCCGGCACGATGTACGCGTTCGGTACGACGTACAAGACGCTGGCCGCGATGCAGACAGCCACCCACCAGGAGGCGCACGGCGTACAGGCCGATCCGGCTTTCGTGGACCCGGCCGCGTGGGACCTGCGGCTCAGCGGTACCTCCCCGGCCATCGACCGGGGCAACTCGGGTGCCGGCGGTGAGCAACCCACCGACCTCAACGGCAACCCACGGGTCGACGATCCCGCGGTGAGCAACGCCTTCGCGGAGGGGCCACGGCTGTACGACGATCTCGGAGCGTACGAGTACCAGCCGTAACAGATGACGTGAAGATGACCGAATCGTGACGTCTGCCCCGAAACCCTGCCTCTGCCACCTGCCCGCGTCCTCTACTGGTCCCCTGAGGGGGGACATCGATGAGTGCTGCGGAGGTACCTGCCACAACCGATGAGTTCGGCGGGACAGAACAATCTGGACAGCTGGTGCGGTTGTGCCACGATCTACGGCAGTACGTGGCCGCGGGGCTGCTGCTGTCCGAGCCGGAAGCCGATGACGGGCCGGATCGATTGGGCTTGATCCATCAGCAGTTCGCGGCGATCGCCGAGCTGCTGGAGGTCGAGCCGGGGCCCGCGCTGCGGATCGGCGGCGTCAACCTGACCCAGCTCGCGGGTGAGTGCGCGGAAGTGGTCCGGGTGACGTACCGGGTTCCGGTCGTCTTCGAACGGACCGGCCGGGTCGTGGTTGCCGGCGACAAGGCGCTGCTGCGTCGTGCGATCGGGAACCTGCTCGACAACGCCTGCCGCGCGGCGGGCAGCTCGGGACACGTGCGGATCGGAGTTGCCGCGACCGGCAGCGAGGCGTGGGTCGAGGTGTCCGACGACGGGCCGGGGTTCGGCGGGGTCGCGTCCGGCACCGGGCACGGCCTGCGGGTCGTCGCCGCGGCGGCGCGCGCCTGCGACGGCCGGCTCGAGATCAGCACCGCATCGGCTACTGGTACGACGGTCCGGCTGCACTTGTCCGTCGGTTGCCGTGCGGTACGACCGGCATGAGGGTCGCAATCTGCGCCGAGCAATGGTTGTTCGCCTCGGTGCTCGCCGCTGCCTTTGAAGGGCAGGGCCACAAGGTCGTGATCACGACCGACGATCCGCGCCGGCTTCCCGGGATGGCGGAACGGCTCGACGTCGACGTCTGCGTACTGGACGCGCCGCCCGCTGCCGTCGAGTCATTGTTCGGCCGCGGGTCCAGGCCCTTCATCGTCCTGCTGGCCGATGCGCGAAACGACGCGGCCTGGGACGCGTACGACCGTGGACTGGCTGATGGCATCGTCAGCAAGGCCTCCGGTCTGCGTACTGTCTCCGCGGTCGTCGAATCCGTTGCGCGCGGCAACCGTATCGCCGAGGGCCGGCCACCGCCGGACCGTCGGCGAACGCAGGGGGCGGACCTGTTGACCACCAGGGAGCTGGAGGTCCTGCGCCTGGTCGTCCGCGGTCTGTCCACTGAGGAGATGGCGAACGAACTGGGCGTCAGCAGACACACCGTCCGGACTCATGTTCAGCAGGTGCTGCGCAAGCTCGGCGTGCATGGCCGCGGCAAGATCGCGGGCGCGGCGGTCGCCGCGGGGCTCGGTGAGGTCCGGGACCTGCTCAGCGGCGGGCACCCGTGACCGAGCCGGACGGCGTCGCCATTCTGCTGGTCGATGACCACCGGGTGTTCGCCGAAGCACTGGCCGCGCTGCTCGCTGCCGAGCCGGGGATCCGCCAGGTCAGTACCGCGGCCGCGCTGGACGCCGCCCGCGCGCTGATCGGCTCCGATCCCCCGGATCTCGTCCTGGTCGATCTCGCCCTCGCGGACGAATCCGGGTACGACCTGCTGACCGAGCTCGCCGCGACGCCGAACGCGCCCGCCGCGATCGTGCTGTCCGGCAGCACGGAACCGCGCCTGATCGTGCGCGCCCTCGAAGCCGGCGCCCGCGGCTGGCTGACGAAGACCACGCGACTGAGTGCTCTGGTTGCCGCACTCTGGCAGGTGCTGGACGGCCATCTGTACCTCGCGCCGGCCACCCTGCAGCCGGTACTGGGCCATCTGCTGGACGAGTTGCATCATCGGCGCGCCGCGGCCGGTTTCGTCGATCAGCTGACGCCGCGCGAGCTCGACGTCCTGCGCTGCCTGGTGTCCGGGATGAACCGGGCCGAGGTCGCCGAGCACCTTTTCGTGTCCACGAACACCGTCCGGACGCACATCCAGAGCCTGCTGCGCCGCACCGACCAGCACTCGGCGCTGGCACTGGTCGCCTTCGCGCGATCACACGGTGTGACCGGAATCGATGAGACCGAAAAGTCCGTAATCGCACCGGCTCCTGACTCATCCGCTTGACGTAGACGTTCTCGTCCCGTCGTCGGGCGCGGGTTTCGGTTACGCGCCGTAGCGTCGATGGACATCAGGGGGCTCTGAGGGGGGCAGACCGGATGACTACCGGAATCAGTGCTGTGCCGCGTTCCGTCGGTCCAGCCGACACAGACAACACAGTTGACATCGCCGTACCGTTCGCGGACTGTCACATCACCGAGGAAGCACAGGCCGCCGCGCTGCGGGTCCTGCAGTCCGGCTGGGTGACCACCGGGCGCGAAGTCGCTGCCTTCGAGGCCTCGTTCGCGACCGTGGTCGGTGCCGAGTACGGCGTCGGCGTCGCGTCGTGTACGCACGGGATCGAGCTGGCGCTGCGGTCGCTCGACCTGCCGTCCGGTTCGCTCGTGCTGAGCTCGACGATGACGTTCTGCGGCGCGGTCCAGGCGATCTTGCACGCCGGCCATACGCCCGTACTGGTCGATGTCGATCCGAAGACCGGGATGCCGACGCCGGCCACGATCCGTACCGCGGTCCGTGAGTTCGGTTCGCCGGCCGCGATGACCGTCGTGCACTGGGCCGGTGACGTCGCCGACGTACCGGCGCTCGCCGCGGCCGCGGGACTGCCGCTCGACCGTGTCGTCGTGGACGCCGCGCACGCGGTCGGTACGTACGCCGGTGACCGCCCGATCGGGTCCGGTTGCGCCGCGACCTGTTTCAGCTTCTACGCCACCAAGAACCTGCCGCTCGGTGAGGGCGGCATGATCACCACCGACGACCCGGTCCGGGCGGAATGGTTGCGCAGGGCAAGGTTGCACGGCATGACGGCCGACGCCTGGCGGCGTTACCTGCCGGGCGGGAGCTGGCGCTACAACGTCGCCGCGGCCGGCCTGAAAGCCAACATGACCGACATTCAGGCGGCGATGGGGCGGGCACAGCTCGCGTACCTCCCCCGCTGGCAACGCCGGCGCGCCCAGATTGCCGCCCGGTACGACGAGCAGCTGGCCGGCCTTCCCGGGATCACGCTGCCGCACCGGCCGGCGCTCCGCGACGGCAGGCACGCCTGGCACCTGTATCCGATCCAGCTGCGGTTCGCCGGCCTCGACCGCGACACGGTGATCGCCGATCTGTCCGAGCGCGCGATCGGAACCTCGGTGCACTTCATCCCGGTCCACCGGCTGGCGTACTTCAGCCAGGCCGCGGTGGTCCCGTCGATCGGGCTGGCCGGAGCCGACACGTTGTTCGACCGCCTGTTGTCCCTGCCGATCTATCCACGGCTGACCGACGAACAGGTCGACGCCGTGTGTGCAGCGCTCGCCGACATTGCCCAGCAGAACCTCGCCGGAAAGGGAACGGAATGAGCCAGCCTGTGCTGCTACACGACACCGGGAACAGTCCACTGCGGACTATCGTCGTCGGAGCCGGTGAGGCCGGGATCGCGCTGGCCCGCGACCTGCACCGCGTCAGCTCCTTCGGCCTGGAGCCGGTCGGGTTCCTGGACGACGACACGAGCAAGCTGCGCCGCCGGTACGGTGGCCGGCCCGTACTGGGCACGCTGGCCGATCTCGAGCAGGTGCTCGAACGCAACGACGTGGACGTGGTGGTGGTCGCCATCCCGTCGATGCCGACTCATGAGGTGAAGCAGCTCGGGCTCCGGGCCGCGTCCCTCGGCGTGACCGTGCTGCACCTGCCGCCGTTCCTGTCCGCGCTGCAGCGGCAGATCGCCGGTACGGACATGCGCGCGCTGCAGGTCGGGCCGCTGATCGGGCGGCCGGAGATGCATGTGGTCAGCCGCAACGCCCGCGCCGCGATCGCCGGCAAGCGAGTCCTGGTCACCGGTTCCGGTGGCTCGATCGGCAGCGAGTTGTGCCGGCAGGTGTACGGGTTCGGTCCCGAGCAGCTTGTCATGCTCGATCACGACGAGTCGAACCTGCACCGTACACAGCTCGAACTCTGGGGTGAGGCGCTGCTCGACACCGAGAACACCGTGGTTGCCGACATCCGCGACGCCGAACGGATCTTCCAGCTGTTCCGCGACTACCGGCCGCAGATCGTCTTCCACGCGGCCGCGCTGAAACACCTGCCGATGCTGGAACGGCATCCGTGCGAGGGCGTGAAGTCGAACGTCCGCGGCACCCAGAACCTGATCGAGGCGGCCGTCGCGCACGACGTCGAACGGTTCGTGCTGATCTCGACCGACAAGGCGGCCAACCCCAGTTCGGTGCTTGGGGCAACCAAACGGCTGGCCGAGCTGGTCCTGGACGAGCAGCAGCCGGCCAGTACGGTGCTGACCGCGGTCCGGTTCGGCAACGTACTGGGCAGTCGCGGATCGCTCTTGCACGTGGTCCGCGATCAACTCGCCAGCGGCGCCCAGGTCACGGTCACGCACCCCGACGTCAGCCGGTTCTTCATGACGATCGAGGAAGCGGTCGGCCTGGTCCTGGAGGCGGTCCGGATGTCCGACGGCTCGGCCACGTACGTCCTGGACATGGGCGAACCGGTCCGCATCGTCGACCTGGTCCGCAACTTCGCGAATCTGCTGAACGTCCGCGACGTCGACTTCAAGTACACCGGTCTGCGGCCCGGCGAGAAGCTGACCGAGGAACTGTTCGGCGCCGGCGAGAAAGCACTGCCGACCGACCATCCGCGGATCTCGATGACCCGGCCGCCGCAGCCGGTCCCCGGGTTCCGGGCCGGACTGCGCGAGTTGTACGACGCCGCGTCGCACAACCGGCCGGACGAGGTCTTCCGGCATCTGCGCCGGCTCGTACCCGAGTACAGCCCGGCGCCCGGCCTGGTCTCCGCCGGCGCCCCGTATCCCGACGACTTCTGAGCAGACTGCGAGGACAAGCATGACCACTGAGGCCAGGCCACCACTGGACGTCCGCGTCCTCGACGGCACCGTCACGAACCCCCCGACGGTCTTCGATGACAGCACGCTGCTCCCTGCGAACCGGGCGACGATGTCGGCGCTCGGGCATCGGGTCGAGGGCGCGGACCTGGCCGCGCCGCCGGTCGTGCTGCCGGACTTCCACCACAAGTCGAAGATGGAGCTGCCGTCGAGCGTGGCCGTCGCGACCGCCGGGACGATCCGCCCGGATCTGACCAGCTCGTCGGTGAACTGCGGGATGGCGCTGATCGCGGTCGATTCCGAGGTACCGGACGACCGGGCTGTCGACGTCTTCATGCGCGCGGTCCGCGAGCGCTACCCGTACCCGACTCGGGGCGCCGCTGAGCTCAGCCGAAAGGAGGTCGTCAAGGCCGTCCGCGACGGCTCCGAGTTCTCCGTGGACCGCTGGGGGGCGCCGGCCGACGACCTGGAGCGGATCGAGGAAGGCGGCCGGATCGAGCTGGAGCGGTACGGCGGCCTGGATCGCCTGCACGCGGAGCTGCCCGGCATCGCGTTCCAGCTGGCCCGGTACCGCTTCGGGACTGTAGGGCCGTCCAATCATTTCGTCGAGCTGCAGCGGGTCGAGGAGATTCTCGATCCGGAACGGGCCGCGAAACTCGGCGTTTCGCAAGGACAGTTGACGATCCAGTACCACGGTGGTGGCGGCGTGTTCACGGGCGAGATCGGCCGGTTGTTCTTCCGCCGGAAGGATTACCCGGCTCAGGTCAAGGCGGTCAACGCGGCGCTGAAGCCGTGGTTCCACCTCCGGTCCGCGCGGTCGTTCGCCCAACTCAAGGCGCGGCTCAGCCTGTACTTCACCGCCGGTTGCACGCCGCTCCCGCTCGAAGGTGATGAGGGCCAGCGGCTGATGCTCGCGACCGCGGCCGCGATGAACTACGGCTTCGCCTTCCGCACCGCTACGTACGCGGCTCTTCGCCGGATCGCCGCCGAGTCCTTCGGCGGAGCGGTCGGCCGGCTCGTCGTCGACTCACCGCACAACAGCATCTACGAAGAACCGGTCGGCGCGCGTACGGGCGTCGTACACCGTCATAACGCCTGTCGGGCGTTCCCCGCGTCGATGATGACGCCGGGTACGACGTTCGCCGAGACCGGACAAGCCGTCCTGCTGCCCGGTACGCACCGAACGTCCAGCTATCTGGCGGTCGCCGGTGATCGCGCGGCCACCAGCCTGTACTCGGCCTGCCACGGCGCCGGCACTGTCGTCTCCGACCTGGTCGCGCGCGGCGTCTCCGGCGACGACCCACTGAAGCGGAGGACCCGTCGCTACCGGTACGACGACGGCGCGCCGACCGATGCCTATCACTTCGACGACCGCGGTGTGAACGCGGCCCTTGACGTTCTCGTCCGCAACGGCCTGGTCAAACCGGTCGCCCGGATGCGTCCCGTCGCGGTTCTGCACTGAGGACTGACGAGCTGTTCGGCAAGCGTGTCTGAGCGGAGAGCATGATGAGCAAGCGACTACGCAACCTGGCGGCCGTGACGGCCGTGATCACGGCCGCTCCCCTGCTGCTGGCCGCCACCAGCAGCCCGGCGGCGGCCGTCGGCACCGGCTACTGGGTCAACAACGCGGTCACCTGCAGCGACACCGGCGCCGGTACGCAGGCCGCGCCGTTCTGCACGATCAGCCAAGGCACCAAGAAGGCTGTCAACCCCGGCGACGCCGTCCACGTCGAGCCGGGGACCTACCGCGAGCAGATCACCGTGAACGCCTCCGGTACCGCGACCGACCCGATCACGGTCACCGGTGACGGTCCGGGCGTGGTCGTGCTCGGCACCCGATCCCTGGCCGGCGCCGCGCTGTGGACCGCGACCAGCACCACTGCCTGGTCGACGCCGTACGCGCCACCGTCGGCGCCGCGCCAGGTCCTCGTCGACGGTCAACGCCTGACCATGGTCTCCTCGGCCACCACGACCTCGGCGAACACCTGGTACTACGACAGCACCGCGAAGGTCCTGTACGTCGACCTCGGCGGCGCGAATCCCGGTGACGGGCACCAGGTCGAGGCCGGCGCGCAGTCGTTCGGAGTGACCGCGAGCAGCAAGCAGAACGTTGTCATCAGCAACCTCGAGCTGGATCGCGCGAACCTGGCCGGCGTCCGGCTGCTGTCGTCGTCGGCGATCACCGTCGATCACGTCACCACGTCGCAGTCGGCGGCCAACGGCGTACTCGTCGACACCTGCCCGAGCAGCTCGATCACGATCCGCGCCGCCGCGGTCGACAATGCGCTGTCCACCGGGATCAAACTGAACGCGTCCAGCGGCGTCACCGTCACCGGATCCACCAGTCACCACAACGGACTGCACGGCATCGGCCTGGCAACGTCGCCGAACAACGTGCTCACCGGCAACACCACGTACGCGAACGTGTCCGTCACCTCGAACGCGACCGCCAACGGGATCGACGTCGACACCACCTCGCCGGACAACTCGGTGATCGGCAACGTCGCGTACCAGAACCAGGACAGCGGCATCCAGGTGTACAGCGGCAGCAACCGCGCTCTCGTCGCACGCAACATCTCCTACGGCAACGGCGACCACGGCTTCGACACATTGTCGTCGACCGGAGTGAAATACCTGAACAACACCTCGTACGGGAACCGGCGCGATGGCATCTCGATCGAGGGCAACTCGAGCGGTGCGACGGTTGTCAACAATCTGCTGGTCGACAACGGTACGACTGCCACCGAGTACGACCTGTACGTGGACGCCGGGTCGTACTCCGGCCTCACCGCGGATCGGGACATCGCGTACAACCATGTGGTCGCGCCCAGTACGAAGGTGAACGGGGTCATCTACAAGACACTGACCGCGTTCGCCACCGCGACCGGTCAGGAAAGCCACGGGCTGCCGGTCGATCCTGCTTTCGTCAACCCTGCCGCCGCGGACTTCCGGCTCACCGGTGGATCAGCCGCGGTCGATTCGGCCGACGCGTCCCCCGCCGGCTTCGCGGCCGTCGATCAGGCCGGCAATTCGCCGGTCGACGATCCGATCGTTCCGGACATTGGCGCCGGTACGCCGCCGTACGCCGATCGTGGCGCGCTGGAGTTCCAGCCGACCGCCGGCGCGACCGACTACCCGCCGCACGCGGCCATGGTGGTCGACCCAAGCGCGGTAAGCTTGCCGCCGTCGACGCCCGTCACCGCTGACGCCAGCGGTTCGAGTGATGCCGATCTCGATGGCATCGCGTCGTACACCTTCGACTTCGGCGACGGCACTGTGGTGGGTCCGCAGGCCGGGGCGACGGCAACGCACCAGTACGCCGCTGCCGGCACGTACACCGTCACCACGACGGTCACCGACACCGCGGGCCTGACCGGCACAGCCACTGCGCAAGAGGTTGTCAGCAACCGAACGCTGCAGACCTACTCGGTCGAGCAGACGAACCCGGCCTGCAGCGACACCGGACCCGGCAGCTCCGCCAACCCGTTCTGCTCGATCGGCGCGGCGACTCGCAAGCTACTGGCCGGCGACACCGCCCTGGTCGGCCCTGGCCAGTACCGCGAGCAGGTTCAGGTCACCGCGAGCGGCCAGCCCGGCGCGCCGATCACCTTGCGCGCGACCTCGCCGTCGGCCGTCATCCTCGGCAGCAACGACGTCTCCGACGCCGCCGGCTGGACCGCAACCTCGACGAACGCCTGGAAGCACACGTTCGGTGCTGTACCCAGCCAGGTGTTCCTGGACGGTCAGCCACTCGCCCAAGCGTCGAGCAGTACGACGACGACCAGCGGCACCTGGTTCTACGACACCGCCGGAGCAACGCTGTACGTCGACATCGGCGGCGCGAATCCGGCGACCGGCCACACCGTCAGCGCGGGCGCCCGAAGCTACGGCATCCTGCTCCGCCAGGTCACCGACGTCAACGTCAGCGGCTTCGCCGTCCGGCAGACAAACCTCAGCGGCGTGTACTTCGACACGGTGCAGCGGGTGGCGCTCGGCACCATCGACACCGCCCAGTCCGGCGCGCAAGGCGTCACCGTGGACAACTCGGCCAACGTGGCGCTCAGCGGCATCCAGGCCTCGGCGAACCTGTCGATCGGCGTCCGGTTCTTCAACTCCACCGACAGTTCGCTCAAGGCCTCCGTTGCGCATGACAACAACTTCCACGGCGTCAGCGTTCAGGGTGGCGCACGGATCACGGTCGCGGACGACACGACGTACAAGAACAAGCGGTTGTCGGCGCGGATCGCGGCCGGGATCGATGTCAGTTCGTCCTCGCAGCAAAGCGTGGTCGACGGCAACCTGACGTACGCGAACGACGACTCCGGGATCGAGGCGTACACCGGTGCGACCGGGACCGTGATCCGGCGGAACGTCTCGTACGACAACGGCGATCACGGCATCGACGACTTCCAGGCGCCGGGTTCGCAGGTGATCGGCAACACCGTCGTCGGCAACGCGACCGCGGGGATCAACTTCGAGGGCGGTTCGACCGGTGGGCTCGCCCGGGACAACGTGACCATGGACAACGCCGTCGGCAGCACCCGGACGGTCGGCGAGATCCGGGTCGACCAGCCGTCCACGACGGGTACGACGATCGACCGCGATCTGGTCTTCCAGACGTCGGGCGGACCGCTCTTCGAGTGGGCGGCGGTGCGGTACTCGACGCTCGCGTCCTTCCAGACTGCCAGCAGCCAGGAGGCAACCGGCAAGTCCGCCAACCCGCGGTTCGCCGCGCTTGCCACCCGCGACCTGCACCTGACCAGCGCGTCCCCGGCAATCGACGCGGCCGATGCAACACCGGCCGCCTGGAGCACGACCGATCATGATGGCAACGCACCGGTCGACGACCCGGCAGTCACGAACGCCGGCACCGGCTCGGTCAGCTACGCCGACCTGGGCGCGTACGAGTACGTCGGGCCGGTCGCACAGGCGACGGTCTCGCCGACCTCCGGCTTCGCACCGGTGGCCGTGACCGTCGACGGCTCTTCCAGCGCGGGCCTCGGCGCACCGATCGCCACGTACTCGATTGCCTGCGGCAACGGTACGACGATCACGCAGGCGACCGGCACGTGCAACTACACCACCGCTGGAACGTACGCGCCGACACTGACCGTCACGGACGGGGCGGGGCTGAGCGACACCTGGACCAGCGCGCCGATCGTCGTGAAGCCCAACGGCGTACCGACGGCACGACTGACCGCGACGCCGACCCAGGCATACGTACCGCAGACGGTCACGCTGGACGCGTCCGCCTCGTCCGACGCGGACGGCCGGCCACTCGCCGGGTACACGTTCGACTGCGGCAACGGGCAGACGACCGGCGCACTGACCACGTCGAAGTCCACCTGCACGTACACGACCGCCGGGACGTACACCACAGCGGTGACCGTCACCGACACCGGTGGCCTGACCAGCAAGGCGACGGCCCAGGTGAAGATCCTCGCCGACCAGCCGCCGACGGCCGTCCTCTCCCTGAACAAGTCGGTGATCAGGCTCAAGCAGTCCGTCCAGGTGGACGCCTCGAAGTCGACCGACGTCGACAAGTCACCGATCGCGACCTACACGTTCAGCTGCGGCAGCGGGCCGGCGAAGCCGCCACAGACCAGCCCGAGCACGAGTTGCAGCTACCCCGCGATCGGCCTCTACACGGTCCGCGTGACCGTGACCGACAGCATCGGGCTGTCGGCCTCCGCAACCAAGACCGTGCTGGTCACGCCCTGACTCGGCCCTGACTCAGCTCTGACTCAGCGCTGACCACCGCACGGACGAAAGGTACGACGATGACGCTCGAAGAAATGTTCCGCCGGATCGTACGTGCCCACCTGGGGATCATCCTGGTGTGCATCCTGCTCCCGATGGCCGGAGCCGCGGTCCTGGCGGCCCGCCGGCCGGACCCGACCGTGGCGTCGCTGCGGATGCAGGTGATCTCGGCGGCACCCACCTCGGCGACCCAGGCGGACGCGCTGAACAGCCGCGTGCTGGCGGTCGCGACCACGCCGAGCCTGCTGAGCTCGGCCTTGAAAGCGGCCAAGGCGCCGCGGGACGTGACCACGTACGCGCTGAAGAACGTGACTGCGCAGCGGCTCGGCAACTCCCCGATCGTCGAGCTCAGCGTCAGCGACGACAACGCCGCCGCCGCGAAGCGGATCGTCTCGCAGCTCGCCACCCGGGTGACGCAGTTCATGAACCAAGGTGACCAGGCAACCTTCCAGGCCACGATGACCAGTCTCGTTCGGCAGATCGACAGCGCCACCGCGACCCGCGACCAGCTGGTGGCTCAGCTGCGCGGCATCGCGGACGTCACCACTCGCTCGGACCTGAGCGTTCGCATCCAGACCGTCGAGCAACTGCTGAGCCAACTGATCGGTCAGCGCGCGACGTTGATGGCGACCGAGGCGACGCGCGACCAGGTGGTTCTGGTCAGCGACACTCCGGATGCCGTGACGGCGCCGAGCTCGATGCTGCCGCAACTGGCACTCGCGCTGCTGCTCGGCCTGGTGCTCGGCCTCACCACGGCGACGCTGCTGGAGACCTTCCGGCCACGCGTCAACAGCATCCGTGCCCTTGCCCACATCCTCGAGGCGCCGGTCCTCGGGAAGACCAGCGAGCCGATCGAGAACCTGCGCAACACGCTGGCGCTCGCGGCCCGGCGGCAGGGCGTCGACGCGGTCGTCCTGATGGGCGCCGACGACAGCGACGCGGCGACCGTGAACAAGCTGCTGATCGGGTTGTCCGATCGGTCGAGTACGCCGGAACGCGCGAAGAAGCCGGCCGGCCGCGACGACGCGGGCGGGGTCTTCGACCTTGGCGACGCCACACTGTCCGGGTTCGCGGATGTCCGGTTCACCGGCTTGCCGGCCGTGACGCCGGAGGACGAGCTGACGGCTGGGGTGGTCGTCGTCTCCGGCGGGAACGTGCTGCTGCGCCGGCTCGACGATCTCGACGACGTACTCAAGGCGGTCCGTTGGCCGGTGCTCGGTGTCGTGCAGCGTCCGGCCAAGCGGCGGTTCGGTAGGTCGCGGTGAGTACAGCGCTCCTGCACACAGCTGGGCAACGGGTCGCGGTGCACGGTTCGGACAAGGCCGTGCACGCGCTCGTTGCCGCGGCCGGCGGCCCTGAGCGGCCGGGGCTGACGACGGCCGATCTGCCCAACGTGGTGCTGTCGGTCGAGGACACTCGCCGCCCGTTCAACACGTGCGGGGCCGAGGTCGTCACGCGGGGCGCGGCGGCGTTGAGCGGCTCGGAGGTTGTGTTCGAGAGCGTTGGTGGTTCGGGGTTCGATCAGCGGTGGACGATCAACGAAGACGGGTTGAGCGTCATGAGTCGGTGGCGGCCGTCGTACCAGGAGTCGATGGCGGCTCGGTTGCTTCCGGCCAGGCATCGGGCGTTGAGCAGTCAGGTGTTGTTGCAGTACCCGGTGCTGTGGTTCGCGATGGTTCGTGGGTTCGCGCCGCTGCATGTGTCGGTGATCGAGGTCGGCGGGGTCGCGGTATTGCTGGCCGGGCCTGGTGGGGTCGGCAAGTCGACGTTGGTGGCGCGGGCTCTGGCCGACGGTGCGCGCGCGACGTGCGACAACCTTGCGGTGTGCGACGGTTCCACGGCGTACGGGGTGGCCGAACCGCTTCGGTTGCTGGGTGGGACAGGGCAGCGGGCGGCGCATGGGCGGCGAGAGCAGCCTTGGGAGCGTCGCGTACGCGCGCTGCCGCCGGAGTTGGTCGTTGTGCTTCGGCGTGGGACACAAGCTGAGCCTGAGTTGCGAGAGCTGACCCCGGCCGAGGCGGCTCGCGGGATCGTGGCGGGGACGTACGCGGCTGGTGAGCTGCGGCGGTTCTGGTCGATCGCGGCCATCGCGTCGGCGGCAACCGGGTGCGGTCCGGTCCATCCACCCGTCGAGGAAGTCGCCGCCCGCCTGGCGAACCGACTCCCCTGCGTGGAGCTCCGCCTGGCCCAGCAACCGGGCCCTGGGCTAACAGAACTGCTGAGGCGTCCGCTGGCGGCTGTACGGACGGGAAGGGTGGGCTGATGTCCGAGCGGACTGAGCCAACGGCTGGTGCGATTGCTGAGCCGAAGGCTGGGGATGGGCGGGTTGACGTTGCGGTGATTGTGACTCGGTTTATTGCTGGTGCTGGTGGGGTTGCTCTTCGGGGTGTGCTGCCCCTCGACCCTGAGCGCTACCGAATCACCATCATCACCGGACAAGGCGGCCTACTGACCGACCGTGCCGCAGCCGCCGGGATGAACGTGGTGATCGAACCGTCCCTCGTCTCGCCGCTCTCACCCGCCGACGACCGCCGCGCGCTCTCCCGTCTCATCCAA
This sequence comes from Kribbella hippodromi, assembly GCF_039531045.1. NCBI lineage: Bacteria > Bacillati > Actinomycetota > Actinomycetes > Propionibacteriales > Kribbellaceae > Kribbella > Kribbella hippodromi. Next base: position 71,299 of record NZ_BAAAPH010000030.1, on the reverse strand, counting down.
CTCTGCCGCGCCGGCAAGTACGACGTCGTCCACACGCACAGCGCGAAAGCCGGCGCGCTCGGCCGCCTCGCCGCGCATCGGGCCGGCGTACCCCGCATCGTGCACACGTACCACGGCTTCCCGTTCCACGAGTTCCAGAATCCAGTACGCCGAGCCGCGTACATCGCCATCGAGCAACGCCTCGCCCGCATCACCGACAGCGTCCTCGCCATCGGCAGCGGCGTAGCCACCGAAGCCCTCCGCCGCCGACTCGCCACCCCAAGCACCTTGCGCACCATCGCCCCGGTAGTCGAAGCAATCACCGTCCCCCGCACCCCCGCCTCCCGAGCCACCGCCCGCACCGAACTCGGCCTCGACGCATCCACTCCGCTCATCGGCACGGTCGGCCGCATCGACTACCAAAAGGCGCCGGAACACTTCATCGCTGCCATCGCCAAACTCCGCCACACCAACGTCATCGCAGTCTGGATCGGCTCCGGCCCCGGCGACCGCGACGCAAAGGACCTGGTCCGGCGTACCGGCCTCCAAGACCGCGTCATCTTCGCCGGTGAACGTTCCGACGTACCCCAACTCCTTCCAGCCTTCGATGTCTTCGCGATGGCCAGCCGGTACGAAGGCCTCCCCTGCGCCGTCGTAGAAGCGATGCGCTGCGGCATCCCGGTCGTCGCGACCGCCGTGAACTCCGTACCGGACCTAGTCATCCCCGGCGAGACCGGCTTGCTTGTCCCACCAGGCCGGCCGAACCTTCTCGCCGACGCGATCGACGACCTGCTGGCCGACCCGCGCAAGGCCGATCGCCTCGCAAGCCACGGCCAAACCGCAGCAGGCAGCACGTACGACGCCGACAGCCTCGCCGACGTCTTGGACGAGGTGTACTCCGCGAACCGCGTCACCCACTTGGTGGCCTCATGAGCAGCGCCGAACCGGTCGGCCGGCTCCACCGACCCACCTCCCCTTGGCTCCAGCTCTGCCCACCCGGGACGATCGAGCTCGACCTCCGCAACGGTCCGCCCGAAGCCGACCGCCTCAGCACCGAACTCCCGATTGTCCTCCTGGACCAGCACCCACTAAGCCGCTCTCGACTCCGCCGAACAGCCCGCCGGCTCGGTGTCGCAGTCGAACGCGAACTGGTGGTCCTGCCGACGCTCGCGCACCCGATGATCGTCATGGACGACGTCGAGCAGGCGATCCGCTACTTCTGGACCGCCGTCGCGACCGTACCGCCCGGCCTGGCCCTGACCGCGGTCCCCGCCTCCGCCGCCCTGAGCATTGCCCGGCGTACGCCGTGGCGCTGGACCGGCGCGATCGCTCCGGCGCGCGTAGTCATCGGGAGGCGACCATGACCGAGGTCTCCAACGCGTTCCACCCGCACGCGCGCTCCGTCCACGACCTGCTCTTCGCTCCGGGCAGCCGCGGCGTACTGATCGCCACGTCCCGCGATCCCGACGCCAAGCGCACCTTCATCATGACGCCACCAGCGGGTACGTACGTCGACGGACCCGCCAGTCCGGTGGCGATCAAGATCCCGGTGACCACTGCGGCTGCCACCGCGATCTCCCGCGAGACGCGGATGCTGATCGCCCTCGGCGAGGCAAGCCTCGGTGGCCTCCGACACACGATCCCCCGGTACCTGGAAACCCTCGACAGCGACGGCCTGCCCGCGGTGGTCACGAGCGTCGTCCGCGGCGCCCCGATGAGCGTCGGCTACCACCGCTGGCTGCACACGTCGCGCCGGCGCCCGGTGGCGGAGGACTTCGCGCTGGCCGGTGGCTGGCTGCGCCAATTCCAGCTCGCGACCGCGGGCGAGCGGGCCCGGATCACCTGGGCGAGCGAGGTCGCCGACCAACTCCGTGCCCGCTGGCCAGGGCATCCCCGGCTCGAGGCCGCGTACCTCCGGCTCACCGCTGCGGATCGGCAGCTCAAACACCACCGCGTCGCCAGGACGATCGTGCACGGCGACTACTGGTTCGGCAACTTGCTCGTCGACGACGGCCGGATCTCCGGCGTCGTCGATTGGGAGAGCGGCGTACGCGCGGGCTGGCCGTTGCGCGACCTGGTCCGCTTCGCCCTCAGCTACTGCCTCTATCTCGACCGGCACACCCGTCCGGGTCAACAAGTACGCGGCCACAACGGACTACGCCGCGAAGGATTCGGTGCCGGGATCAAGTACAGCCTGCTCGAAGCCGGCTGGCTGCCTGACCTGGTCCGTCTGTACCTGCGGACCGGCATCGACGCCGCGGGTCTGCCGACCGGTCTCTGGTACGGCGCCGCGCTGACCGGGATCGGTGAGATCGCCGCAACGGCCAACGACGACGCCTTCGCCGCGAACCATCTCGAACTACTCGCTGCTCTCCCGCACTGGCCGATGGCCGACGACTTGTCCGGAGCTGATATCCGATGACGACAATGGTTCCCGCACGTACCGGCGGTATCGTCCACTGGCCCGCCTTTCCGCGCGGCGACCTGCTCGCGGCCACCGCGGGACTCACCACGTGCCTGCTCCCGTTCCTGAACCCCGCCGGCCCTGGAAACACCGCACCGGCCGATGCCGGCATTCTGCTCAGCCTCCTGCTCGCGGTGCTCTGGGCAGCGCGCGAGCACCTGCCGATCCGGCTCCCGTACGCGATCGGTGTCGCCGGGATGCTGCTCGGCGGCGCGGTCGCGACGCTCGTCTCGGTGGCGCCGGGCCGAACCGGATTGGTACTGATCCAGGACCTGCTGCTGTTCGCCTGGGGTGCCACGGTCGCGATGGGCCGGCACAACCGCGCGATGATCAGGGCGATCACGGTCGCCTGGTGCCGGACCGCGACGATCTACTCCGGCGTGGGGGTGGCCGCGTACATCCTCGGCATCAACTCGTTGAGCGGTGTGACCGCACGGGACGGGGTGCGCGCCGCGTACACCTTCGGCGACGCGAACCTGGCCGGGAACTATCTGGTCATGTCGTTGTTCGTGATTGCCGCGTGCAAGCACCCGCGGTCGCCGGGCGTCCGCAAGATCGCGTACCTGCTGGTGCTGATCGCGATCGGGTTCACCGGTTCGAACGGCGCGATGCTGACCCTGCTGATCGGATTGGTCCTCGCCTTCACAGTCACCAGGTACCGCAACCACGGAGCCGTCGCCGGCGTCGCCGCGCTCGCGGTCACCGCGCTGGTCGGCGGGTTGATCGTCGGCGCGGTGATGCCCCGCGTCGACCTGAGCGCGGTCCGGGAGAAGGCGGCCGGCAGCATCCCGCTGTTGCGTGACTCGTTCGGGCGCAGCGCGAATTCGAGCAGCCAGCGAGCGACAATCGATCAGGAGGGCGCCGGGCTGTTCCTGCGCGGCGACGCCATCGGGTACGGACCGGGCCGCACGAAGACCACCCTCCAGGCGACCCAGGCCCCGTACGTGAAGGAGGCGCACAACGACTACCTGGCGACCTTGCTCGAGCGTGGTGTCATCGGTGGCATCGGGCTGCTGTTGTTCGGGGTCGCGCTGTTCGCGCGGTGCCTGCGGCTGGTGTTCGGCACGCTGCCCAAGGCGTACGCCGAGGTCGTACCCAGAGCCTGGCTGCTGGCGGTGATCGGACCGGTGATGGCGACCGCGGCGGGGTTCTACGAGGTGCTGCACTTCCGGCATCTGTGGACCTGGCTCGGTCTGATCGCCGCGCTCGTCCTGGTGATGCAGGACCAGATCAAGGAGCAGCGGAAGGCGCAATCATGACCCGGCCGCACGCCGGCGAGCTGCTGCGCACCGTACTGTCCAACTGCTCCGCGCGGTTGCTGGCGATGCTCGGGCTGACGCTGGCAACAGTCCTGGTCGCGCGTACCGGTGGCCCGGCCGCGGTCGGCGAGTACGCGCTGTTGCGGATGCTGCCCGGCTTGATCGGTGTCCTCTGCGTACTGGGGTTGCCCGGCGCGCTGGCGTACTTCCTGGCCGAACACCGCCGCGACCTTCCGCGCCTCTGGCCGACCCTGATGGCGATCGGCTTCGCCGGAGGCTTCGTCGGTACGGCACTTTGGCTGGCCGCTTCGCCGCTGATCGCGAAGGTGTTCTTCCCGCATGAATCGCCGTGGCTGATCGCGGCCGCGGGCGGAACTGTCGCGACGCAGCTGATGCTCACCGTCGGGAAGACGGCCCTTCAAGGCCTGGAGGACCGGCGCGGCGGCGATGTGGTGATCGCGGCCGAAGAACTCGCTTTCCTGCCCTGCTTCGTGCTCCCGCTCGTCGTCGGCGTCCACGGCCTCGCCGCGATCATCATCGGACTCGCTCTGGCCGACGTGGTCGTCGCGATCGACGCGTGGCGCCGGGTCAGCCGCCGGCTCGGGTGGCGGCGCTTCGGCCTCGCCGGTCACGGGCAGGGCTGGTGGGGGCGGCCCGAGCGCAGCCTCGGCCGCGAGGTCGCTTCGTACGGTCTGCGCGGTCAGGTAGGCGGGCTCATCACCCTGCTGAACCTCCGGCTCGATGTCGCCATCCTCGGCGCGATCGCCGGCCCGGCGATCCTCGGTGGGTACGCGGTCGCGTCGAAGTACGCCGAACTGCTCCGGCTGCCCGGCACCGCACTGACCTGGGTGTTCTACCCGCGGCTCGCCAAACTCGACGAGAACCAGGCAGGCACGGTGGCGCGCCGGATGATCCGGCCGGCCCTGCTCGGCATCATCGTGGCCGCGATCCCGGTCGCACTGCTCGCGTCGCCGATCCTGCGGCTGCTGTACGGCGCATCGTTCGCGCCGGCCGTCACCCCAGCGCGTGTCCTGGTCGCGGGCATGGTGCTGGCCGGTGCGTCCGGTGTTGCCAGCGCCTATCTGTACGGTCGTGGAACGCCCGGTCTCAACTCTGTTGTCCTAGGCATCGGTCTGGTCATCACAGTGGTACTCGACGTGACCCTCATTCCGAGTCACGGAGCGCTCGGCGCAGCGTTCGCATCCACCGCCGCGTACCTGTCGACCGATGCACTGTTGATCGTTCTGCTGCTGCGATTGAGCTCGTCAGCGCCACGTCACCGTACCGCCGTAGCTGTCAGTGAGGGATCGTCATGAGAGCACTCGCCGTCGCGGCTGCCGTGCTGCTGGTCGTCACCGGCTGCTCGGGCACTACGCCGACGTCCAGTCCGACGCACCATCCGAGCTCGGCCGCCACCAGTCCGAGTGGGCCGCCGACGTCGCCGTCCAGTGCTCCCACGAACACGAACGTGCCGGCGAGTCTGGTACATGACCGGTACGTCGCCCTCGCGTCGGCGCTGCACCAACGCGGCGTGGCCATTTGGTGGGAGACCGACTTGGTCACCAAGTGGTTGCAAGGCCCGGCTGCCTTCGATCAGGCGATCAACCGTCTCGCGCAGTTGGGGAAGGTGCCCGGAACTGCCGGATTCAAGGTCTCCGACGAGATCGGGTACGGCGATGGGTTGCAGTCGATGTCACAGGCAACCAACTTCCTGACCCAGGCACGGCAGCGGCTGGCGCAAGTTGCTCCGGGCAAGCAGATTCTGGTGGACGCGGTCGTACCCGAACTCGGCTGCCTGCCCTGGCGCGGCGGAGTCCAGTTGAGTTGCGCGGATCAGGTCCGGCAGAAGTACCCGGCCGCGACCGCTGTGGCCGTCGAGAGCTACTTGCGCGCGCACCTGATCGACCGCCTCGATTTGAGCACCGGCCTGCTCAGCGACAGTACGTACGCGCAATGGGGTCTCGATCGGAAGACCGCGCAGACCGACATCTGGAACCGGGTCCGCTCGCAGGGCTGGGGTTCGATGACGATTCTGCAAGCGCGGAAGGCCCTTGCCGTGGCCAACGGCTATCAAGGATCAGCTGACCAAGCGGCGGCCGACGCGGCCACGTACATCGACGTGCCCGTCGCGGCCGGAGCGCATGCGGTGGACATCTGGACCTGGCGGCAGCGATACCAGGGCCAGATCGTCAGTCTGCTCGCTCCGAGCCTGCAGACCAATCCGCTCTGGACCGAGCTGTTGAAGCGGCGGCAGCAGGGCGTGCAGCTGATCACGCACATGACGCCGTCGATGCTGCCCACCGATCCTTCGAGTTACGGCCACGAGTGCGATCTCGCCGCCCAGGCGTTCACGACGGTCTTCGTTGCCGCCGGCACCGGCCAGTAGAGGAGACCACCATGGCAACAACGACTCGGGTGCACGGGCGGCACAGCGCAACCACCGTCGGCCCGGCGCGGCGGGTGCTGGATGTGACAGTCGGCGGCTCGCTGCTCGTCCTGGCGACGCCGCTCCTCCTCACCGTCTCGATCGTGCTGCTGCTCACCAGCGGCCGGCCGGTACTCTTCCGGCAGTCGCGCGTCGGCGAGAACGGCCGCCCCTTCGTGTTGTACAAGTTTCGCACCATGCGCATGGTTGCCTCCGGCCCCGAAATCACCGCGGCCACGGACGCGCGGATCACCCGCGCCGGCAGCTTCCTGCGCCGCACCGCGATCGACGAGTTGCCCCAGCTCTGGCATGTGGTCCGCGGGCAGATGACCTTGGTCGGACCGCGGCCGGAGAGTGCGGCACTCGCCGCCAGATATCCCGAGCAGTACCGCCCAGTGCTGCTCGCACGCCCAGGGCTGACCGGTCCGGCGCAGTTGCAGTACCGCGAGCGCTCAGCCGTACCGACCGACGGCCGCGCCGACCTGGAGAGCTGGTACCTCGAAGTACTCGTACCGCTGCGCGTGACGGCTGACCGTGATTACCTCGACCACCCGACGATCCGGCGGACGCTGTACTACCTGCTGGTGACCGCGCTGTTCGTCATTGGCCTCGCGGATCTGCAGCAGCAGGTGACAGCTCAGACCGCCTCGTCCGCGTAGGTCGCGTCCTTCACCACGATCGGATCGCAGCGAGCGTTCAGACAGGCCCCGGTCGTCAGGTCGAACTCGAAGTTGTGGCCGAGGCAGCGCAGGACGCCGTTGACGACGACACCGGTTTCGGCCAGATCCTCGCCGGCGTGCGGGCAGTACCGGCTCACGTACACACGCTCAGAGCCGACGGTGACCGCGGTCGTCTCTTCGGGATCGCGGGCAGCCTCGAACGCCTCGACCGCGCGCAGGGCCGCGCGATCGGCGTGCTTGAGCAGACCGACCAAGTAGTCGTTGTACCGGTCCGGATCGCGGACCGCGGTGAAGCGCAGCGACAGCAGGAGCTCTTCCCAGCGCGTCCGGCCGGTGACGACACCATCGAGCCAGCGGCCTTCCATGGTCAGGCAGTAGTCGGCATGCCCGCTGCCGCCGTTGAGCTCGACCGTCACGCCGCCAGGTCCGATATGTGCGTCCCAGACTCCGCCGTACGGACCCTCGACGACGAACCGCACGGTCATCCCGATCCGGGCCAGGAAGTACTCCGACAACGTGCCCAGCGATTCGAAGTGCGCCTTGAACCGCTCGGCCAGCCCTGGTCGCGGCTCAGGGTTCGCCGCCCAGGCGGCCTCGACCGCCCGCCGGCGCCGCGCCGCGTACGCCTCGAGGTAGCTCCTGCGTTCCTGCACGCCGCTGTCCAACCCGAAGTCTGCCCAGTGCGGATCGCGGACGACGGACAGGTCGGACAGCCGAATTCGGTCACCGGGCAGCAGGTACGCACCGGCCTGGCTGGGGATGCGGTCCCCCAGCCAGGCGAGCGCCTCACCCTGATCCGGAAAGATCCCACCCGGGCGCAGGCCGCTGTTCAGCTCGAACAGGTCATCGTCCAGGAAGCACGGCGGTCCGGCGTACGGCATCACGAACCGCGGCTCGATCTGCCGTACCAAGCGCGTCACGGCCTTGAACTTGCCGACGCGCTTGATCGTCGCGATCCGCTCGCGCTCGACCTCGTCGTACTCGTACCGCACCGGGTGCCAACTCGCACCGGACATCTGGACGCCCATCACATCCAGCCGGCCGCCGACCTCGGTACTGGCGCGGCGCGCTTGGCTGAGCGAGATCCGCGCGTCGTTCGTGTGCAGTACGCTCCGGTCCCCCACCTTCACCAGCACCGCCGAGTCGTGGCTCATCGGGCACTGCTCGGGGATCACCGTCAGCCAGTCGGTTTCGGTCAGCGGATAGCGCTGCCAGGCCTCGAGTACGATGATCCGCTGCCGGCCGATCGCCCGAAGCCGGCGCTGCATGATGGTCGACGGGTACCGCGGGATCACGATCGGGATCTCCGGCGGAAGCGCGGCCAGCAGGTCCAGGTCCAGGTGGTCGAGGTGCTCGTGCGACACCACGACGGCGTCCACGTCGAGCAGTTCGGGCGTCAGTACATGCGAGTTGTCGGGGAACGGGAACCACGAACCGAGGAACGCGCCACCGGGCGACAACCACGGATCGGCGAGGAGGCGGAACCCCTCCCCGTCGATCCGTAGCCCGGCATGACCGAGTGCAGTGACCATCGGTTCACCCATGCCTCCAGCGTCCCGGTCCGCGCCGGCGCAGGCATCCCCCGCGCGTACGAGACGCCGTACGTCAGGTGGGTCAGCTCCTCAGCGTGACTGCCTCGCCGCTCGCCGCCGACTCGTAGATCGCGAGCACCACCGAAAGCGTCCGGCTGCCTTCGGCCACCGTCACCAGCGGGTCGCGGTCGTTGCGGATCGCGTCCAGGAAGTCGGCGTACTGCAAGCCGTGCGCGTTCGACAACGCGGACGGATCCGCGCCCGCGGTTTGTCCGTTGGTGTCTGTCTGCTCGGCTTGGTTCGTGTCCCCGCCGCCGTACGCCGGAGCTTCACCGTCAGGGGTCGCGACGTGGAAGTACGTCAGCCGGTCGTCGTCGATGACGGCCGAGCCGCGGGCGCCGTGGACCTGCAGGCGCGCGCTCGTTCCCGGGTACGCGGCGGTGGTGCCGTGGATCGTGGCCAGCGCGCCGCTCTCGAACCGGACGATCGCCACGGCGGTGTCCTCGACGTCGATCCGGTCATGCGCGAGCAGAGCGCCGTACGCGGTGATCTCGACCGGTTCGCCGAGCATCCAGACCAGCAGATCGATGGTGTGGATGCTCTGGTTCATCAGCGCGCCGCCGCCGTCGTGTTCCTTGGTGCCACGCCACGCGCCGGAGTCGTAGTACGCCTGGCTTCGCCACCACGCCACGCTCGCGACCGCCGACGTGAGCGGCCCGAAGTCGCCGGCAGCCACGGCCGCGCGTACGCGCTGGCTGGCCGGGTCGAACCGGTGCTGGCTGATCACGGTTGCCCGCCCGGCCGACTTCCGCTCGGCTTCGGCGAGTTCGTTGGCCGCCTCCATCGTGATGTCGATCGGCTTCTCCACCACGACATGCTTGTCGGCGCGCAGCACGGCGACGGCCTGCTCGGCATGATCGCCACTCGGAGTACAGACGGCGACCGCATCGATCTCGGGAAGGGCGAGGACGTCGTCCAGCTTCTCGTACGCGGGCACGCCGTGCTTCTCGGCCAGCGCCCGCGCCGCCTCCGGATCGATGTCGATCACAGCCGCGAGCTCCGCGCCCGGGACCTCGTCGAGTACGGCGGCGTGGTGCTTGCCGATCACGCCGCAGCCGAGGACGGCGAAGCGCAAGGGTGTCTCGGTCACGCGAACTCGATCCCTTCCTGGGTCAGCAGACCGGTGAACGCCTTGTGCGCCCGCTCGAACTGGTCGGCGCCGGAGTACCCGCCGAACTTGCCGGCCGACTGCAGGTGCGGCTCGAGCGAGAAGAACCCGTCGAAGCCGTCCGCCCGCAGCGCCCGGAGCGTGTCGATCATCTCGCCGTCGCCCTCGCCCGCCGGGACGACCTCGCCGGTGGCCAGGATCGCGTCCTTGATCTGGACGTACTCCAGGTACGGCCGGAGCTGATCGAAGCCTTCGCTGTGCGGCCGGACGCCACACTGCACGAAGTTGGCCGCGTCCCACGTCGTACGCAGCTTGTCCGAACCGACCGACTCGATGATGTCGAGGCAGCGGCTCGGGATGTCGCCGTAGATCTCCTTCTCGTTCTCATGCGCCAGCACGACCGGGCGGTCGCCGACCTCGTTCGCGAGCGCGGACATCCGGCGGAGCACCTCGTCCCGGTACTGCGCCGGGTCCGCACCGGCCGGGAGGAAGAACGAGAACACCCGGATGTACTGCGTCTGCAGCCGCTCCGCCACGTCCAGCGCGCGGCGCATCCGCTCCAGGTGCGGCTCGAACGGGTCGGTGATCTTGATCTTCCCGATCGGCGACCCGACCGCGGACACCTGAATCCCGTGCCGGTCCAGCACCGCTTTGACCTCACCGAGCTGCTCGTCGGTCAGGTCGAGCACGTTCACCCCCCACGCGCTCCGGAACTCGACGTACTTCACCCCGAGCTTCCCGAGCACCTGGCACTGCGTCTCGAAGTCTTTGTCGATCTCGTCAGCGAATCCCGACAGGGTCCACATATCAGTCCTTAGCGGTTCGTCCGGGTACGGCCTCATCCGCCCTCCATCCAAACACAGGCGGATAGCGCTTACCAGTCCCCTGGGCGCGGCTGGGAGCTTGTTGGGCGGGTGCTTGGTTGCTTAGTATCTGCGCATGCGTGCAGATAAGCAGGTAGGCGTCCGGTGAACGGGGAGCCGCCGGCCGCCGGCCATGGGCACGGGCATGGACACGGTGATGGGCACGGTGGCGGTTTTGGTGCGAAGGTCAGGGAGATCTTCGTGCCGCATTCGCATGACAGTGCGGACAAGGTCGACTCCGCGCTCGAGGCGAGCCGGGACGGGCTGCGCTGCCTGAAGATCAGCTTCGCCGGGCTGATGCTGACCGCGCTGATCCAGACCGCGATCGTGGTCTACACGAACTCGGTGGCGCTGCTCGGCGACACCCTGCACAACTACGCCGACGCGCTGACCGCGATTCCGCTCGCGATCGCGTTCCTGGTCGGCCGGCGGCTCGCCACCCGCGCGTACACCTATGGGTTCGGCCGCGCCGAAGACCTGGCCGGGATCGTGGTCGTGGTCCTGATCGCGGCCTCGTCCGCGTACGCCGGGTACGAGGCGGTGCGCCGCTTCATCCAGCCGTCGGACGTCCGCCACCTCGGCGTACTGATCGTGGCCGGCATCGTCGGATTCCTCGGCAACGAGGTGGTCGCGCAGTACCGGATTCGTACCGGCCGGCGGATCGGGTCGGCCGCGCTCGTCGCCGACGGGCTGCATGCCCGGACCGATGGCTTCACCAGCCTCGCCGTGGTGCTCAGCGCGATCGGCGCCGGGCTCGGGTTCCGGCTGGCCGACCCGATCATCGGCCTGCTGATCACGGTCGCGATCCTGTTCGTGCTGCGGGAAGCCGCCCGCGAGGTGTACCGCCGGCTGATGGACGCCGTCGATCCCGCCCTGGTCGACCGGACCGAGCAGATCATCCGCGCCACGCCCGGTGTCGTCGACGTGTCGAGCGTCCAGCTCCGCTGGATCGGTCACAGTCTCCGCGCCGAGGCCCGCATCGCGGTCGACTCGACCACCTCACTCGTCGACGCGCATCATCTCAGTCACCAGGTCGAGCACGAGCTCATCCACGGCGTACGCCGCCTCAGCTCGGCCACCATCCACACCGAGCCACTGCTCACGGACGCCCACCCGGCGCATCAGCTGGTTGCGCATCACCGTTGAGAAGGCGCGGTACGACGCGTACGTACGCGACCATGCCGATCACCTCCACGAGGGTCTGGGTGACGACCACGACCGCGGCGATCGCCAGGTGGTCGGGTAGCGCAAGGGCGAGTGGGAGGACGACGAGCGAGTTGCGGGTTGCGCCGGTGAAGATGATCGCGCGGCCTGCTGGTACGTCGAGGCGGAAGACGCGTACGACGGCGAGCCCGGCGAACGCCATCACGATCAGGAAGATGACGTAGAACGGGATGACCGCAGCCACCTTGGTCAGGCGGCCGTCGAGTTTGGGGATCTGGGAGGCGACCACGACGAACAGGGTCGCGGCCATCAGCGGGACCATGCTCGTGCTCAGGGCAGTGATGAGGTCGGGCCGGCGAGCTGTCAGGGCCTGGGTCAGCCACGCGAGCGTCAGTGGGATCACTATCAGCACCAGGAACGCGCGGACGAACGGTCCGAGCTCGATGATCTTCGCCAGGTCCGAGCCGAGGAACATCCACAGGTACGCGGGCAGCAGGACGATCTGTGCCAGGAGCAACAAAGGTGTTGCCGCTAGCAACTTCTGGCCGCTTCCGCCGGCCAAACCACTGAACACGATCACGTAGTCGACGCATGGCGCCAGCAGCACGAGCAGTACGCCGAGCCTGACGGCTTGGTCATCGGGCAGGAAGTGGAACATGGCGCCGACCACGACCGGTACGACTAGGAAGTTCACCACCAGCGCCGATGCCAGGAATCGCCCGGCTTTCAGCCCTCGCACCAGGTCACGGGCGGGGACCTGCAAGAACGTCACGTACAGGAGCGCGGCTAGTACCGGGTTGATCGCGTGCTCCAGCCCAGGTCCGGCAGCTGGGGCAATCAGTCCGGCAAGGGCACCGGCCGCAAGCGCACCCAGGTACACGGCGACCTGATGCCGCTCCATCCACGAAACCACCCACACAACCTACTTGCTACCTACTTCTGGCGACTTGTTGCGTGGCCGGGCCGACTGCTGTGTGGCCAGGCTGATTTGCGGAGGAGGCGGAGGCCGTTCAGGCCGACGATGACTGTGGAGCCTTCGTGGCCGGCGACGCCGAGCGGGAGCGGTAGGTGACCGACCAGGTCCCAGATCACCAGGCCGGTGATGAAGGTTGCGGCGATGATCAGGTTCGCGGTGACGACGCGGCGGGCTCGGCGGGACAGTTCGATGACGGCCGGGACAGTAGTGAGATCGTCGCGTACCACCACCGCGTCCGCCGTCTGCAACGTCAGGTCAGAACCGGCACCACCCATCGCGATCCCCGCATGCGCGGCCGCCAACGCCGGTGCGTCGTTGATCCCGTCCCCCACCACCGCCACCTTCGCGCCGTCAGCCTGCAGCGCCCGAACCTCAGCCACCTTCCCATCCGGCAGCAACCCAGCCCGTACCTCATCAATCCCCACCGCCGCCCCCACAGCCCGCGCAGCAGACTCGTTGTCCCCCGTCAACAACACCACCGACTCCCCAGTCAGCCGAGTCACATCCGCAACCGCGCCAGCCGCCTCCGCCCGCACCTCATCCACAATCCCAAGCACAGCCGCAACTTCCCCATCCACCACCATCACCACAGCAGTAGCCCCACCTCCCTCCAACTCCCGCACTTCCTCCAGCTCACTCCCCCGAGGTGCACCGATCTCGATCGAGCGCCCGGCGGCTCGGGCGGAGATGCCGCGGCCGGCGTGGGCTTGGAAGTCGTCTACGGGATGCAGCGCGATGCCCCGGGCGCGGGCGGCTTGGACGATTGCGGCTCCGAGGGGGTGTTCGCTTGCGTGCTCCGCTGATGCGGCCAGGCTCAGTACCTCGGTCTCGTCGTACGCGCCGACAACTCGCACCTCCGCCAACTGCGGCGTCCCGCGCGTCAGCGTGCCGGTCTTGTCGAACGCGACCCGCGTGGTCGTCCCGAGGGACTCCATCACCACCGCCGACTTCACCAGTACGCCATGCCGCCCGGCGTTCGCGATCGCGGCCAGCAGCGGCGGCATCGTCGCCAGCACGACCGCGCAAGGCGAGGCAACAATCATGAAAGTCATTGCCCGCAGCAACGTCGGCGTGAACTCGGCCCCGAACAGCAGCGGCACCACCAGCAACAACACCGTCGCCGTCACCATCCCCACCGAGTACCGCTGCTCGACCTTCTCGATGAACAGCTGCGTACGCGCCTTCGTCCGCGACGCCTCTTCGACCAGCGCCGCGATCCGCGCGACGACCGATTCCTCCGCCGACCGATCGACGTGCACCCGCAGCACGCCCGTCCCGTTCACGGTCCCCGCGTACACCTCGTCGCCGATCGCCTTGTCGACCGGAAGCGGCTCACCGGTGATCGTCGCCTGATCCACCTCACTCGCACCGTCGACGACGGTCCCGTCCGCGCCGACCCGCTCCCCCGGCCGTACCAGGATCACGTCGCCGACCGCCAACTCGCGCACCGGAACGACATCCTCGGCCGTACCGGAAATCCGGGTCGCCTGATCCGGGGCAAGATCCAGCAATCCGCGTACGGAATCCTCGGTGCGCTTTGTCGCCACCGCCTCCAACGCACCCGAGGTCGCGAAGATGACGATCAGCAGCGCACCGTCCAGCACCTGCCCGATCGCCGCCGCCGCGATCGCGGCCACCACCATCAACAGGTCGACGTCCAGCCGCCGCTCGCGCAACGCCTGCAGCCCCGCCCACCCCGGCTCCCAACCACCCGCCGCATAACAGGCAAGGAACACCGGCCACGTCACCCACCCCGGCGCGCCGGCCACCTGCGCCACGATCCCGGCAGCGAACAGCGCCGTCGCGGCGGTCGCCCACCGCACCTCCGGCAGCGTCCAGGCCGCCGACCACCATCCGGTCCGCCGTCCGGCCAAACGGTCAGCGGTCGGCTTGGTCTTGTCGAGCTCGATCGTCACTCTGATCACCTTACCTGCGTACACATGCAGGTACGCAACTAGGCAGGTACCGTACGATCGACTCATGCACTCGTCGATCGAAGACTTCGAGATGCCGAACGAGGAACAGGTCCACCTCGCGGCAGAGTCGTTCCGCCTGCTCGCCGACCCGACCCGGATCAAGGTCCTCTGGGCCCTGCTGCAAGGTGAGTCGTCGGTCGCCTGCCTCGCCGAGCTGGCCGGAGCCGCGCCCACCGCGGTCAGCCAGCACCTGGCCAAACTCCGGCTGGCCGGCCTGGTCAAAGGGCGCCGCGAGGGTACGTTCGTGTACTACTCAGCCGCCGATCACCACGTCCAGGGCCTCCTGGACCAGGCGCTGTTCCACGCCGATCACCTGGACCAGGCCGCCCACCCGCATCAGGCAACGCACCGGGATCGGGCAACTCACCCGGATCACGCAGCCCAGGCAGCTCAGGTGGATCAGGCAGCCGGGAGCTGAACGGTCACCCGCAGACCACCGGCCGCCCGCGGCGCCAGCGTCAGGAACCCGTCGTGCGCGCGGGTAATGCTCTTCACGATCGCCAACCCAAGCCCCACGCCCTCGTCGTCCGAGCGGACCCGTTCAGCCCCACGCTGGAACGGCTCCACGAAAGTAGCGACCGCCTCCGGTGCGAGCTGCACCCCGGTGTTCTCGACCGTTAGCTCGACCAGCCTGGGATGCACGGTGGTCGTGACCCACACGTTTCCCCGGTCCGGCAGATTGTGGATGATCGCATTGTGGACAAGGTTCGTGGTCAGCTGCAGCAGCAGCGCCTCCGAACCGAGCGTCGCGGCCGCGTCGCCGGTCGTTTCGATGGTCAGACCGCGCTTCTCGGCCAGCGGGAGCAGCGTCTCGGTCGCCTCTTCCGCCATCAGCGACAGATCGACCGGCGCTCGCGTGAACGATCGCTGACCGGCCCGGCTGAGGACGAGCAGCGCCTCCGTCAGGTCGATCGCCCGCGTATTCACGGCGCGCAGCCGATCCACGAGTACGCCGTTGTCGCGATCCAGATCGTTCCGCGCGACGTCGAGCAAGGTCTGGGTGATCGCGAGCGGCGTACGCAACTCGTGCGACGCGTTCGCCGCGAACCGCTGCTGCTCGGCGACATGTGATTCGAGCCGCGCGAGCATCGTGTCGAACGCGTCGGCCAACTCGCGGAACTCGTCGCTCGGCCCGGGCAGCCGAATCCGGTGCGACAGCGAACCGGACGCGGCCGTCCGCGTCGCATCGGTGATCCGGGTCAGCGGCGCGAGCATCTGGCCGGACAGAATCCAGCCGCCGACCAGCCCGAACACGAGCAGGAAACCGGCGACCGCAAGCGCCGCCGGACCGAACGAGCGGATCAGCAGGCGCGGAAAGCTGTCGGTCGTGGTCATGATCACCACACCGCTCGACTTGAACTGCATCAGGCCGACCCAGGCGGCGATCAGCAGCAGTGCACCGGCGACCATCAGGAACGCGGCATAACTGAGCGTGAGCTTCAGCCGTACGCTCAAGCCGGGTTGCCTATCCACCGTCGCCGTCCTCGATCCGGTACCCGACGCCGGCCACGGTCGCGATCAGCCACGGTTCGCCGAGCCGTTTGCGCAGCGCCGAGACCGTGATGCGGACGGCGTTGGTGAACGGATCGGCGTTTTCGTCCCAGGCCCGTTCGAGCAGTTCCTCCGCGCTGACGATCCCGCCTTCGGCCGCCATCAGTACCTCGAGGACCGCGAACTGCTTCCGGGTCAGCGCGACGTACCGCCCGTCGCGGTACACCTCCCGCCGGAACGGGTCCAGCCGCAGCCCGGCGATCTCATGGACCGGCGGCCGCTTGTGCCCACGCCGGCGGTCCAGCGCGCGCAAGCGCAGGACCAGCTCCCGCAGGTCGAACGGCTTGGTCAGGTAGTCGTCGGCGCCGAGCTCGAAGCCGGACGCCTTGTCGTCCAGCCGGTCGGCCGCCGTCAGCATCAGGATCGGCATACCGCTGCCCGAGGCAACAATCCGCTTGGCGATCTCGTCCCCCGACGGGCCAGGAATGTCGCGGTCCAGGACGGCAATGTCGTACGTGTTGATGCTCAGCAATTCGAGCGCCGTGTCGCCGTCACCCGCGATGTCCGCCGCGATCGCCTCCAGGCGCAGGCCATCGCGAATGGCACCCGCCATCTCTGCCTCGTCCTCGACAATCAGCACCCGCACGCTACCGATGGTACGAGGTGCGGCCATATCGTCCGCGTATCCGAAACCCCATACGCCTCTGCAACAGCGCCGCGGCTTGGCTTGAGTCATGTCCGCGAGCAAACCGGCACCGGCGACCAACCGCCGGACCAAATCGACTGTCCGCGCTGTCCTGATCGTCGCCAACGCGGCGGTGATCGGGGTCTTCATCCACCAGCTGCTGGCGCAGTCCACGTACCCGGTCGCGTCGAGCTCCGCGTCATCGTCCACGTCCGCGCTCGGTGCGGCGGACGGTGCGATGCCGGCCGGCGTCACGGTGTTCGACGACCACGTCCCCGGCGTGATCAACCTCGACACGGACCTGCTGCTCGCGTTGCGCAAGGCGGCGACGGCAGCCGCGGACGACGGCGTGCAGTTCTTCGTGAACAGCGGCTGGCGATCCCCCGCGTACCAGGAGCAACTGCTCCGCGAGGCGATCTCGAAGTACGGCTCGAAGCAGGAGGCCGCGCGGTGGGTCGCCACGCCGACGACCTCGCCGCACGTCGCTGGGCGCGCTGTCGACATCGGCCGGTCCGACGCCACCGCCTGGCTCGCGAAGCACGGCGCCAAGTACGGGTTGTGCCAGATCTACGCGAACGAGCCGTGGCACTACGAGCTTCGCCCGGATGCGATCGTCAACGGCTGCCCACCGATGTACGCCGACCCGACGCACGACCCGCGGATGCAGCAGTGACCCTCACCGTCGGTCCGATCAGCGCCGACGAGCACCTGGCTTTTGTCAACGCCCAGCGGTCGGTCAGCTTTCTGCAATCCCCGGAGTGGGCGCACGTGAAGACCGAGTGGCGCAGTGAGTCCCTCGGCTGGCACGACGGCCCGCAGCTGGTCGGCGCAGGGCTGGTCCTGCATCGCCCGGTACCGCGGCTGGAGCGCTACACGCTGGCGTACTTGCCGGAAGGTCCCGCGATCGACTGGACCGGCGATCTCGGCGCGTGGCTCGCCCCGTTGGCCGCGTACCTCCGGGCGAATGGTGCCTTCGCGATCCGGCTCGGTCCGCCCGTACGTACGCACTTCTGGAGTGCTGCACAGGTCAAGGAGGGCGTCGCCGATCCGGAGGTCGAGCGGCTCACCGACCTGCCGAGTCAAACCGATCCGGTGGGTGCGCTCGTGACCGGGCAACTGCGCGACGGCGGGTGGTTGCCGCAGAATCCGGAGGACGGGTTCGGGGCCGGGCATCCGCAGTTCAACTTCGAGCTGCCGCTGGCCGGGAAGACGCCGGACGATGTACTGCGCGGGATGAATCAGCTCTGGCGGCGCAATATCAAGAAGGCGGCCAAGGCGGGCGTCGAGGTTGCGGTCGGCAACGATCTGAAGGCGTTCCACGAGCTGTACGTCGAGACGGCCGCGCGGGATCATTTCACGCCGCGACCGCTGAAGTACTTCGAGACGATGTTCGCCGCGCTCGGTCCGGGGCGGATCCGGCTGTACCTGGCCCATCACGAAGGTTCGTTGGTTTCGGCGGCGATCATGATCCGGGTCGGGGCGCAGGCCTGGTACTCGTACGGCGCGTCGTCCACCGCGAAACGTGACGTCCGCGGGTCGAACGCTTGTCAGTGGGCGATGATCCAGGACGCGCTGGCGGCGGGTTGTGACGTGTACAGCCTGCGGGGCATCACGCCGACGCTCGACGCGGACGACTCGCATGTCGGGTTGATCCAGTTCAAGGTCGGTACCGGTGGTCAGGCGGTGCGGTACGTCGGCGAGTGGGATCTGCCGCTGCGGCCGTTGGTGTACCGGGCGTTCGATGTGTACATGCGGCAGCGAGAGCACCGGCGACGGCGTTAGCTTTGTGCTGACATATCGTCCGTGTATCGAAAAGCCGATACGCGGACGCAACCTCGCGGCGTGTTGACTGACCCGGTGATCCTGCACGGCTGGCGCGACTGGCTGCTCACCTTCACCGGCGTCGCTCAGCTGACAGTGATCTGTCTGCCCTTGGCCGCGCTGGCGGTCTTGCTGTTCGCACGCGTCCGGATAGCCGGCGGCACCGACCGCTCTTGGGCCTGGCGCCGCTCGCTCGCCGAAGTCGGCATCGTCTACGGCACGCTGCCTACCGTCTGGCTCACCATGCTGCCGGGCAGCCACGCGGGCACCGCGCCAGGACGCGTCAGCCTCGTCCCGCTCCACGACCTGATGACGACGTCGCCGCCACAGCTCATCGGCAACCTGTTGCTTCTTGCCGCGCTCGGCGCCTTCGCGCCCATGCGCTTCCGCGCGCTCGCGACGCTCCCCCGCGTGATCGCGCTCGCGGCGAGCGTCTCGGCGCTGATCGAGATCGCGCAGTACGTCTTCCGCCTGGACCGCGTGTCGTCGATCGACGACGTACTGGTCAACACCGTCGGCGCCGGGCTGGCCGCGCTCGTGACGAACCGCTGGTGGCGCGCGCGGACATGTCGTCGGCATATCGAAATCCGGATACGCGACGACAACACCACGCGTACTTGACTGTGAGGCATGACCCAAGCCCCGGCCATCGGCATCACGATCTACGGTTGCGAACCGGACGAGGCTGTTCTGTTCCAGCAGTTGGCGCCGCGCCTCGGCGTCCTGCCGACGCTGACCGCGGCGCCGGCGACTGAAAGCACCGCCGAGCTGGCGTTCGGCAATCGCTGTGTCAGCATCGGCCACAAGACCCCGCTGACGAATTCAACGCTGGACGCACTCGCGCGGGTCGGCGTCACGTACATCTCCACCCGGAGTATCGGCTACAACCACGTCGATCTGGAGTACGCGTCGAGCGTTGGAATTTCGGTCGGGAACGTCGCGTATTCACCGGACAGCGTCGCGGATTACACGTTGATGCTGATGCTGATGGCGGTACGGAACATGAAGACCGTGCTGCGTCGTGCGGAGGTACATGACTATCGATTGCACGAGACGCGCGGACGGGAACTGCGCGACCTCACCGTCGGGGTGATCGGTACGGGACGGATCGGTGCCGCCGTACTGGACCGGCTGCGTGGTTTCGGTTGCCGGGTACTTGCCGCGGACAACCGTCCTAAGCCATCGGCCGATTATGTGCCGCTGGACGAATTGCTGGTCTGCAGCGACATCGTCACCTTGCACACTCCGCTCACCGTGGAGACGCATCACCTGATGAATCGGCGACGCATCAGTCAGCTCAAGCCAGGTGCTTTTGTCATCAACACCGGTCGCGGCGGGCTCATCGACACCTCGGCGCTGGTCGACGCGCTGGAAGACGGCCGGTTGGGTGGCGCGGCACTTGATGTCGTCGAAGGCGAGGACGGGGTCTTCTACGCCGACCGCAGCCGTACGCCGATCGACAGCAAACCATTGCTCCGGCTCCAGCAACTGCCCAATGTCCTGATCACTCCACACACCGCCTATTACACCGACCACGCACTCCGCGACATCGTCGAGAACTCCATCGTCAATTGCCTGACGTTCGAAAGCAGGAAACAGCATGTCTAGGTTGAAAATCGGAATCCTCTTCGGCGGCGTCTCCGAGGAACACCCGGTCTCCGTCAAGTCCGCGCAACAGGTCGCCGAACAGCTCGACCTGGAGAAGTACGAGCCGTACTACCTCGGAATTACGCAAAGCGGTGCGTGGCGGTTGTGCGACGGGCCATCGCTGAGCGGCGACTCCCGGTCCGCGATCCTGTCACCGGACCGGAACGTCCGCGGGTTGCTCGTGCTCGAGTCCGATCGGCTCGGATCGCGGATCCGGCAGGGGCAGTACAGCACCGTCAACCTCGACGTGATCCTTACAGTTCTGCACGGGAAGCAGGGTGAGGACGGGGCGATTCAAGGTCTACTGGAGCTTTCCGGCATCCCGTACGCGGGGTGTGGCATCGACAGCTCGGTGCTCTCGATCGACAAGACGCTCACGTACCTGGTCGCGCGGAACGCTGGCGTCGCGACGCCAGAGTTCTGGACGGTGTCGGCAGACGAGACGGTCGATGCCGGCGAGCTCAGCTACCCGGTCTTCGTGAAGCCGGCTCGCTCGGGGTCGTCCTTCGGCGTCAGCAAGGTGGAGCGCGCCGAGGAGCTGCCGGCGGCGATCGAGACCGCCCGCCAGTACGACACGAAGGTCCTGATCGAGGCGGCGGTCGTCGGCAGCGAGGTCGGCTGCGCGATCCTCGGCAACGAGTCCGACCTGACCGTCGGCGAGGTCGACCACATCAAGCTCACCCACGGGTTCTTCAAGATCCATCAGGAATCCTCGCCGGAAACCGGGTCGGAGAACTCGATTCCGATTGTGCCGGCCGATATCCCGGCGGCAGCGCGTACGCTCGTTCAGGAAACCGCGCAGACGGTGTACAAGGCGCTGGGGTGCCGCGGTCTTTCCCGGGTGGACCTTTTCCTCAAGGAGGACGGGTCGGTGGTACTCAACGAGGTGAACACCTTGCCGGGTCTGACGTCGTACAGCCGGTACCCGCGGATGATGGCCGCCGCCGGATTCTCCTTGTCCGAGGTGATCGACCGGCTGGTGTCATTGGCTTTGACGGGCAAGCAGCAATGAAATCGGGGTTTGTGTTCCTGGACGAGGTGACGTCCGGTATTCGCTGGGATTCGAAGTATGCGACCTGGGACAACTTCACCGGCAAACCGGTCGACGGATACCTCGCGAATCGGATCGTCGGGACACGGGCCTTGTGTACGGCGCTGGACAACGCCCGCGAAAAGGCCGAACCGCTCGGCTTCGGACTGCTGCTCTGGGACGGTTATCGCCCGCAACGTGCGGTCGATTCGTTCCTGCGCTGGTCGAGGCAGCCGGACGACACCCGTACCAAACGGCGCTTTCACCCGAACCTCGAACGAACCGAGATCATCGACCTGGGGTACGTGTCCAGGAAATCCGGTCACAGCCGCGGCAGTACCGTCGACCTGACCATGTACCACCTGGACACCGGCGAACTCGCGGCCATGGGCGGCGACCACGACCTGATGGATTCCATCTCGCACCACGGCGCACCGGGAATCACCCCCACCGAGGCACGAAACCGCGAAACCCTGTCGTCGATCATGGAATCCTGCGGTTTCCAGCGCTACGAGTCAGAATGGTGGCACTACACGCTGCGCGACGAACCGTACCCCAACACCTACTTCGACTTCCCCATCGCTTGAACCATACGGATCCGACCAGTACAACCCCACGACGCGCCCGCCGTCCGCGAGCTCATTCGGCAGCTGGGTTATCCCTCGGTTGATCCCACCGCCCGGCTCCAGGCCTGGACCGGCGATCCGCAGAGCGCCGCGTACGTTGCCGATGCCGACGGCAACGTTCTCGGAGTCGTTGCCGTGCACATCTGCCCGTTCTTCGAGCGGGCCGGCGCGTGGGGGCGGATCGTCGCCCTGGTCGTCTCCGACCGGGCCCGCGGTCAGGGCATCGGCGGTGAGTTGATGGCGGCCGCCGAGGCGTTCGCGGCCGGGCACGGCTGTGTGCGGCTCGAGGTCACCAGCTCCAACCATCGGCACGTCGCGCACGCGTTCTACCAGCGGCGCGGTTACGTTGATCAATCCGGACGATCAACCAGATTCATCCGTGAGCTCAGGTGAGTGAGGGGACTTTGGAGCGGCAGCCAGGCTTGAGTGTGCGGCTCAAACTGACGCTCAGTTATGCCGCCTGCCTGATGTTCGCCGGGGTGATGCTGCTGGTGGCCGTCTGGGTGTTCCTGCTCCGGTACGTTCCTGATCGGGTGCTGATCATCCCTGGTAGCGCGACGTTCGTCGACGGGGTGTTCCCGATCCGGTCCGAGCTCCTGCGCGTCTTCGCTCCGAGGGCCTTCGTACTGATGGTGATCCTGCTGCTGTTCGGTCTGGTCGGTGGTTGGTTCCTGGCAGGCCGGATGCTGAGGCCGCTGGACCGCATCACGGCGGCCACCCGCCTGGCCAGCAGCGGCTCACTCTCCCACCGGATTCAGCTGACCGGCCGCAACGATGAGATCCGCGAGCTCGCCGACGCCGTCGACGGCATGCTCGGGCGGCTCGAGGCGCACGTCGCCGAACAGCAACGCTTCGCCGCCAACGCCTCCCATGAGCTGCGTACGCCGCTCGCGATCACCCAGACGCTCCTGGATGTCGCCCGCAAGGACCCGCACCGCGACACGCACGACCTGGACGACCGCCTCCGCGCCATGAACACCCGCGCGATCGACCTGACCGAGGCACTCCTGTTACTGGCCCGCGCCGACCAGCGATCGTTCACACGCCAGCCGGTGGATCTGTCGCTGGCCGCCGAGGAAGCCACCGAAACGCTCTACCCGTTCGCCGCACAGCACGGCGTCGGGATCGAGGTCAGCGCCGGCACCGCCATCACGGTCGGATCGTCGACCTTACTGCTGCAGCTCGCGACGAACCTTGTTGACAATGCGATTGTTCACAATCTTGCGGAGCACGGCACGGTCTGGGTCACCACCAGCGCGCACGCCGGGACGGTCTCGCTCCTGGTCGAGAACACCGGCGACAAGCTGTCTCCCGAGCTCGTCTCGACTCTCACCGAACCGTTCCAGCGCGGCGCCTTGCGTACGCACACCGACCACCCGGGTCTGGGCCTCGGGCTGGCGATCGTCAAGAGCATCACCCAGGCTCACGACGGCACGCTGACCCTCACCCCGCGCCTTACCGGCGGTCTGCAGGTCAAGGTCGAACTACCAGCCGCTCCACCCGCTTCGCCCACTGGGTGACGACAGAACGATCGCCGGCCCCTGATCAGGCCTGACTCTTCGCCTTGCGGGCTCTCGGCTTGCGCGGCTTGCTCACCGAAGCGGAGCCAGCTGCCGGCGCGGACGCAGTTGCCGGCGCGGGCGCGGCTGCCGGCGGGGGCTCGGCCGCGTACGGAACGAACGGCATCGTCAAGGGCAGTGCCGCCAAGCGCATCAGCAGCAGTACGTTGTCATCACCCGCGGTCTTGTTGAGCCGCAGCCGCCCACAATTCGTACACCGGTGAATCAGCACCCAGCGCCCTTCACCACGAACCGTGACCGCGATCGGCTCCATCCCACCGGAACAGTCCGCCTTCCGGTCCCCCGGCACATTCCGATCAAGATGCCGCGACCACAAACACCCCGGACAGTGATTTCGATGAGTGGTGCCGGGTGCGTCGAGCGATACCTCTACACCACAGTGTTCACAACTGAACGAACGCGCGAATACCAAACCAAGGACCTTTCAGAGCAAAGCCACCGGACAGAACAGACATCGCCCGCCTCCTTCCAGTCCACACCGGCCGACCCGGCGCACCTCTCCCCAGCACACCAGCGCCCGGGCGACACCGTCAATTGGTTATCGTCCGGCGCCTGGGCGGGCTAGCCTGGCGCGGGTCGGATTGGTCGATTCTGCCAGGAGGGTTTCATGCCTGAAGTCGCCGCTCAGCCGCTCGTCGCCTCGGCCGTCAGGGCCTTGCGGACGTTGGCGGAATCGGGAGATCCGGTGCCGGCGGAGGTGAGTTCGCAGTTGTCGGCGCTGGTCGGCAGTACCGCCGGTGACAGTGAACGCGTCAGCGCGGTGGAGAAGCTGCTGCAGCCGTTCGTGCTGGTGGACGCATCGCTCGACGAGTACGGGACCACAACCACGATCGCCGGCGCCGCGGTTCCTCAGCTGGTGCAGCACGGGTGGCGCAGTTTCCTCGTACGCGTCGTGAATCCGCACCGCCTCGAGGGCGAACTCATCACGCCGACCAAGGGCGTGTACGGGGTGATCGACCACCACAGCCACTCCGCCCGGATCGCGTTGCACGACACGCTCACCGAGGTCCCGCGGATCAAGGAGGCCTGGCTGGAATCGACGATCGCCGGGTCCAGTACGGTCTCGGGCCTCGAGATCGAGTACGCGGTGATCAGCCTGTACAGCCGCGACAGTGGCACCCGTACGGGCGGTCTGTCCCTCGGTGTCGCGGATCATCGCGGCCACCAGAGCCTCAGCCGGCCGCCGGAGATGCTCGCGAACTTGGAGGCGTGGTTCGGGTCCAAGAACATCGGCGCGTCGTTCGAGTTCGAGTGCGTACCGGCCCGTGAGATCGCTTTCGACATCTGCGAACCGGACGGTTCCAGCTGCATGGCCTCGGTCACGGTACGCGACGCCCAAGGCCGCTCGTACCCGTCCAAAGGGATGCGGCTCGCACCGGACATGTTCTTCCAGGAGCACGTCTACCGCGCCACCGGTGAACCAATCCGGTTGCCCGACGGCGCGTACGAGATCACCGCGCTGCGTGGCCCCGAGTACCGGCCCGTGCGACTGGAGCTGAACGTCGACCCCGACACCACCGCGGTAGCTGTCCCACTCGACCGCTGGATCGACCCGACCAGCCACGGGTACTACTCCGGCGACCCGCACATCCACGCCGGCGGCTGCTCGCACTACAACGTTCCGAGCGAAGGCGTCACCCCGGAGACGATGATCCGGCACGTGCGGGGCGAGGGGCTCGCGCTCGGCAGCGTACTGACCTGGGCACCGTGCTACTACCACCAGAAGCAGTTCTTCAGCGGCCGCTCGATCAGTCCGCCGTCGGAGCTCGAGTACGCGGACATGCAAGCCGCACAGGGCATGGACTGGCAACCGCGGCCGACGGACCAGGACAGCAAGAGCCTGCTGCGGTACGACGTGGAGGTGTCCGGTTTCCCGTCAAGCCACTCAGGTCATGTCATTTTGCTCGGACTCACTGACCAGGACTACCCCGGTACGTCCGTGATCGAGGACTGGCCTTCGTGGAACCTCCCGGTCATGCGCTGGGGCCACGAGCAGAACGCACTGGTCGGCTACGCGCACTGCGGCATCGGCCTGTCCGTCGGCACCGACGAGCTGCCGAACTACATCATCCCGTCGTTCCAGGGCATCGGGTCGAACGAGATCATCGTGGACGTACCGCATGGAGCGGCTGACTTCCAGTGCGGCAGCCAGTTCGCTCCGGCGTCCGAGTTGAACATCTGGTACCACCTGTTGAACGTCGGCTACCGCACGCTGATGCTGGGCGAGACCGATTACCCCTGTGTGTACGACGATGGTCCGGGCGTGGGGCGTACCTACGTACGCATGACCGAGCCGCCCCAAGGACCGCAGGCCCTGGAAGCGTGGATCGCCGCACTACGCGACGGCACCTCGTACTTCGGCGACGGCCGCAGCCACATCTTCAACCTGGCCGTCGATGGCTCATCGGACCGCGAACATCGCACCGACACAGCAGGCCCCGTACACATCACCGCGACAGTCGCCGCCTGGCTGCCCGAGGAACCACCCGCTCCCCCAGCCACGCGCCCCGCCTACAGCGCCCCCGTCGGCTGGCACTTGGAGCGTTCCCGCGTACGAGGTACGCGCACCGTCGTCGTCGAGCTGATCGTCAACGGCGAAGCAGTCGCCACCCACGACCTAGTTGCCGACGGCACCGAACAGGACATCGCCTTCGATGTACCCCTGGACCGCTCTTCCTGGATCGCGCTCCGCATCCTCCGCAGCGTCCACACCCAACCCATCTTCATCGAGCAATCCGGCCGCCCGATCCGAGCCTCCAAACGCAGCGCCCAATGGCTCCACGACTCAGTAGAAGCCCTCTGGACCGCCAAATCCGGCTTCATCCGCGAATCCGAACGCCCCGCCGCCCGCGAGGCCTATGACCAGGCCCAAGCCATCTACAACTCCCGCCGCGACGAGTGCGAGGCCAACTAATGCCCAACTCCACACCCTCAGCACCCGGGACCGCCCATCTCCACCCCACGAGCACCTCGGCCTGCTGCTCACCTGACAACTCTCAGCCCGACCCCACCCAGCTCTCGGCGTTCCTCTTCACCCAGCCCGACCGCACCTGCGGTTGCTCAGGCCCCGTGGAAACCGACGCCCCAATCACGGTCACCATCAACCCCGAGGCCCGCGTCAACGTAGCCCGAACCACCGCCCCCATCCCCACCCTCACCCCCAACGAGTGGCACCCCATCCCCATCACCCTCACCAACGAAGGCTTCGTCACCGGCCCCCTCGCGATCACCACCGACCCAGTCCCCGGCCTGGACCTCAACCTCCCCACCCACACCATCACCGGCGCCCCCCGCCAAGACCTCACCATCCACGCCCGCCTCCACACCCCCACCACAGTCGACGTCTCCCTAACCTTCAAAGCCCTCAACGCCCTAGGCGGCCTAGCCACCCACAGCCACCTCCACCTCCTCCTCCGCGCCACC
Source organism: Kribbella hippodromi (assembly GCF_039531045.1). NCBI lineage: Bacteria > Bacillati > Actinomycetota > Actinomycetes > Propionibacteriales > Kribbellaceae > Kribbella > Kribbella hippodromi. The sequence continues at coordinate 44,510 of NZ_BAAAPH010000030.1, read as the reverse complement.
TAATCTCAGCGCCGCTGCAGCGAGACCCCGAGCTCAGTCACGCGTACCTGCACGAGCCGCGGCTGGTCAGAGGAACTTGGGCACCAGCCGGTCCGCGATTCGAAGTGCCAGGGCGAGCGGCTGAGCCAGGAGCCCTGCGGTCGTGCCGTGCAGGCGTCCGCGCCGCCTCGTCGATACTCGCGGCGGAAGCGTCGCGAACAGGGTGGCGAGCGCCGGCAACGGACGAATGAAGATCGTGTTCTCGGCGATCTTCGCCTGGCTGTCGAAGCGCACCAAGTTGATGGCTTCAAGGTCCACCCCGCGAATCGTTGCGGTAAACGAGAACGACCACGCGTCGCCGTGCACCAGCGGCTCGGCCGTCGTCAGATCCTCGAGTACAGCGAAAATGTCGCGATGGAGAGCCACGACCTCCACGGCACCAGCGGCCGCGCCTCCCGCAGGCTCACGGTACCTCCGCTTCCAGTACCAGAGGTGCTAAGCAGCCGGGGCGCATTCCCGGGATGCGGCCTGACCTGGGCGACTATTGCTCGTCACTCACGGCGCCCGATACGTTGCGCGCAGGCGGACGATATGACGCAGCTTGCAGCGCCAGCTTCCAGGGGAAGGCGTCCAGCGCAGAGCCGCCTGTCCGAGGCGGGTGTGGCTCAAACTCCCCTGGCCCGAACAGAACGCGGACGCCGGACGCACGCAGACTCTCGACACTGCGTAGGAAGACTGCATTCGCAGCCAGCGCCTGGTTGACAAACGGCACCGCAACGATCCGCACGCCTGCACCTGTCAACTCGGCGAGCTGAGTGAGCGCGTAGTTGTCGGCGACGCCCGCCGCCCACTTGTTGATCGTGTTGTACGTGGCCGGCGCGACGATCACCGCATCGGCAGGCGGCACCGGATCATCGCCAACGGCACGATACGTGGTTCGCACCTGATGACCTGAGATCTTGCCGAGTTCATCAAGATCGACGAAGTGTTCGGCCGCGGCCTCGGTCACGATGCAGTACGTGTCCCAGCCGTCCTGCCGTGCCAACTCGACCATGTCCGTAACCTGCCCCGCCGGTCCAGCTCCGCAGACAATCAGATGCAAAACCCGGCTCACGCCTCGACCCCCGCCCGCAGTGCCATCGTCCGAACGGAGCCGGCCAACGCTCCGCTTGTGTTACTCAGCAGCGCTCGCAAAAGGCCATGAGCCAGTGGGCGACAGCGAACCTCCTGGGGCGCCAGACGCTCCGCTTCGGTCAGCGCGACTGTCGCATCCGAGTAGTTACCTGCGCCCGTGTGCGCCGATGTCATATCGAGTAAGTAGTTCGCGCGCCTCTCCGGCGGTAGCGCTCTAACCACAGCAGGATCGACAGTCGCCGCATGTTCAAGCGCTCGCCCGAATTCGCGAAGACGAACCAGCGCAGCCAGGCGATGAGCGGCTACGTTGGCCGATCCGAAGACCGTGTAGTGCGAACGGTGCTCCGGTCCGAGTTGCACAACAACCGCCTCGGCTTCCTCGTGCATCATCAGCGCCGTTGAATGGTCGTCAACCTTCGCGGCAGCAATCGAGGCCGCCAAGAACAGCATCCCGAAGAGCGGCAGCTGATCGCGATCGCCGACCGTCATCTCCGACCGCATCCGGTCAGCCATGCTGACGAGCGCCGCGATTGCGTCCGACTCTTGCCCTGAACTCGTCATCGCCCGTGCGACACTCCTGGTCGCCCGTGCGAGTGCCACATTGTCGTCAGTCGGCAAGGCGATCTGCATGGCACGATCCGCAGCAAGCCAGGCGACCTGATTGGCCTCGAACTTCAGCAACATCGATGACGCCAGTCGATACGACATCACGAGCGCACGCCGCGCACCGCGTACGTCGACATCTCCAGTCGCTGTCGCGGCGAGCACCTGCGCCTCGTGGATCAGCACTGGGAGCTGGTGGGCAACCGCGGTGAAGTTCGAGGAGATCCATGCCTGGCCCAGGTAGTCCAGTTGCCGCGCGACCCTGGACATCGCGGGCGGCTTGACGCCGGCTGAGCGCGATAGTGAGGGGTACTGGCCCAGTGCAGACCGGATTGCCTGCACTTCGACCGCGTCGATGCAGCCGGCCGCCTGCCGAGCCTTCGGACCGTCCGTCAGCACCTCCGGCGCAATGCTGAGCACCTCGGCAACCCGCTCGAGCATCGGCAGCCGCAGCAGACTCCGCTCACCCTTCTCGACCTTGTCGACCCATGATGTCGAACGCTCGACCATGTCAGCGAACCTCTGCCGGTCGATGTCACGACGCTGACGCCAGTACCGCACGCGCCGGCCAACATCGCGAGCCTGATCGTCCATGGGTGATTCCCATCCGCTTGCCGATCTCCACAGTCTAGCTAGCTCAGAGTCACACATTTTGTACAACCCGTGCGACTCGACCGGCAATACGTTCCTGTCCATCGGCTTTGCAAGTCGATCCACTACGGAGGGGAAGCAATGGGCACACGCGTTGCTTGTGGCTACCTCAGGAAAGGCTTCCTGATGCCGGCTACCGAGGTCGACTCCCTACGCCAGCAGATAGCAAATTGTGCAGCGGCAAGAGGGATCGAGGTCGTGATCGCGCAGTACAACATGTCCGGCTGACGTCCACCGAATGGTGACAACCTGCGTCCCTCAAAGCAGGCGGAGCGAGCGCGCCGGCCACCTCTCCTCAACCGTCCTCCACACAGGCGGGTGGCATCACTCCGCGTTCGCTCCGCCGTTCCACGCACTGCCTGGCGCAGGACCCCACCGCCCTCCCGAAAGAGACCCGATGTCACAGATCCAGCAATTGAGAGCCCAACTCCACCAGGTCGCCATCGAAGCCACCCAGGGCGCAGCCAGCCTGAGCACCTACAAGCAGCGATTCTCACAAAGCACCGCGCAAGTACTGGCCCTCATCCAAGGCTCAGCCACCAGAGCCGACGCCGACATCAGCCAACTCCTCGATGCCGCCGGCAAAGCAGTAGAGCAAGCCTCCGAGGCTCTGCAAATCGCCGCACACAGCTGCAAGAACTACGCCGACCAGATCTGACCCCAACCGATGCCGTCCGAGCTGCAGAGGGTTGCTGCCGACCTGTTGGCCTGCCTCGACCAGATCCCGAGGATGACGGAGTACCTGCACCGCGTCGCCCAAACCTGCCGCCAGCAAGCCGGCGACCTGACGGCACTCGGATCGACTAATCCAGGCGCCCGAACCGCAGCCCTGCAACTCGACTCGGCAGCGCGAGCGTGCGATGAGGCCGCGGAGCACGCCGCCCGAGTTCCACCACGCGCCAACGCCTGGGTCGAGCAAATGGTCAGCGGCCATCGGCCCGCGTCCGGCGACGACACACCCCGGGGACGATCGGCGACCATCATGCGTAGGCTCCCCAAACGAGATCCCGGAAACAGCGACCCCACGACTGGCATCTTCGTAGCGCCAGACGGACAAGAGCAAGGCTTCGTCAGCGGACGCGGCGACGCCCTGGAGAAGAGCGCCCTCGACCTCTGCAAGGACAAGAACTGGCCCCCGTACGACCGAACCAGTCACACCGAAATCAAGGTCGCAACACATATGCGACTAAACAACCTCAAACACGGAATTCTCTACCTGAACAACGAACCGTGCGACCTCCCAGGCACCAACTGCCGGAAACTTCTACCACGCTTCCTCCCTCCCGGAGCGCAGCTAGTAATATTCGGCCCCAACGGCTATGAAGAGATCTTCAAGGGCAAGAGCGAAGGACAATAGACGCATGGCTTCTACGATCACGGCCTCCTACCAAAACAAAGACAACACCGTCCGCCTGGAAAGCGCGAAAGACGTGTCCCGCTTCCTCGCCCATATGGCCGAACAAGCCGTGCTCGACCCCGACAACACCTGCGCATGGCTCTACATCGACAACCGCCCAGTAGACGAGGACGGCATCGCCGACCACGAGATGCGCGTCGGAGTCATCCCAAACCTCCCCGAGACAGCCCCCGACGGCAACACCTCGGTCAAATCCTCAGCCTGGACCCTAGGCTTCACCGACGCACGAGGCAGCACGTACGTCAAAGGCCACGACAGCGGCCTACCTGAGATCTCCCTCTTCGTCCAAGGCCACAGCGAGACCTTTCCTGCCGATTCGGTGGTCGACGGCGAACTCGTCAGAGCGGCGATCCTTGACGCTATCGCGACAGGCGAGCGCCCAACCACCGTCACCTGGTCTCCGACCCACTAACCATCGTTAGCCAGGCGCTCATTTGGTGGAGCCTTCCTCTCTCACCTTCAGTGCCGACTAAGTCCGACCGTAGGCCTCGCGGTGGTCTGAGGAGCTTGACCGTAGATCTCGACCGCCTCGGACTGCAGATCGTCGCGCTGAGCTCTGCCCTCGTCCACCGTTGATCGCAGTCACGAGCAGTGCGATGAAGGATGTGATCAGCCCGGCCCACGACTCGTTCGCGACAAGACCGAGCGGGGAGGCTAAGAACGTGCCGGAACTGACCAGCGTCAGCACAACCAGGATGCGCTACTGAAGCCGCTGGCCGTCGAACGACGGATCTGCCTGCTTCTCGCATGTTTGTGGGAGTGCGCCGCGCGCCCGTAGGGCTCGCAGCCGCCAACCAGGCAGTTGCTCACGGGGAGCAGCACTTAGATCGCCGGCGGTAGCCGGAGGGTGGGTGGGTAGCGGGCGGAGCAGGGGCGGGAGGGAGCGGAGCGAGTGAAGCCCCTGCGGAGCACGCGGGATGAACTACAGCTCTCAGTCACCACATCGAGGGTGGCTCGCGGGCGTCGGCCAGCGAGTTGCTGGCGGGCGGCAGCACGCGGACCGGCCGGCGGGAGCCGGCAGCACCCCGGGCGGTAGCTGGGAAGGGTGTGCCGGCGGTAGCCGGAGGGTGGGTGGGTAGCGGGCGGAGCAGGGGTGGAGGGAGCGGAGCGAGTGGAGCCCCTGCGGAGCACGCGGGGGGTGTTTTATCTGATGCGCATGCCGGAGATGGCGCGGGCGATTACCAGGCGCTGGATTTCGCTGGTGCCTTCGAAGATTGTGTAGATTTTGGCGTCTCGGTGCATGCGTTCTACGGGGTATTCGCGGGTGTAGCCGTTGCCGCCGAGGATTTGGATGGCTTCTTCGGTGGTTTTTACTGCTACTTCGCCGGCTTTGAGTTTGGCCATCGAGCCTTCGCCGTGGCGGTAGTCGGGGGTTTCGCCGCGCATCAGGGCGGCGGACATGTTGGCGGCGCGCCAGACCAGGAGGCGGGCGGCGTCGATTTCCAGGGCCATGTCGGCGAGTTTGAAGGCGATGCCCTGGTTGTCGATGATCGGGCGGCCGAACTGTTCGCGGGTCTTGGCGTAGTCGAGGGCCACCTCGTACGCGGCGCGGGCGATGCCGATCGCCTGCGCGCCGACGATGTGCCGCGTCATCTCGAAGGTTGCCATCGAGGCGTTCCGTCCGGCGGGGCGACCGGTCGCGCCAGCAGCACCGGCGGCACCCGCAGCACCAGCTCCCGCGGCACCAGCACCAGCACCCGCGGCGGCATCACGGGCAGCGGCGGCATCACGGGCAGCGGCGGATTCGCGGGCGCGGGCCAGGCGTTCGTCGAGTTTGTCCTTGCCGCCGAGGACGTTCGCGGCGGGGATCCGGACGTTGTCGAAGAAGACATCGGCGGTGTGGGACGCGCGCAGACCGTGCTTGCGCAACTTCGTGCCCTGTTCCAAACCGTGAACCTCGGACTTGGGTACGACAAAAGCGGCCTGTCCCTTCGTACCCAAAGCAGGATCGACCGTGGCGACCACCACATGGATGTCCGCGATCCCGCCGTTGGTGGCCCACGCCTTCTGCCCGTTGATCACCCATTCGTCCGTCGCCTCGTCATACACGGCGCGCGTACGGATCGCGGATACGTCCGACCCGGCGCCGGGCTCCGACGAGCAGAACGCGGCGACGCGTACGTCATCGGGTGTGCCGTAGCAGCGGGGCATCCACTGGCTCCACTGCTCCGGCGTACCGTTCGAGAAGATCGCCGACGATGCCAGCCCGGTGCCCTTGAGCGACATGCCGATGCCGGCGTCGCCCCAGAAGAGCTCCTCGTGGACGAGCGGCATCAGCAACCCGGACGGGTCCACAAAGAGGTTGATGTTCGCATCAAGCCCGTACAGGCCGATCTTCGCGGCCTCCTGGATGACCGGCCACGGGGTCTCTTCGCGCTCGTCCCACTCGGCGGCCGCCGGGCGGATCACGTCGGCGGCGAAGGCGTGCGCCCAGTCGCGGATCTCCCGCTGCTCGTCGTTCAGGGCGAGCGAGAACGGGCTCCAGCCCGGCTTGGACCGCTCGGCACCGAGCTCCCCGGCAAGCGCCATCACGTCAGCCGAAACCCCCGAGGCCGAAACCCCCGAAGCTGAAACGCCTGAGGCCGAAACGCCCGAGGTGGCTGCGGTCGGGGAAGGCTTGGGATCGGTCATCGTCATCAACATCCTCCAGCAGCGGCAGTACGATGTTACCGACGAGTGTAACTGTCGTTTGCACCAGGTGGTACCGCTGTGGCTAAGATCGATCCATGAGCTCCGCGCTGCTCGCGATCGGACGCCGCCGGACCACGGCGGAGCGTCGTCGCGACCGGGAGCGGGACATCATCCGCGCCACCCGTGAACTGTTCGACGAGCGCGGCACGATCGACGCCCAGATCGACGACATCGCCAAGCGGGTCGGGATCAACAAAGCGCTGATCTACCGGCACTTCGCCGGCAAGGAGGAGCTGTTCGCGCTCACCCTGGTCGACTACCTGGGCGAGCTCGACGCCCAGCTCGCCGGTCAGGACAACCCGCGCCGAGCCCCGCTCAACCGGCTCCGGGCCCTCAGTGAGGCATTCGTCGACTTCTGCCTCGAATATCCGGCGTTCACTGACTGCGCAATGAGTCTGCTGCGCAGGACCGGCGAGGAACTGTTCGGCGAGATCACCGAGCCGGTGATGGTCAAGCTGGGTACGGCGATGGCCGCGCCGCTCGACCGGATCGCCGTCGTCCTGCGTGCCGGTCAGAAGGCCGGCGTCTTCGACCAGGTCGACACCGCGTACCTGGCCAATCACCTGTACACCCAGACGCTCGGATCGTTGCACATGGCAAGAGTCGGGTTGATCGTGTCGGGTAATGGGCCGGGGCACCCGGTGGTGCATCATGCCGATGTCGGTACGGTCCGCTCGACCGCCATCACCGCGACCCTGGCCACCGCGGTCGGCCGCAAAGCACTCCCAACCCGCCCCACCCGAGCAGACCAAGCCGATCGAGCCGATCGAAGCGCCCGGACCACCCGAACCGCCCGCTCCACTAGAGCAGGAGAGAAATCGTGACCGAGACCCGCAAGGTGGCCGTCGTCGCCGGCAACCGGATTCCGTTTGCCCGGCAGGACAAGACGTACCGGCACGCCTCGAACTCCGACATGCTGACCGCCGCCCTGAACGGTCTGGTCGACCGGACCGGGCTCGGTGGGCAGGAGGTCGGCGAGGTGGTCGCCGGCGCGGTGCTCAAGCACGCCCGGGACTGGAACATGGTCCGCGAGGTGGTCCTCGGTTCCAAACTCGCGCCGACCACCCCCGCGTACGACCTCCAGCAGGCGTGTGGCACCGGGCTGGAGGCCGCGATCCTGGTCGGTAACAAGATCGCCCTCGGCCAGATCGACGCAGGCATCGCAGGCGGCGTCGACACCGCATCCGATGCACCGCTGAGCGTCAACGACCACCTGCGCGGCGTGCTGCTCGATCTGAACCGCGCGAAAACCTACCCGGACCGCTTGAAGGTGCTCGCCCGGGTCCGCCCGAAGGACGTCGTCCCCGAAATCCCACGGAACGCCGAGCCGCGGACGGGCAAGTCGATGGGTGAACACGCCGCGCTGACCGCGCTGGAGTGGGGCATCACCCGCGAGGCGCAGGACGAGCTCGCGCTCAACTCCCACCTCAATCTCGCCAAGGCGTACGACCGGGGTTTCCAGCACGACCTGATCACCCCGTACCTCGGGCTGGAGAAGGACCAGAACCTCCGCCCGGACACCACGCTCGAGAAGCTGGCCCGGCTGAAGCCGGTGTTCGGCAAGGGCGAGACCGCGACGATGACCGCCGGCAACTCCACTCCGCTCACCGACGGTGCGTCGACCGTACTGCTCAGCACCGACGAGTGGGCCGCCGAGCACGGTCTCCGGCCGCTCGCGTACCTGACGCACTCGCAGACGGCCGCGGTCGATTACGTGAAGGGCGCCGAGGGGCTGCTGATGGCCCCCGCGTACGCAGTGCCGCGGATGCTCCAGCGGGCCGGGCTGACTTTGCAGGACTTCGACTACTACGAGATCCACGAGGCGTTCGCGTCGCAGGTGCTGGCGACACTGAAGGCCTGGGAGGATCCGATCTTCTGCAAGGAGCGGCTCGGCCTGGACGCGCCGCTCGGCGAGATCGACCGGGACAAACTGAACGTGAACGGCAGCTCGCTGGCCGCGGGCCACCCGTTCGCGGCGACCGGCGGGCGGATCGTCGCCGCGCTGGCCAAGCAACTGGACGAGAACGGCGGCGGCCGGGGCCTGATTTCGATCTGTGCCGCGGGCGGCCAGGGTGTCGTCGCCATCCTCGAGAAGTAGGAGCTGAGATGACGGATCGCTACCAGACCTTCACCCGGACGCCGCTCGGCAAGACCCTGGTGAAGAACCTCGGTCTGCCCGACCCGCTGCCGCTGCCCCGCTGGATCGAGGGGTCGCCGGTGATCGACGGGCCGGTCGTCTTCGGCGCGATCGGTGAGACCGACGCCGGCAAGGCGATCCAGGCACTGCTGCGCGACATCGGCGCCGCGTTCAGTACGGCGAACGAAGGTGTCGCGTCCAGCGAGATCCGGCCGAAGGCACTGGTCTTCGATGCGACCGGAGCCACCTCGACGGCCGACCTGTCCAGCCTGCAACGGTTCTTCTCCCCCGTGGTGCGCCAGCTCGCGCCGGCCGGGCGCGTGGTCGTCATCGGCCGGACGCCGGAGCTGTCCAGCAGCCCGGAGCAGCAGATCGCGCAGCGTGCCCTCGAAGGCTTCACGCGTTCGCTCGGCAAGGAGGTGAAGCGCGGCGCAACCGTCAACCTCGTGTACGTCGCCCCCGACGCGCACGAGCAACTCGACTCGACGCTGCGCTTCTTCCTCTCCCCCAAGTCCGCGTACGTCGACGGTCAGGTGGCGAAGATCGGCATCGGCCCACTCGTCAGCAACGACCCGAACCGGCCGCTCGCCGGGCGTACGGCTCTGGTCACCGGCGCGGCCCGCGGTATCGGCGCCGCGATCGCGAACACCCTGGCCCGCGACGGCGCGACCGTGATCGGCGTCGACGTACCGCAGAACGCGGACCCGCTGCGCAAGGTGATCTCCCGGATCGGCGGCACGGAGCTGCTCCTCGATGTCACCTCGGTCGACGCCGCGCAGCGGATCGCGGCGCATGCGCAAGAACAGCACGGCGGATTGGACATCGTCGTACACAACGCCGGCATCACCCGGGACCGGCGGCTGGTCAATATGCGTACGGACGTGTGGGACGCCGTTCTCGACGTGAACCTGCGGGCGCCGGAGCGGATCACCAAGCACTTGGTCGAAACCGGCACCCTCCGGGACGGCGGATCGATCGTGGGTGTCTCGTCGATGGCCGGGATCGCCGGGAACAACGGCCAGACGAACTACGCGACCTCGAAGGCCGGGGTGATCGGGCTGGTCCAGGCCCTGGCGCCGAAGCTGGCCGAGCGGCAGATCCGGATCAACGCCGTCGCGCCCGGGTTCATCGAGACCGAGATGACCGCGAAGATCCCGTTCACGATCCGCGAGGTCGGCCGCCGGCTGAACTCACTGCAGCAGGGCGGTCTGCCGATCGACGTGGCCGAGACGATCGCCTGGTTCGCAGACCCGGCGTCGGCGGGCGTGACCGGCAACGTGGTCCGGGTCTGCGGCCAGAGCCTGCTCGGCGCCTGACATGCCGACCCGACGGTACGACGACTCCCCCGGCCTCGGCTCGCTGTACGCCCGGACCGTCCGCGCGACGCTCCGCCGGGCCGACTACGAGCCGGACGAGGACGGCCTGACGCTCGAGCTGCCACGGTCGCCGGTCAACCAGGACCACCTCTCGACGTATCGCGAGGTGACCGGGTACCCGGCCGGTCCCGCGCTGCCGGCGACCTACCCGCACGTGCTGGCGTTCCCGCTGCACCTGGACCTGATGTCCGACCCGTCGTTCCCGTACAAGCCAATGGGGATCGTGCACCTGTCCAACACGATCACGCAGCACCAGCCGCTCCCGATCCACGCGGAGCCGTCGATTCGCGTACACAGTACGCCCGAACGCCCGCACCCGAAGGGCACCGTCTTCGACGTGATCAGCGAGGTCTTCGTCGACCATGAGCTGGTGTGGAGCGATCTGACCACACTGCTCAGCCGCTCCTCCGGCGATCCGAACGCGCACGCGGACCTGCTCACCGACCCGGTGCTGAGCCCGAGCGCGTGGTGGGACCTGCGCGGCAACCTCGGCCGCCGGTACGCCGCCGCGTCCGGCGACCGGAACCCGATCCACCTGTTCAAGCTGACCGCGCAGGCGTTCGGGTTCCCGCGCCAGATCGCGCACGGCATGTGGGCGAAGGCGGCCGCGCTCGCGTCACTGCAGCGGGCCGGCGAGCTGCCGGACGCGTTCACGGTCCGCGTGGACTTCCGCAAACCGTTGCTGCTCCCGTCCCGCGTGCAGTTCGGCCACCAGCGGTCCGGCAAGACGGTCGACTTCGCGCTGTACGACGAGGCCCACGAGCTGACCCACCTGATCGGCCAGCTGCAGGCCTGAACCCCCAGGTCATCACCCGGCACCCGGGCGGGCGGGCGGCGGCTCACGAAGCTCCCCCCACGCCGGTGGATATCCACTGCTGTTGTGGGTTCTCCACCGGTACACGAGTGGAGAACCCACCACACCAGTGGATATCCGGGTCTTGTGCTTGGTGTGTGAGTCAGGTTCGGCCGGGAGGGGCGGTCTGCAGCCCCGACTGTGCTCGGCTGCGCCCGGATCGGATCATCGGCAGTTCGACAGGTAGTGCACCCCCGAGACGCCGTACACCCCGCCCCCTCCACGCTCAAGTGCACTACCCACCCCACCCACACCTCCTGTCCCCCCGCACACCACCACCCACAAATCCACAAACCCCGCCCCACACCCCAGCTCACACCGCGCCCACACCACCCTGCACCGTCGCAGGAGCCTTTCCGCACCGCACAGGAGCCTTTCTGGCGCCATTCCACGAAAAGGCTCCACCAACACCCCCACGCGCTGCCCGACCCGGCCCGACAACCCTTCAGGAACACCCCGCTCCACCCAACCCACACATCAGTCACAAGATCCGGATATCCCCGCTCACCTCTCACTCGCGCAGCACCTATGCCGCGCAGCGCACACCTAGCGACTCCCTCGGGTTGGCGGCTGGCGGGTTATGTGACCGCTGGCGCACTGCAACACACCAGCAGTCAAACAACCCGCCAGTGGGCAGACAACCCGCCAGCGGTGACACAACCCGCCGGCAGCACGCTCAGCTCGGGTCGTCATCGTCGATTGCGAGGGCCTGGGGACTCGCCTCCCGCCGGATCCGGTCCAGGACAGCGCCGATCGGCGCGGCGGCCCAGCGGCTGCCGTCACGCTCACGGACGGCTAGTTCGCCGGCCGCGTCCTCGCGGGCGCCGATGACCGCCTGGTACGGCACCAGCCGGTTCTCCCGGATCCGCGCACCCAGACTGCCCTCGTCCGCATGCGCGACCTCGACCCGCAACCCGCGATCCGACGCCCGCCGGGCAACCTCGACCGCCCGCTTCTCCTCAGCATCCGAGATCGGCAGCACCACCACCTGCACCGGCGCCAGCCACGCCGGGAACGCGCCGCCATGGACCTCGATCAGCTGCGCCATCGCCCGTTCGATGCTCCCGACGATTGCCCGGTGCACCATCACCGGCCGGTGTTTGTTGCCATCAGCACCGATGTACTCGAGCCCGAACCGCTCCGGCTGGTGAAAGTCGATCTGCACGGTCGACAGACTGAACTCCCGCCCGGCCGAATCCATCACCTGAATATCGATCTTCGGCCCGTAGAACGCCGCATCCCCCGGCGCATCCTCGTACGAAACCCCAGCCTCCTTCAGCACATCGCGCAACAGCGAGGCAGCCGCCGCCCAACTCGCCGCATCCCCGACGTACTTGCTCGCCGGACTGTTGAACTCCGCATCCACAGCCGGCAATGCCAGCACAAACCGGGATGCCTCTATGCCCAAGTCCGAATAGGCGGCGTTGATCAAGTCCAACGCCGCAGCAGCTTCAGCGGCGACCTGGTCGAGCCGGCAAAAGATGTGCGCGTCGTTCAGCTGCATCGCCCGTACTCGACTCAGCCCACCGATCGCACCGGACAGCTCCGCCCGGTACTGCCCACCGAGCTCGGAGATCCGCAGCGGCAGTTCGCGATAGCTGTGTGACCGCGAGCGATACATGAGCGCGTGATGCGGGCAGATGCTCGGCCGCAGCACGAGCTCCTCGCCGCCCAGCTCCATCGGCGGATACATGTCGTCGTGGTACTTCGCCCAGTGGCCGGAGATTTCATAAAGCTCGCGCTTCGCCAGCACCGGTGAGTACACCTGCTGGTACCCGGCGCGGCGCTCTACTTCGGCGATGTAGCTCTCGAGCGCCCGGCGTACGGCGGCGCCCGCGGGCAGCCAGTACGGCAACCCGGCGCCGATCAATGGGTCGGAATCGAACAGGCCGAGCTCGCGGCCGATCTTGCGGTGGTCGTACATGGTGGTCTCCTCGTTGAGAAAGGGCGAGGAACCACGGGAACGCAGAAGCCCCGGGGCACTCGCCCCGGGGCTTCGTCAGACAATCAGGTGTCAGCGCGCCGGGACGTACTCCGGCGTCGTCGTCACTACTGCGCGCTGCAACATGCTTTTACGGTAGCAGATCCGCGTCCAGGCCGACCGGACGAATGAGTCCCTCCTGCGCCACGGACGCGATCAGGCTGCCGGACTCGGTGTACAAACGGCCGGTCGCGAAACCACGCGCACCGGACGCCGATGGCGACGACTGGTCGTACAGCAGCCACTCGTCCGCGCGGAACGGGCGATGGAACCACAGCGCATGATCGAGCGACGCCGGCTGGATGCGGCGGTCGCCGATCACGATGCCGTGCGGGAGCAGGCTCGCGCCCAGCAAGGTGAGATCGCTGGCGTACGCGAGAACGCACGCATGCAGCGCCGGCTCATCCGAGAGTTTCCCGGCGGCGCGGATCCAGAACTGACGCCCGGTCACGCCGGCCAGTCGTACGTCGAGCGACGCCCACTCGCGATCCCAGTCGGCGGCGGGACGACCGGACTGAGCCTCCAGTACGGTCGCGAGCCGCGGCGCCTCTTCCGGCGGTACGACGTCGTCCGGCATCGGATCCTGGTGATCAAGACCGGGCTCCGGGCGCTGGAAGGACGCCGACATGTAGAAGATCGGCTTCCCGTTCTGCGAAGCGACCACGCGGCGGCTGCTGAACGAGCCGCCGTCCCGCGTCGCCTCCGCCCGGTACACGATCGGTACGGACGTGTCGCCGCCGCGCAGGAAGTACCCGTGCAGCGAATGCACGACCCGCTCCGGATCGACGGACCGGCTCGCCGCGACGAGCGCTTGTCCGAGCACCTGCCCGCCGAACACCCGTTGCATCGACGTCTGCGGTTGCCGTCCCCGGAACAGGTCGACGTCGATCATCTCCAGGTCGAGCAACTCGACCAGGTCCTCCAGCGACTCAGGCATGCCCCATTTTGACAGGCACCATCCGCACGGACGCCACCCGGTCAGGAGTCGGACAGGTCAGTCGTCGTCCCGGTTCAGCTCGGCGAGGAACTGCTCCACCTCGGCACCGAGCTCGTCCGCCGACGGCGTCGAGTCCGCGAGCAGGCTCTTCCGGCTGACCGAACCGGCGGCAGCGTCGTACTGAGTCTCCAGCGACTTGACCACCGCGCTGGCGTCGTCGGACGCCTCCACCTGCTCGTCGACCAGGCGGCCGGTGACCGCTGCCTCGTCGAGCAGGGCCTTGCTAGGGAGCAGCAGGCCGGTGGCCGCGGAGATGGCGTGTACGAGGGCCAGCGCCGCGCCGGGGAACCTGTTCTCCGCCAGGTAATGCGGCACGTGGACGGCGAAGCCCATCGCGTCCCGGCCGGCCTCGCCGAGGCGGACCTGGAGCATCGTGCCGGCGCTCGCAGGCAGCCGCATCTCGCCGTCCCAGATGTTCGAGCGGGTGACCAGCTCGGGCCGGGTGGCGTGCGCGGTCAGGCCGAGCGGCCGCGTGTGCGGCACGCCCATCGGGATGCCGTGGACGCCGATCGTCAACGTCACGTTGTACTGGTCGATCAGCTGCCGCACCGCGCCGGCGAACCGGTCCCAGTGGTTGTCCGGCTCGACGCCCTCGAGCAGCAGGAAGTCCACGCCCGCGTCGTCGGTGACCAGGTGCAGGCTCAGGTGCGGCGGGGTGTAGTCGGTGAACCGGTCCTCGGCGAACGTCACCTCGGGCCGCCGGGCCCGGTAGTCGTGCAGGAGGTCGACGTCGAAGCGCGCCAGCAACCGGTGGTCGAGCACCTCGAGCAGGTGGTCGGCGGTCACCCGGCCGGCCTGGCCGGCGTCCATGAACCCGTCCAGCGCGTGCACCAAGACCTTCGGCGTCGCCGCCGGGCCGGTCGCCACCGACTCGTCGACGATCTCGTAGAGGTCGTCCGGTCGCAGCATCGTCGTTCTCCTTCGCAGTGGCCGACAGGGCGGGTAGGCCCCTCTATCCTGCCCTTTCCCAGGTCAACGCCTCACCTCGGCGGACAAATTCCGGCCGCGGACAAGTTTTGCGAATCAGCCGGAATCCGCGGTCGGCGCGACAGGTCGGAAAGCGCTTGCTAAGTTAGCTGGCGTGAGTAGCGAACCAACCTCCGCCCTGACCGTGATGCTGGCGATGAACGACACCAGCCGGGAGCGCGTCCTGGTACCGCGGGTCCGCGCGCGGCTGGAGGCCGTCGCCACCGTGCTACCCGTCGGCCCGGGGACCAGCTTCCTCGCCGATCCCGCGGTCCGGGCGGCGCTGCCGGAGGTCGACGTCCTGCTGACCGGCTGGGGCTGCCCGCGGATCGGCCCGGAGGTGCTGGACGCGGCACCGAAGCTGAAGGCGATCCTGCACGCCGCGGGTTCGGTGAAGGGGATCGTCGACCCGGCCGCTTTCGACCGTGGCATCCAGGTCTCGTCGGCGGCCACCGCGAACGCGCAGCCGGTCGCCGAGTTCACCGTCGCGGCGATCGTGCTGGCCGGGAAGCGGGCGTTCCGGCTCGCGGCGCAGTACCGGCTGGAGCGGCGGAAGACCGATCCGCACTCGATGCCGGGCAGCTACGGCTCGACCGTCGGTCTGCTCGGCGCGTCCCGGATCGCGAAGATGGTTGCCGAGCGGTTGCGTACGCTCGACCTGAACGTCCTGATCAGCGACCCGTACTTGACCACCGACGAGGCGGCGGCGCTGGGTGCGGAGCTGGTCGACAACGACACGCTGTTCCGGCGCAGCGACATCCTCAGCGTGCACGCGCCGCTGCTGCCTGAGACCACCGGTCTGGTGGATGCGCGGCTGCTCGGCCTGCTCAAGGACGGCGCGGTGCTGATCAACACCGCCCGCGGCAAGATCATCGACCCCGAAGCCCTCCTCAGCGAGTGCAGCTCCGGCCGGATCGACGCCGTACTCGATGTGACCGAGCCCGAGCCGCTGCCGCCGGACTCGCCGCTGCTCGACCTGCCCAATGTCTTCATCACCCCGCACGTCGCCGGTGCCGTCGGCAACGAGATCGCCCGCCTCGGCGAGCTCGCCGTGACCGAACTCGAGCACTTCGCCGCCGGCCGTCCGCTCGACCACGCCATCAGCGCCACGGAACTCGGGAGACTCGCATGAGCCGTCTGATCCTGCCCGACACCGACCGCGAGCTCTCCCGGCAGACCGGCTGGGTGCGGGCGCATTGGGAGGCACTCGCGGACCATCTGCTCGACTCGCTGGTGCCGTACTTCTCCCCCGGCGCGTCGCTGGTCGAGCTGCCCGGTCGCGCGAGCCGGTCGGGTACCGCGTCGGATGCGCTGGAAGGTTTCGCGCGGTCGTTCATGCTGGCCGCATTCCGGATCGCCGGCGTCCAGGGCAAGGGCTGTGAAGCCCTGATCGAGCGGTACGCGCGCGGCGTGGCGAACGGTGCGAACCCGGACCACCCGGAGGCCTGGCTGCGCCTCACCCCGAAGTCGCAGCAGATGGTCGAGGCCGCGGCGATCGCGGTGTCGCTGCACGAGACGCGCGAGTGGATCTGGGACCGGCTCGACACCCGCGCCCAGGAGCACGTCGCGGAGTGGCTCGGCGGGTTCAACGGTTCGACGACGCACGACAACAACTGGCGGCTGTTCCAGGTCGTGAGCGAGCAGTTCCTCGCGTCGGTCGGCGCGCCGTGCTCCCAGGACGACATCGACGGCGGGCTGGACCGGATCGAGGACTGGTACGTCGGTGACGGCTGGTATTCGGACGGCGACGGACAGAACTTCGACAACTACATCGGCTGGGCGATGCATCTGTACCCCGGTCTGTGGGCGCGGATGGCGGCCGCGACGCCGGGCGCGCAGTACGAGGACCGGCTGAAGCTTTACAAGGAGCGGATCAACCTCTTCCTCGCGGACGCGGTTCACCTGGTTGGCAACGACGGTGCACCGATCTACCAGGGCCGTTCGCTGACGTACCGGATGGCCGCGGCGGCGCCGTACTGGATGGGGGCGCTGCTCGATTCCACCCCGTTGACTCCCGGCGAAACTCGCCGGCTGTGTTCGGGGATCGCGCGGCATTTCGTACAGCACGGGGTGCCGGACGAGCGGGGCGTACTGACGCTCGGCTGGTACGACACGTTCTTGCCGACGACGCAGCAGTACTCCGGTCCGGGGTCGCCGTACTGGGCCTCGAAGGGTTTTGTCGGGCTGATCCTGCCGCCGGAGCACCCGGTCTGGTCGGATCCCGAGGACTCGATTCCGCTGGACAACGCGGACCAGATCCGGGCGATGCCGAAGCCGGGCTGGATCGTGCACGCGAGCCGGCATGACCAGGTCGTCCAGCTGGTGAACCACGGCGCCGATCATGCGCCGATCGCGGAACCGTCGGGCGTGGAGCCTGACGGCGATCCGCATTACAACCGGTTGGCGTACGCGAACCACGCGGGACCGGACCTGTCCGACCACGAGCCGCCGGTGGACAACCTGATCTCGCTCGTCTCCCCCGACGGTCCGGTCAGCGGGCGCGGGCGGATCCGGCGCCTCGGGGTGGATGAGCGTACGGCCTCCTCGTGGCATCGCGCTTGGCTCGGAACCGAGGGACCGTGGGCGATCGAGATCACGTCCGTGGTGCACAACGGGTGGGAGATCCGGTGTGCGCTGGTCGAGGGGCCGGACGGTGCGCTGGTACGCAGCGGCGGGTTCGCGGTCGCCGGAGAGTCCTTGCCGGAGGCAACCACCAGCGCGACGGCGGCAGCCGTACGTAATGCGGACGGGCTGGTGTCGGCGGTCGTCGGACTGCACGGGTACGACACGGCCGGTGTGCATCGCGGACTGGGCGTGAATCCGTTCGGAGTGCATTCCGGGACGCCGTACCTGACCGCTCGGCATCACGGTGAGCCGTTGGTGCTGGTGAATGCGGTGCTGCTCACCCGGGACGCGATCCGGCCGGAAGCGCTTGCCGAGGGCATCGATGTGGTCGTCGACGGCAGCACGGTCCGGCTCGACGGCGGCCGTACGGTAGTCGAACTCGGGCGGTCCCGACACGGTTAGGTCAGGCTCGCCAAGCGTGTGCATTCCGCCGGTGGCGTCTAGATTGACGGAATGAGCACGTACGAGAAACTTCTGCAGGAGCAGATCCGGAACGAATTCACGGCGTCACAGCAGTACGTGGCAGTCGCTGTCTGGTACGACGAGCAGGATCTGCCGCGGCTCGCCGCGCACTTCTACAAGCAGTCGCTGGAAGAGCGCAACCACGCGATGATGATGGTCCAGTACCTGCTGGACAAGGACGTCCGGCCGCAGATCCCGCCGGTGGACGCGGTCGAGGCCGACTTCAAGTCCGCGCTGGAGCCGCTCGAGCTCGCGCTGGCGCAGGAGATCACGGTCACCAAGCAGATCGAGACCCTGGCCCGCGCCGCGCGCGACGAGAGCGATTACATCGGCGAGCAGTTCATGCAGTGGTTCCTGAAGGAACAGGTCGAAGAGGTCGCTGCGATGAAGACCCTGGTCAACGTCGCCAAGCGCGCCGGCGACAACCTCTTCAACCTCGAGGACTTCCTGGCCCGCGAGGTGGTCGGTGACGCGGGTAACGACCCGACCGCGCCGGCGGCCGCGGGCGGCAGCGTCTAATCACCGGCTAGTCACCCGCCTGGTCACCAGCTGCCGCCGCCACCCCCGCCTCCGCCGCCGCCCGATGAGGACGACGACGAGGACGAGCTGGAGAAGCCGGAGGAGGACCCTCCTCCGGTGGACGGGCTCGGCGGCTGCGCGAAGCTGGTCGACACCGTCGACGTGATGCTGCTCGCGGACCACGACGAGTCGTAGTACGACGTCGTACCGGCATACCAGCTGGGCGTCGCGGTCAGCCGGCCGGACTGGACCAGCTGGTGACAGACCTGCTGCCAGTGGTCGGCCAGGTCGAAAACCAGCGCCCACGGCAGGTACTTGCTGAAGATGTCCTCGCCGTCCTCGAACCGAAGCTGATCCGCCTCCGCCGTGCTCAGGTACTGGCGGAAGCCGATCACCTGGTCCGTCAGCGCCCGCCCCAGCGCCGTACGCCGCCCCGCCCGGCGCGCGAGCACCACGTCGAGGAGACTGTTCAGCAGCGCGATCGCCGGTACGCCGATCACCAGCGCCGCTCCGAGCCAGACCGGCGCGCCGAACTTGACCATCCGTACGATCAGCGCGATCAGCCCGACCAGCAGCGCCAGGAACACTCCGCAGCCCAGTGGAACCCAGCCGTACCCGGAGGACTCCACCACCTTCACGCGGCGCGGCATCCGGACGTACCAGTTCCGCTGCTCGACCTGGCTGCGGAGCGTGTCGACCATGCCCTCGGCCGCCTTCGCCGGCCGGGTGTCGCCGACCGCCGGCGCGACCAGCCGTACCTGCGATCCGAGCTGTTGCTTGGGGAACAGGCCCTTGAGCAGCGCGGACTCGTGGGCGGCGGTCGCGCGGCTCGGATCGACCAGCACAGCGGTCTGCAGGTCGTCGGTGCCGTCGATCCGGATCGCGCCCTTCACCGCCAGGTCGACCAGGGTCGCCGCGACCTCGGTGGTGTCCGCCTTGCCGTCCAGCAACAGACCGCCCTCCGCGGCGGTGATGGCCGGCGGCGCGAAGGCCACTGGGAGGTTCTTGTCGGACAGCCGGTTCCGGGCCGTGGGCGGGGTGAGGCCTTCGGGCGGTACGGTTCCCGGCGGCAGGTCCGCGTACCGCAGATCGCCCTGCCGGCGGGCGAGCAACTTACCGGCCGCGACCAGGATGATCGTGACCAGGATGGACAGCAGCACGACGGGCAGCGTCAGACCGTAGCGGGCCAGGAAGCCCGGTGGGTCCACCACGATCGGCGTGTCGTTGCTCACGGCACCGGCTTGGAGGCCGGCGGCGATCGTCAGCCCTGAGCCACGGGGAATGGCGGCTTCCTGCTTGTACACGCCCTTGCCCGCGCTGATGGTTGCCGCGTCGCACGGCTTCGTCGAGCCGGGCGGTCCGGCGTAGCACGCGACCTTCCGTACGCCCTGCGGAGCGGTGACGGTGATCGACGTCTTGTAGAGGTTCGCGTCCCAGCTCAGCCCGGTCGCGTCCCAGTACAACTCACTGTGGTCCGCGAAGTGCCGGAGCGCGCCGCGGACGTCATAGCTGATCTTGTACGTGGCGTCGCGGCCGGGCACGGTGTCACCCGACGAACCGATCTTGATCCGCAACACCTGGTCGCGACGCTTGTTCTTGTAGTCGGTGGAGGTACTGAACTTGCTCGGCGCGCCGGACGGCGACGACACCTGGATGTTCGACACCTCGTACTTCTGGTCCTTCGACTTGTCGTCGGCGTACGGCTCCCGGATCACCAGATCGCGGTAGATCCCGTGCCGATCCCGGTCGCCGAAGTGGTACTCGATCGTCTCCGAGACTTTGACAACCCCGTCCGGGGTGACGGTGTAGTCGATCGCCATCGCATTCACCCAGTCACCGGGCGCGGCCGACGCGGGTACGGCGTACCCGGCCAGCGCCAACGCGACCGCGAGCATGCCGACAACTACCCCGAGAGCACGACGCATGCCCGCGACACTACCCAGAGTGGGGTCCTACCAGCTGCCGCCGCCTCCACCACCGCCACCGCCGCCGGACGAACCGCCGCCCCCGAAACCGGAGGAGCTTCCGCCGCCACCGCCCGAGCTGGACGGCGTGGGCGGCGGGTCGAAGCTGTGGGCGACGGTCGAGCTGACGGCGCCGGCGGTCCAGCCGGAGGTGTAGTAGGACGGGCCGTAGTACCAGACCGGGTCGGGGGTCAGTCGGCCGGCGGCAACCAGTTGCTCGCAGACCTTCTGCCAGCGGTCGGCGAGCCCGAAAGCGATGGCCCAGGGCAAGTACTTCGAGAAAATGTCCTCGCCCTCCTCGAACCGGAGCTGATCCGCCTCGGCGGTGGCCAGATACTTGCGGAAGCCGGACACCTGGTCGGTCACCGCGCGCCCGGCCGGGTTGCGCTGACCGCGGCGGCGGATGCTGGTCCAGATGCCGATGGCAACGAGCACGGAGATCAGCGGGACCGCGAGCACGATCTTCCGGACCGGCAACCCCGCGCCCACGCCGGCGGCCACCGTACCCATCAAGCCGGCACCGAGCCCCCAGATCGCGATCATCCCGATGCAGGCGCCGCGGAAGCCGTTCTTGAACAGCGAGCCGCCGGCGCCGCGCGGCATTCGCAGGTACCAGTCGCGCTGCCGCACCTGGTCACGCAGCGCCGCGATCATAGCGTCGTGCGCCTTGCGCATGGTGTTCTCACCGACCGCGCCGCGCTTGAGCGTCACCTCGGAGCCCGGCTGCAGTGTCGGGAACAGGCCGGACATCAGCGCCTGCTCGTGCGGTGCCGTCGCGACTGCCGCGTTCAGCAGGACGGCCTTCTGCGAGTCGCCGGAGTTGTCGATGCGGACGCCGCCGCGGACCGCCAGGTCGATCAGCGTCGCGGCGGTCTCGGTGGTGTTCGCCTTCGCGTCGATCAGCAGACCGCCCTCGGCGACCGGGATCTTCGGCGGGGCGAACGCAACGGGGATCTGGTCTTCACTCAGCTCGTTCTTCACCGCGGGCGCCGCCATCCCGGACGGTGGGAACGTACCCGGAGGCAGGCCCGCGAAGCGCTGGTCCTTGTTGCCGAGTTTTGCGTACAGCCCGGCGAGGACAAGCGCGACCAGGCTGACCAGGCCGGAACCGATCAGCGACAGCCAGGACAGGCCGTTGCGCTGCAGCCAGTTGGGCGGGTCGACCACGATCGGGGTGTCGTTCTGTACGGCGCCCGCGGTGATGCCCGCGACAATCGTCAGCTGCTGTCCGCGAGCCAGGCCGGTCGCGCCGAAGACGCCCTTCTCCCCCACCACGGACTTCCGCGGGCAGGTGTCCTTCGACCCGGCCACGCCCGCGAAGCAGTCGACCTGCGTCACACCCTGCGGTACCTGCACGTTGACGGTGACATTGTTGATCGGAGCCTCCCAGCCGCTGCCGGTCGCGTCCCAGTACAGCTCGCTGTGGTCGGCGAAGTGCCGCAGCGCACCTCGTACGTCGTACGAGATCACGTACGACGCCTGGCTACCGCGGACCGTTTCGCTGGCCGAGCCGATCTTGATCTGGAGGTGCTCGGTGCGGCCGTCCTTCGACTTGAAGGACGTCTCGGTGTGCTCGGCCGGTGCTCCGGTCGGTGACGACACCTCGACGTTGTCGACCTGGTACTCCTGGTCCTTCTTCGCGTTGTCCTTGTACGGCTCGCGCACGACCAGATCGCGGTAGATCCCGTGCCGGCCGCTGGTCGCGAACCGATAGTCGACCGTCTCGTTGACGTGCAGTACGCCGTCAGCCGACACCCTGTAGTCGATCGTGAAGTTGGTGATCTCGTCACCGGCCTCCACCGGCCCGGCCGCCGCCGGCCCCGCAAACCCCGCCACGGCCAGTACGCCGACGAGCGCGCTGATGACTACCCCGAGTGCCCTAGAGCGGGTCTCCCGGTTCCACGCCGTAGCGAGCAGGTGCTCGGCGGAGTGCCTCGGCGTGCGGGAGCGGAGGGCTCGATGCGGTTCCATCGTGCCCTTCGCTCCCGCACGGCGAGGTGCCCGCCGAGTGCCGCGCAGTAGGCGTGGAACCGGGAGACGCGCTCTATGCATGGCCGCGACCCTACCTACCGTGAGGGTCCGCGGCGTGGCGGGCCTTGTGCGAAGTGGCCGCAAGGGGAATCGTGGGTGGACCAGGAGGAAACGTCATGGCAGACAAGACGAACACTTCCCAAGGCACCGGAGCCGCGCCCGCTGTGGACAGCCCGGCCGCCATTCGCAACGTCGTGCTGGTCGGCCCGTCGGGCGCCGGCAAGACCACTCTGGTCGAGGCCCTGCTGGTGGCCTCCGGGGTCCTGAACAGACCCGGCACCGTCCTGGACGGAACCACGGTGTGCGACTTCGACGACGCCGAGATCCGGCAGCAGCGCTCGGTCGGCCTGGCGCTGGCCTCACTGCCGCACGACGGCGTGAAGGTGAACCTGATCGACACCCCCGGGTACGCGGACTTCGTCGGCGAGCTGCGGGCCGGGCTCCGGGCCGCCGACTGCGCACTCTTCGTGGTCGCCGCGAACGAGGGCGTCGACGAGCCGACCCGGGCGCTCTGGCAGGAGTGCGACGAGGTCGGGATGCCGCGCGCGGTCGTCATCACCAAGCTGGACCACGCCCGGGCGAACTACGACAACGCCCTGGCCACCGCGCAGGCCGCGTTCGGCGACAAGGTGCTCCCGCTGTACCGGCCGGACGGCGACGGCCTGATCAGCCTGCTGAGCCAATCGGACGAGGCGCTGATCGAGGGCATCATCGAGGAATCCGAGGACGAGTCGCTGATGGACCGGTACCTCGCCGGCGAGGAAATCGACCGGAAAGTGCTGATCGAGGACCTGGAACGGGCGGTCGCGCGCGGCTCGTTCTTCCCGGTGATCCCGGTCTGCAGCGGCTCCGGCGTGGGTACGGCCGAGCTGCTCGAAGTGATCACCAGCGCCTTCCCGTCCCCGCCCGAACACACCATCCCGGACGTGTTCAACCCGCACGGCGTCCCGCGCAAGGGGATCGCCTGCGACACCGATGGACCGCTGCTGGCCGAGGTGGTGAAGACGACGTCGGACCCGTACGTCGGGAGGGTCAGCCTGGTCCGGGTGTTCTCCGGCACCATCAGGCCCGACACGACGGTTCACGTGTCGGGCCATTTCACGTCCTTCTTCGGTGAACACAACTCCCATCAGGACCATGACGAGGACGAGCGGATCGGGACGCTGTCGTTCCCCCTGGGCAAGACGCAGCGGCCGGCCGGTCAGGTGGTCGCCGGTGATCTCTGCGCGATCGGCCGGCTGACCCGGGCCGAGACCGGTGACACGCTGTCCGACAAGGCCGAGCCGTTGCTGCTGAAGCCGTGGAGCATGCCCGAGCCGCTGCTGCCGATCGCGGTCCAGGCGCATGCGAAGACCGATGAGGACAAGCTCGGGATCGGGCTGCAGCGGCTGGCCGCGGAGGACCCGACGCTACGGATCGAGCAGAACCCGGAGACCCACCAGATCGTGCTGTGGTGCATGGGTGAGGCGCATTCGGACGTCGTCCTGGACGCGCTCGCCAACCGGTACGGCGTGACGGTCGACACGGTCGAGCTGCGGGTGCCGCTGCGGGAGACGTTCGGCGGCGCGGCGAAGGGGCACGGGCGGCATGTGAAGCAGTCCGGCGGCCATGGTCAGTACGCGGTCTGTGACATCCAGGTCGAGCCGCTGCCGGAGGGTGCCGGGTTCGAGTTCGTCGACAAGGTGGTCGGTGGCGCGGTGCCGCGGCAGTTCATCCCGAGCGTGGAGAAGGGCGTCCGGGCGCAGATGGAGAAGGGCGTCGGCGCCGGGTACCCGATGGTGGACATCCGGGTCACGCTCCTGGACGGGAAGGCGCACAGCGTCGACTCGTCGGACATGGCGTTCCAGATGGCCGGCGGGCTGGCGTTGCGGGAGGCCGCGGCGGCGTCGCGGGTGGCGATGCTGGAGCCGGTGGACCTGGTGTCGGTGCTGGTGCCCGACGAGCTGGTCGGCGCGGTGATGAGCGATCTGTCCGGGCGGCGCGGTCGCCTCCTGGGTACGGACAAGATCGGCGACAACCGGACGTTGGTGAAGGCCGAGGTGCCGCAGGTGGAGATCACCCGGTACACGATCGACCTGCGTTCGTTGTCGCACGGCGCGGCTTCGTTCACCCGCCACTTCAGCCGGTACGAGGCGATGCCGGAGTCGGTGGTGGCGAAACTGAAATGATCAGCTCAGCCGGCGGCGTACGTCACGGGACTTGAGGTACGCCGCCACGTCGTCGTACCGCTCGCTCTGGTTGGCGAACTCGATGTACGAGCGGACGCGGTGCAGCCAGTCGAGCGTGGACGGTTTCACCGCGGTCAGCGCGTCGGTGAGGTGCCGCATCGCCAGCGGCGGCTCGCCACCGGTCGAGAGCGCCTCGTCGATCACCTTGTCCACGCCACGCTCGATCAGTGCGCGCAGGTCAGCGCCGCTGAACATGGGCGTCTGGCCGGCCAGCGCCTTCAGATCGAGGTCGTCGGCCGGTACGTCCTTGGTCAGTACGCCGAGGATGTCGGCGCGGGCCGGCTCGTCGGGCGGCGGTACGAAGATGACCCGGTCGAAGCGGCCTGGGCGGAGCATCGCCTCGTCCACGTCCCACGGTGCGTTCGAGGCCGCGAGTACCAGCAGGCCCTCGTTGTCGGAGCCGATCGCGTCCAGCTCCTGGAGCAGTACGTCGACCAGCCGCCGCGACTCGGAGCCGCCGTGCTTGTGCCGTGCGAAGGCAAGAGCGTCCAGCTCGTCGAGGAAGAGTACGCACGGACCGTTCGCCCGGGCGCGCTCGAAGGCGGCGTGCAGGTTCCGCTCGGAGACGCCCAGGTACGGGTCCATCACGTCCTCGATCCGGACGTTGATGAACGGCAGACCGCACTCCCCCGCGGTCGCCCGGGCCAGCAGCGTCTTACCGCAGCCCGGCGGCCCGTAGAGCATCACGCCGCCGCCGGACTTCCGGCCGTACTTCTCGTACAGCTCCGGGCGGCTCAGCGGGAGGATGACCATCCGGTGGATGATCCGCTTGATCTCCTCCATGCCGCCGACCTGGTCGAAGGTGGTGGTCTCCTTGGCGGTGTCGGCGGTCAGCGGGTCGTACTCCGCTTCCGGGCCGACCTTGATGCGGACGCCGCTGCGCTCCGAGATCATCCCGTCGACGAGCTGCTGCAACCGCCCAGTGCCTTCGACGATGCCGCGCTGACGAGCCGCCTCGAGCAGGTTCCGCAGCAGCGCGAGCCGTCCGTTCGCCGCGGCCAGCTCCCCCACCGGTACGAACTGGTCGTCCGGCAACCCGTGCTGGTCGAGCAGCACCACGTACTGATCGAGCGCCTCCTCGATCTCAGCAGCCGCCGTCAACGACTCAGCCAGCACGAGCCGCAGCAGTACGTCATCCGGATTCGTGTCGACGGCCTTGCGGAGGGCGTCGATGCGGTCGTTACTCATGCTCCCCATTTCCGGTTGAGCCAGCGGCGGACCAGTGGTGGGACCACCCAGGAGTACACGCAGAAGGTCAGCCAGATCATCGCGAACCCGAACGACAGCGGCGCCAGACCGACGGCGCGGAGACCGTAGATGATCACGACCGCGCCGATCCAGACAACCAGCGGGTTGATCCGCGCGAACGGGCGCAGCGGGCGCATCAGCGGATGGTTGATCAGCTTCGCCTCGCGGGCGGCGGCGCGCAGGTCCGGGTCGCCGGGCTGGGACGCGGCCGCGGAGGCGAGCGAGGTGTACCCGGAGCGCGGGTCGCCGGTCAGCATCGACGCGGTGCCGTGCAAGGCCCGCGCGTTCGGGTCCTCGGGATCGTGCGACAACGCCTCGGCGCTGTGGCGGTGCATGTCGCGGTCGTTGCCAAGCGCAAACGCCACCTGCGCACGCGCCGCGGACACCGCCGCGCTCTCCGGTGCGTGCGACGCCGCGCGCTCGACCAGGGCACTCGCCTTCTGCGCCTGACCCGCGGTCAAGCACACGAGCGCGTACCCGATCAGCAGATCCGGGTCGTTCGGGTCGAGGCTCAGGCCCTGCAGGAACGCCGCCTCCGCCTCGGGCAGCCGGCCCTCGGACCGCAGCGCCGACCCCAGGATGTGCAGCATCCCGAGAAACGGACCGTGCAGCGCAAGACCATCCCGGAGTACGTCGATGGCCTCCTGGTTCCGGTCGAGCGAGTGCAGGGCGGCGCCACGGAACAGGTACGCACGGTAATCCAGCGCCGCCTCGCCGGTCAGCCCTTGGAGCTCGTCCAGGGTCCGCTCCGGGTGGCCGATCTGCAGCCAGTGACCGGCCATTCGCAGGCGGGCCTCGGTCGGTTCGTTCACAGCACCACCATCACCAGGATCAGGATCTCGACCAGTGCGCCACCGATCGTCGCGGCGACCCCGACGACCCACAGCGAGCGGTACTCGGAGCCGCGGAGCTGGAACGCGCGATCCATCGGCCGCTGCAGCCGGAGCTGGGCCATACAACACACCACCGCGACGACCCGAGTCAGCACGCGCAGCTCGGTAGTCACACCGGTGTCATCCGCGAGCAGGGCAACGATCCCGATCACCGCGGCCAGTCCGCCGAGCCCCGACAACAGGATCAGCCGCCGCTTCGCCGCGTCCACCCCAAGCCGGCCGGCATTCAGGTACGCGACGACGGTCGACGCGATCACGCCGCCGAAGAACGCCACGTACGTCTGCGACATCAACCGCCAGGGGCGTACGGTCAGGTCCACGCCGGTGCCGATGGTCGGGCGCAGAAGATCGTCCGGCATCGGTCTCCTAGTGTCACGTGGGGGCACTGTACGGCTCGCGCAGTGTATAGCCTGTGGCGATGAGCGAGAACTGCATCTTCTGCGGGATCGTGGCCGGCACCATCCCCTCGACCCGGGTCGAGGAGACCGACAAGGCGATCGCGTTCATGGACATCGCCCCGGCGACTCCCGGGCACCTGCTGGTGATCCCGCGGACGCACTCGACCGATCTGCGCGAGGCAGCGGCCGAGGACCTGACCGCGGTGACCCTGCTCGCGCAGTCGCTGATCGGCCGGGTGATCGACCGGCTCCCGGAGGCAACCGGCGCGAACCTGCTCAGCTGCATCGGCGCGGACGCCTGGCAGTCGGTCTTCCACACTCACCTGCACGTGATCCCCCGCTACCCGAAGGACCCCATGGTGCTGCCGTGGAAGCCGGAGTCCGGTGACCTGGACGAAATCAACGCGGTCCACGCCAAGCTGATCTAGCGCGCGACCAGTTCGTACACCGAGAGCAGCTCCGGCAGTAGCGCCGACCAGTCGTAACGCGGCACGGCGCCCAGCCCGGCGGCCCGCAGTTCGTCCCGCTCGGCCGGCCGCCGGAGCAGCCGCAGCGCGCGGGCAGCCAGTTCACCCGCGTCACCGGGGTCGAACAGCTCCCCCAGCCGGCCACCGTCCAGTACCTGCCGGAACGCGGCCAGGTCACTGGCCAGCACCGGTGCACCGGCCGCCATCGCCTCCAGCAGGACGATGCCGAAGCTCTCCCCGCCGAGGTGCGGCGCGACGTACACGTCGGAGCCGGCCAGCATGTCGGCGCGCGCCTCGTCGTCGATCGCACCGAGGAACAGCACCTGGTCGCGGTACCGGGCCGGCAGCGACCGCCGCGCCTCGTCCGCCTGCCCCGCGCCGGCCACCAGCACCTTCAGCCCGGGCCGCTCGGCCAGCATCGCCGGTACGGCGTCCAGCAGTACGCCGAGGCCCTTGCGCGGCTCGTCCAGCCGCCCGAGGAAGCTGATCGTGCCGTCGTCGCCCATCCACTCCGCGCGCGGACTGCCCTTGAAGCGCGCCGTGTACAGGCCGTTCGGGATCACCACCGCCTCGCCGCCGATGTGCTGCACCATCATCGAGCGCGCGTTCTCACTGACCGCGATCCGGGCGTCGATCTTCTCCAGCGCCGGCCGCAGCAGACTGGAGGCGGCGCTCATCGCCCGGGACCGGACCTGCCAGGTGTGGAAGGTGGCGACGAACGGCCCGTCACTCGACCAGAGCGCGATGATCGACGCGCTCGGCGTGGTCGGCTCGTGGACATGGACCACCTCGAAGTCACCGTCGGCCAGCCAGCTCTTCACCCGCGCCGCGGTCCGCGGGCCGAATGTCACGCGCGCCACCGATCCGTTGTACGGAACGCCGACCGCCCGCCCGGACGAGACCACGTACGGCGGGACCGCGTCGGTGTCGTCGACCGGCGCCAGGACCGAGATGTCGTGACCGAGCGAGAGCAGCGCGTCGGCCAGGTCGCGGACGTGGTTCTGCACCCCGCCGGGCGTGCCCAGCGAGTACGGGCAGACCACGCCGATCCTCACGGGACGATTGTTACCTGTCGAGGAAAATTCTTTGCAGCATGTGCCAGTCCTGCGGGTGGGCCGCGATCCCGGCCGCGAAGGCGTCGGCGCAGCGCTGGGTCATCTCGGCCGCGGTATCCGGCTCGATGGTGTCGTGGAAGGTGATGACGAGGTCCGGGCCGTCGTAGTGCAGGGTCGCCGGGATCAGCGGCGCGCCGGTTTTCAGGCTCAGCGCGGCCGGTCCGACCGGCATCCGGGACGGTTGGCCGAAGAACGTGACG
This sequence comes from Kribbella hippodromi, assembly GCF_039531045.1. NCBI lineage: Bacteria > Bacillati > Actinomycetota > Actinomycetes > Propionibacteriales > Kribbellaceae > Kribbella > Kribbella hippodromi. The sequence goes on along the minus strand of NZ_BAAAPH010000030.1, from coordinate 15,575 downwards.
GGTACGCCGCGCTCGGACAGGTCTCGGTCGGCGACGAGGCAGACGAAGCCGCCCGCGCGTAGGCGGTCCGCGAGTATGCCGGTGACGTCCTGGTCGCTGCCGGTCAGCGGGAGGACTTCCATGCCGAGCCGTTTGCGGTACTCGATGAAGCGGTCGAACAGTGATTCCGGCTGGAGGCGTTCGGCGACGGTCGATACCGGCATGCCGGTCAGTCCGGCCCAGGCGCCCGCGTGGTCGTAGTTGGCCAAGTGCGGCAGCGCGCAAATTACGCCTCGCCCCGCCGCGTGGGCATCGCGGAGCAGTTTCTCGTTGACCGTACGTACGCGCCCGACGATCTCCGCGTCGGTCCACTCCGGCAAGCGGAACGCCTCTTGCCAGTAGCGCAGGTACGAGCGCATGCCCGCGCAGGTGAGGTCGTCCAGCTCGGCGTCGGTGGCATCCGGGCAGACGATGGCGAGGTTGCCGCGCAGCCGCCGTACGCCCCGGCCGTTGCGGCGGTAGGTGCGGTCGGCGGCCAGCCGGAAAAGCCGGCTGACGGTGCTTTCGGGCAGCCTGCGGACCAGGGTCCAGGCGAGCGCGAAGGCCAGGTCGACCGCCCGGTGCCTCAGACCGTCCATCCTCAGTCGGTCTTCGGCTCCGCCGGCGGGGTGTCGAGCCCGGCGTTCGCGGGGTCGGCCAGCACCTGCTTGCGGACCGACAGCGAGCGCTGGATCACGGTGATCGTGCTGGCGGCCGCGACGTACCAGATCACCAGCTCGAGCAGGATCGGCAGGTTCAGCAGGTCGGAGAAGAAGGCCAGGATCAGCGTGAAGACGAGCCGGTCGGCCCGCTCGGCCAGCCCGCCGCTCGCCTTCAGCCCGAGGCTCTCCGCCTTGGCCCGGGCGTACGAGGTGACGGCGCCCATCACCAGCGCCCACAGCGTCACCGCGGCCATCAGGGTGGAGTCGCCGGCCCGCGAGTTCGCGTAGTACAGCACCAGGCCGCCGTAGATCGCGCCGTCGGCGATCCGGTCCAGCGTCGAGTCGAGGAACGAGCCCCACTTCGACGACGTCCCCGAGGTCCGGGCCATGTAGCCGTCGATCAGGTCGGAGAAGACGAAGCAGGTGATCACCACCACGCCGATCCAGAGCTGACCGCGGGGGAAGAAGATCAGCGCTCCGGCGGACACCCCGATGGTGCCGACCAGCGTGACCATGTCGGCACTCACGCCGAGCTTGAGCAAAAGGGTGGCGATCGGCGTGATCACCTTGGTCCAGAACTGCCGGAATCTGTTAAGCATGGCGACGCGATCGTAGTCGAGCCAGGTCACCATCCGGTGACAGGCACCCCAACACCATCAACTTTCCGGTCCAGACCAGCATCAAATCTCCATTCAGACAGTGGAGGGGGCACCAATGATTACCTGGACCAAGTACGGGGGCCTGCCGGCGGCCGGCGTACTCACTTTCGCGCTGTTGGCGGCGACACCGGCGACGGCAGCTCAGCGCACAACGACCGCAACGGTCGCAACGGCCGCGACGGCCGCGACGGCCTGCCGGATCTCAGCCGGGGCGATGACTGCTCAGGGCGACCACCGGATTCAGACGTTCGCCGCGACGAAGCCGATCAAGCGGACCGAGAACCGAACCGTCGCCAAGGGCCTTTGGCCGGCGGGGCTGGTGCGGATGAGCAGCAGCTGGTTCAAGGGGCGCGGCGCGGAGAACCCGGACATCAGCCATCACGGGCTGGTCGTCGACACGCAGAACGTCTTGTACGAAGGGCAGTACGCGATCACCAGCAACGGCGGGCTGTACCCGCACTGGACGCGGATCGGTGGCGGCTGGGGTGGGTACCGCGCGATCGAGCGGTCGCAGGTGCTGTTGTCGCCGACGACCGAGCGGCAAACGGCGTACGGCTTGGCGGCCGACGGCACGCTGCACCGGTGGAACATCACGTCCACGGCCGGCCGGCAGTCCTGGAAGCCGAGTGGGATCGCCGGTGGGTACGCGGGCGTGAAGAGCATGGCTCTGATCAGCCAGACGAAGACGTACGACACGTTCCTGATGAATGGGAAGGACGGTGCGCTGCTGACCGTACACATCCCGACCGCGTCGCCGATGAAGCCGGTGGTGAAGAAGGTCAGGAGCGCCACCTGGCAGGGCTTCGAGGCGATGATGGGCGCGCGGTGCGGCACCAACGGCACGCTGTTGCTCGGGATCGACAAGGACACCGGCGCCGGGTACCTGTACGCGGTCGGGCACGGCGCGACCGCAATCCAGGGCCTCGGCAAGGCACCGGGTACGTTCCCCGACCCGGTGCCGTTCGCCTGGCACGAGAACAGCGACCCGAAGCTGTTCGGCGAGTAGTACTTAGGGCCAGGACTTCGCGAGCAGGGCGCGGGTGTCGGTCAGGAGTTGCGGCAGGACCTTCGTGTGCGCGATCGCGGGCATGAAGTTGGTGTCGCCGGCCCAGCGCGGTACGACGTGCTGGTGCAGGTGCGCGGCGATGCCGGCGCCCGCGATCTCGCCCTGGTTCATGCCGATGTTGAAGCCGTGCGCGCCGGAGACGGTGCGCACGGCCTGCATCGCCTGCTGGGTGAGCGTGGCGACGTCAGCGACCTCGGCGTCGGACAGCTCGGTGTAGTCGGCGACGTGACGGTACGGGACGACCATCAGGTGACCCGGGTTGTACGGGTAGAGGTTGAGCACCGCGTACGCCGCGTCGCCCCGATGCACGATCAGCGCGTCGGCGTCCGGCTGGCTCGGCAGCCGGCAGAACGGGCAGCCCGAACCCGCCTCGGCGCTGGTCGGCTTGTTCTCACCCTCGATGTACGCCATCCGGTGCGGCGTCCACAGCCGCATGAACGGGTCCGGTACGCCGACCCCGTCCTGCCGTACCAGCTCCTCCGGCTGGTACGGCGAGTCGGGATGGTCGTCGGTCATACCTGGACGCGCTTCTTGACGGCCTCGACGATCTCGGCGACCGCGTCCGCGATCGGTACGCCGTTCTTCTGCGTACCGTCCCGGTACCGGAACGAGACCGAACCGGCGGCCATGTCCTCGTCACCGGCGATCAGCATGTACGGCGTCTTGGCCTTCTGCGCGTTCCGGATCTTCTTCTGCATCCGGTCGTCGGAGGCGTCCACCTCGACCCGGATGCCCTCCGCCTTCAGCTGCTTGCCGATCTCGAAGAGGTAGTCGACGTGGCCGTCGGTGATCGGGATGCCGATCACCTGGACCGGGGCCAGCCAGGGCGGGAAGGCGCCGGCGTAGTGCTCGGTCAGCACCGCCACGAACCGCTCGATCGAGCCGAACAGCGCCCGGTGGATCATCACCGGCCGCTGCCGCGAGCCGTCCGGCGCGGTGTACTCCAGCTCGAACCGCTCCGGCAGGTTGAAGTCCAGCTGGATCGTCGACATCTGCCAGGTCCGGCCGATCGCGTCCTTGGCCTGGACGGAGATCTTCGGGCCGTAGAAGGCCGCGCCGCCCGGGTCCGGGACCAGCTCGAGACCGGAGCCCTCGGCAACCTCCCGGAGCGTCTCGGTGGCCTCCTCCCAGACCTCGTCGGAGCCGACGAACTTCTCCGGGTTCTTGGTGGAGAGTTCCAGGTAGAAGTCGTCCAGACCGTAGTCGGCGAGCAGCCCGAGGACGAAGGTCAGCAGGTTGCGCAGCTCGTCGCGCATCTGCTCCCGCGTGCAGTAGATGTGCGCGTCGTCCTGGGTGAACCCACGCGCCCGGGTCATCCCGTGCACGACACCGGACTTCTCCAGCCGGTACACGGTGCCGAACTCGAACAGCCGCAGCGGCAGCTCCCGGTACGAACGGCCGCGCGCCGCGAAGATCAGGTTGTGCATCGGGCAGTTCATCGGCTTCAGGTAGTAGTCCTGGCCCTGCTTGCGGATCTGCCCGTCCGCGCCCCGCTCCTCGTCCAGGTGCATCGGCGGGTACATGCCGTCGGCGTACCAGTCCAGGTGGCCCGACGTCTCGAACAGCTGTCCCTTGGTGATGTGCGGCGAGTACACGAACTCGTAGTCGTCCTCGACGTGGCGCTGGCGGGAGTAGTCCTCCATCACCTTGCGCAGCACGCCGCCCTTCGGGTGGAACACGGCCAGACCGGAGCCGATCTCGTCCGGGAAGCTGAACAGGTCGAGCTCCGTACCCAGCTTGCGGTGGTCGCGCTTGGCGGCCTCCTCCAGGCGGTTCAGGTAGGCCTTGAGCTCGTCCCGGCTCTCCCAGGCGGTGCCGTAGATGCGCTGCAGCTGGGGGTTCTTCTCACTCCCCCGCCAGTACGCCGCGGCCGTCCGCATCAGCTTGAAGTTGCCGAGGTACCCGGTGGCGGGGACATGCGGGCCGCGGCACAGGTCCTTCCACGCCACGCTGTCGTCGCGCCGGATGTTGTCGTAGATGGTCAGCTCGCCACCGCCGACCTCGACACTCGCGCCCTCGGCCGCGTCCGCCGCCGAGCCCTTGATACCGATCAGCTCGAGCTTGTACGGCTCCTGGGCCAGCTCGGTGCGCGCGTCGTCGTCGGAGACCACCCGGCGGCTGAACCGCTGCCGCTCCTTGATGATCTGCTGCATCTTCTTCTCGAGCGTGGTGAGGTCTTCCGGCGTGAACGGGGTCTCGACGTCGAAGTCGTAGTAGAACCCGTTCTCCACCGGCGGGCCGATGCCGAGCTTGGCGTCCGGGAAGACCTCCTGGACGGCCTGCGCGAGGACGTGCGCGGTCGAGTGCCGGATGATCGCCCGGCCGTCGGCCGAGGCGGCCTTGACCGGCTCGATCTGGTCGCCGTCCGCGACCACCCGGGACAGGTCCCGCAGCTCTCCGTTGACCCGGGCGGCGATGGCGGAGCGGTCCTGGCCGAAGATCCCGGCGAACAGCTCCCCGATCGTCGTCGTCTCGGTCACACTCCGCTCAGCCTCGCCCTCGACGCCGACCAGATGGACCTTGACTTCCGACACGTTCACTCCTCAAGGGTCTTGCCCGGCGGAATTGCCGGTCACGCACAGATGGTATCGACAGACCTGACGAAAGTAGGGGTCGGGACCAGCCGCTCGTCCGATGTGCCGACCTGGTCTCTGTTCATAGGTTCAACGGTATGAGCGAGCGAAGCGAGGTCATCATCCAACACAGGGCGACTCGTGCCTCATCCGCGCCCGGAGCGAAGCGAGGACGTGGATGAGTTCCGCGATCCTGCACTTTGCGGGCGAACTGATGTCTTCGTGGTGGATCTACCTCGCGTTGTGGGGGTTCGCGGCGCTGGACGGGTTCTTCCCAGCGGTACCGAGCGAGACTCTGGTCGTCACGGCCGGTGTGTTCGCGGCGTCGACCGGTGAGCCGAACCTGTTCGCGGTGATCGCGGTCGCGGCTGTCGGTGCCTTCATCGGCGATCACATCTCGTACGCGCTCGGGCGGGGTGCTGGTGGGCGGATGCTCGACCGGGTGAAGCCGGGGACCAAGCGGCACAGCGCCGTGGTGTGGGCACGTACCGCACTCGCCGAGCGGGGCGGACTGGTCTTGGTGGTCGCGCGGTACGTCCCCGGCGGACGGACCGCCGTCACGCTGACCATGGGCTCGGTGCGGTACCCGCTGCGCCGGTTCTCGCCGTACGCGGCGCTCGCGGCGATCAGCTGGGGCGTGTACTGCACGCTGGTCGGCTACATCGGCGGGAAGGCGTTCGAGGACAACCCCCTGAAGGGAGTCGTCCTCGGCATCGGCCTGGCGCTCGGCGTGACGCTGGTGGTCGAGGTCGTGCGGCACCGGCTGAAGAAGCGCCGCCCTCAACCTCAGGTGGAGGCTAAGGTCACCTCATCCCAAGCCTGAGCCAGCGACGCGTCGGCCAGTGGCTTCAGGTAAGCCAGGCTGTCGACCAGACCGGTCAGGGTGAGCTCAGCCTGGATGAACTTGAGGTCTCGGACGCCGTGGTTGGTGAAGTACGCCCGCAAGTACGGCGTCTGGTGATCCCAGCCCTCGCGCGGGGAGCCGGCGCCGTACGCTCCCCCACTGGCCGTGATGACGACCACCTGGGTGTCCTCGAGTACGCCGCCAGTGAACGCTCCCGGGAAGCTGACGCGGTCGATCCAGGTCTTGAGCGCTCCGGGCAGTGAGTAGTTGTAGAGCGGTGTGCCGATCAGCAGCAGCTCGGCCGACCGCACCTCGTCGATCAACGGCTTGGTGAGCCGCCACGCCTCCTTCTCGGCAGGTGTCTCGGCCAGCTCCTCGATCGCCTCTGTCGGCAGCGTGCCGAGGCTCTCGGAGCGGCGGCCGAGCTGGCAGTACGCGGTGTCGATCGGGGTGATCGGGTCGGCTGCGAGGTCGCGGTAGTGGTAGTCGGCCGAGCTGTGTGCTGCGAGCCAGCGATCCGCGTATTCGCGGGTCAGCCGTCGGGAGACCGACTCGGCGGAGTGGTTTGCGCTGCAGTCCAGATGGAGCACTGTGGTCACCTTCGTTGTCTCGTGGTCGTCAGACTGGGTGACGGCGAACGGTGTGGAAAGGTGACCGGTGAGTGACGGACTGATCGAGGCATTCGAGGCGGAGCGCGGCAAGCTGGAGGCGGTCGCCTACCGGCTGCTGGGGTCGCACGCCGAGGCTGAGGACGCGGTGCAGGAGGCCTGGATTCGGCTGGACCGCTCGGACGGTGTGGACAACTTGGGCGGCTGGCTGCGCACTGTGGTGACCAGGATCTGCCTGGACGTACTGCGAGCCCGCAAGATCCGCCCGGAGCAGCTGTCCGGTCCTGATGAGTTGCAGGAAGTGCCTGCGGTACGCCGTACGCCGGAAGACGAGGCGCTGGTTGCGGATTCGGTCAGCCGGGCGCTGCTTGTCGTACTGGACGCGCTGGAGCCGGCGGAGCGGATCGCATTCGTACTGCATGACATGTTCGCCGTACCGTTCGCGCAGATCGCTCCGATCGTGGAGCGGACACCAGTGGCCACCAAGAAGCTGGCTAGTCGGGCACGGCAGCGCGTACAGGGCACACCGGTCGTTTCGCCGACCGAACTGGCTCGGCAGCGTCGCGTGGTGTCGGCATTTTTGGATGCGGCACGGGCAGGGGACCTTGCTGCCGTACTCGCTGTGCTGGACCCAGATGTCGTACGACGCGTCGACCCGGCCGCACTGGCTCCTGGGATGTCTGCCGAGCTCCGGGGTGCGCAGGCAGTTGCCGAAGGCACAGTGCTGCTGTCCAAGCGCTCTCAGCTGGCTGAGCTCGCACTGGTCAACGGCGAGGTCGGACTGGTGCTGGCACCGGGCGGGCGGTTGTTCCTGGCGATCTCGTTCACCAGTGAGGCGGACCGGATCACGTCGTACGACGTGGTGGCCGATCCGGACCGCCTCAGCCGGCTGAGTCTTGCTGTCCTCAGCGCGGAGTGTTGAGCGACTTCGTGATCTGCTCGGACACCTTGGCCGCCAGCTCCAGGGCGGCGCGCCGGGTGGCCGGCTGCAGCGCGGAGTGGTCCAGCGGGCCCTCGGCGGCGATGTGCATGTCGGTCGGGATGTCCACGACGGCGGCAGCGCGGGAGTCGAAGTACGGCCGGAGCTGCTTCTCGACCTCCTTGTTGACGTCGCCGGGACCGTTCGACACCGCGATCACGGCGCGGCGGATCAGCCGCTGCGCCTCCGGGCCCTGGTTGTCCAGCTCCTCGAGCATCTGCACGGCCGCGGCGCAGGACAGGCTCTTCCACTTGATCGGGATGACCAGGGCATCGGCCGCCTTCATCGCCTCGCGCCAGTTGCTGGAGCCCTCGTTGTTCCCGGTGTCGATCACCAGGACCTTGTAGAACCGGCTCATCAGGCGGTGGATCTGGTCGAAGTCCTTGGCCTCGATCTGCGCGTACGTCGTGGTCGCGGAGGTCAGTACGTCGTACTGGCCCGACACCTGGTGCCGAAGGTACGCCGCCACGTCACCGAGCCGCGCGTCCGGCTGGGTCAGCATCGGCATTGCCTGCAGCATGTCCGTGACGGTGGAGCGCGAGTTGGTGTCGTGCGTACGCAGGTGCATGTTGCCGCGCAGCTCGTTGTTGTCCCAGGCGACCACACCGCCGCCACGGGCCTGGCCGAGCGCGCCGGACAGCAGCAGCGTGGTCGGCGTCTTGCCGGAACCACCCTTCGGGTTGGCGACGACGATCGTCACCGGCCGGCGGAAGGCGGTAGCGGCAGTCGCACGGGCGATCCGCTCGGACCGTTCGGCGCTGCCCGGACGCAGCTTCAGCACACTTCGTACGCCCCGCTCGGCCGGAGCCTCCCGCGGCAGTGGGAGCGCCTGCAACAGCTCATCCGACCGGTACGAAAGATTCTGCGGCTGCTGATGCTGCTGCCCCGGCACCCCCTGCGGGAAAAACGCCTGAGCCGCCGGCGACAACCCCTGCCCACCGGGCTGTCCACCCTGCCCGGCCGCACCGCCCTGTCCAGCCGGTGCGCCTTGACCGGCGGACCCGCCCTGCCCGAACTGTGCGTCTTGACCGGCGGACCCGCCCTGCCCGAACGGTGCGTCTTGCCCGGCCTGCCCGAACTGCGTGCCTTGCCCGCCCGCACCTGCTTGGCCGGCCTGCGCGTCTTGCCCAGCCAGACCGCTCTGACCGGCCTGAGCGCCTTGCCCCGCCTGCCCCGCTTGCCCAGGCTGACCTGCCTGGCCGCCTTCGCCGGGCTCGGCACCTGCGGTCGGCTGCCCGGCGCCGTCCCGGTCCGACCCCAAACTCCCGCCAGCGCTGTAGAACGACGACCCGCCGATCGCCGGGCTGCTCTGCTCGGAACCAGCGTCCGCGTCATCCGCCGCGGGTGCGGCAGTCGGTCGCGACAGCGCGTCGTCTTCTTCTTCCTCCGGCTGCGTCCAGGACGCCGCACCGGGGTCAGCGGCAGGCTGGGCCCAGGAGGAAGTGGGAGGAGTCTGGCTCGGCTGGGTCCACGGGGCCGGCTGGTTCGCCGGGCGGGACCAGTTGGTGTCGCCGGCGGAGAAGTCCTCCGACAGCGCGTCGGTCTCGGTGTCCTCGGCGGTCTCGGCGTCGGCGTTCGGGTCCGGCTGGGTCCAGGAGGGGGTCGGCTGCCACATTCTCCGGACCTCGGCCGCCGCCGCTTCCCGGTCCTTGTGCTGTCCGGAGTTGTGCGAGTCGGTCACGACCTGAGTCCCCGATTCTGCTAGAGGGGGCGGATTGGGCCCCTGAGGCTTGCTGGTGGTCCGGAGGTGAGGTCTCCGGGAGGGTCCACTATCCCATGACCCGGTGTCCTCACAACGTCACCACCCGGAGCGTTTGTTCAGCTCACCAATCCAGCCTCGTACGCGACGATCGCCGCCTGGACCCGGTTCTTCACCCCGAGCCGGAGCAGTACCGCGCTGACGTACGCCTTGACCGTCCCCTCGACCAGGTACAACCGCCCCGCGATCTCCGCGTTCGACAATCCGGCTCCGACCAGTCCGAGTACCTCCGACTCCCGCGGTGTCAGCGCACTGACCTGCTCCTTCGCGGCAGCTGCCCGTGCCATCGCACCGCCTCCCGCACCGGAGCTGAGCTCGGCGATCACCCGCTGCGCCACCCGCGGCGACAGGTACGCAGCACCTTCCGCAACCGCCTTCAGCCCCGCAATCAGCTCCCGCGGATCGCCTGACTTCAACAGGAACCCGCTTGCGCCGTCACCGAGCGCTCTAGCGATGTACGCGTCTTCGGAGAAGGTAGTGAGGATGACAACCGCAGTGTCCGGACAAGTGCGCCGGATCTCCGCACCAGCGGCCAGACCGTCCATCCGCGGCATCCGGATGTCCAGTACGGCGACATCGGGCCGATGCTTCCGTACCGCCTCAACTGCTTCGACCCCGTCGGCTGCCTCGGCAACGACCTCGAGCTGGTCGTCAGTGCCGAGAATCGCGCGGACACCGGCCCGTACCATCGCCTCGTCGTCGGCCAGTACCACCCTGATCATCTGTTTCCTTCCGGCGTCGGTGTGACCGATCCACTCTGGACAACTGCTTTGTCAACCAGTGCGCCTTCCGCGAAGCACAGGCGGTACACGTAGGTGGCGGAGAACGGCTCGGCCGGCCGGTAGTACCTGCACCTCCACTCGCCCGGCAGCTGGCTGCGCTCCGTGGGCGGATCAACCATCTCCATGCGTGGCAGTACCTTCGCCACGTCGGCCTCCGATTGGCCCACGGTCAGCTCGTCGTACTCGGCCGGTCGCAGGATCGCGCTGTAGCCGGTGATGAGGTAGTAGCCAAGGGCAACTGCCCCGACAGCCGCGCCAAGCAGTACGGGTGCGGCGATCGCAGTGATCAGACCGCGTTGCGCGCTCCGTCGTACTGTGGCGCGTTCTACCGCCGCAGTACGCGGCTCTGGCCGGCCACCCGCGCGCGGCATGGTTGCGGTCACCGCGAACCCACTGGGCGTACGCGGTCCAGCAGTTAGCGTGCCGCCAGCTAGCCGCACCCGCTCGCGCAGACCGGCCAGACCATGTCCACCGGACGGGGCGTCCACCGGCCGCGTCGCACCGCTGTCCACGACCTCTACCTGTACGGCGTCCTCGCGGGAGCTGACGGTGACAGTGACTGCAGCGCCTGGTGCGTGCTTGCTCGCGTTGGTCAGCGCCTCCTGTACGACGCGGTGCACAGCGCGGTCCACCATCGGTGCTAACTCACCGTCAGCGTTATCAATCAGTTCAACCGCCAGGCCGGACGCGGCGGCTCGTTCGACTAGTGCCTGCACTGACTCGTCATGCGGCATCGTCGGAGCATCCTGATCGCGCAGTACGCCGACGATCTCGCCCAGCCGCTCGGTTGCTGTTGCCGCGGACTCCCGCAGCTCTCCCGCGGCCCGGCGGTGCTCCTCGGGCAGCGACGGGTCCAGCTCCAGTGCGGCAGCGCGCAGCGCGATCAGGCTGAGCTCATGGCCGACCGAGTCGTGCATGTCCTCTGCGATCCTGGACCGCTCGCGCAACCGTTCCTGGCCGATCTCCAGCTGCTGCTCACGTTCGATCCGCTCCGCCCGCTCCCAGCCGGCAGTAGCCAGCAGAGCCTGCTGCGCCCGGTAGCGCCCGACCAGCCACGGCAATACCACCAGCAGTAGCGCTAGCAGGAGCATCAGCAGCCAGGTGAGTACGGCCTCGGTGGCGCGGGCGTCTTTCCGCATGGTCAGGGAGAGCACCAGCATGCCGACCAACGAGCTGACACAGAGCAGTACGAAGTGCCGGAGCTGTGTTTCGCGCCGTCCAGCCAGGTAGCTCAGCAGACTGATCGCCGGCACCAATGCGATCTGCACACCGTTCGCCGTACCGAGCGCGAAGGCCAGAACGATGATTTCGGTCCATGCGACGAGTACGAGCGCGGCCAGTGGCCAAGTACGCCTCGTTGCAACCGCAATAGCCAATACGGCGAGACAGGCCGCCCGGAACCAGTACGGGTCCTGTCGCGCGCCGCTCTCCCCTAGTACGAGCAGGCTGGCCGCGGCCCACAGACCCACGTCTTCCCAGGCGCCGCCACATCATGGCGCAGACGCTACACAGTCGCAGTCACCAGCTCCTACTGCCGAAAGTCAGGTCTGCTCCGGGTCGACCAGTTCGAACGGCACGTACGAGAGGTTCTGCACCGGTTCGTCACGCAGTTGGGCGAGCAGGAGGTCGACGGCGCGACGCCCCATCTCGGTCTGGTTCTGCCGTACGTGCAGGAACGGCGGTCCGCCGATGGAGTCACCCGGTGAGTCGAAGCAGGCGACCACGCGGTCCCCGCCGAGCGCCCGGTCGACCATGCGGGCCAGGTTGTACTCGCACGCGAAGTACGCGGTCACCTCTGGGCGGCTGTCCCGGAACGCACGTAGTACCTCCATGTCCGCTCGGACGCTGTCGGTGGTGGTTGAGCCTGGGAGCGTGCTGCGGAGGTCGGTCAGCTCGTACGGATGCCCGCGTCCGCTGAACGCCGTACGGAAGCCCTCCAGCCGGTCCTCGATGGAGGAGGTGTTCACGGGAGGTGGGGAGACGAAGGCGATGTGTTCGTGGCCCTGGTCGAGCAGGCGGGTTGTCAGTGCGCGGGCGGCTGCGACGTTGTCTGTGAGCACGGCCGCTACCGGGATGCCGGACAAGTGGCGGTCCACGAGCACCACTGGGTACCCGTCGAGGACCTGACGCAGCAGGCTGGCGTTGTAGAAGTCACCGTGCACTGGGAAGACGATTAGACCGTCCACTGTGGAGACCAGCGAGTCGACAGCCTTCTCCTCGTCGGACTGGCGGCCGTGCGTCCGCCGTACGACCAGGTGGGCGCCGTACTCCGCGCAGCGCTCTTCGATCGCGTTGAGCAGGTCCAGCCCGTACGCCTCCGACATGTCCGGGACGATCAGGGCGATCGACCGTGCATCCCGGCGCGCGCCCGGCCGGAGTGGCAGGCTCAAATCGGTCAGGTCGGGCAGGCGCCGTACGACGAACGTGCCCTTGCCGCGGATGCGCTCCACCAGCCCGGCCTCGCGCAGCACCTCCAGGGCTCGCTTGGACGTGATCCGGCTGACCCCGAACTGCGCCGCCAGCTCCATCTCCGACGGCACCCGGTCCCCCGGCCGCAACGCCCCACGCCGAAGCTGCTCCAGCACATGACCACAAACCCGCTCGTACAGCAGCACCACGCCAGCGGTCCCCTCACGAGTAATCCGGCCAACCTCCATCCAATCATCTCCCCCAAAATGTCGGCGCCGTCCTACAGCATGGGTTTATGGAGATCGCCGGCACGCTCGCAGTCGTCACCGGCGCCGCCGTGGGCATCGGCCGCGCCATCGCCATCCGCCTCGCCGCGGCCGGAGCATCCGTCGTCATCGCGGACATCGACGCACCCGGCGGCACGTACACCCGCGACCTGATCGGCCGCTCAGCCCGCTTCGTCGAACTCGACCTCCGCAACGACCACGCACTGACCGAGCTGATGACATCCCAACCACAAATCCTGATCAACAACGCAGGCGGTGGCGCCGTACTCACACCCTGTTACCCGGACGCCACCCCAGCCCGCTGGTCGGCCTCCCTGGACCTCAACCTCCGCGCCCCCATGCTCGCCACCCAACTCGCCCTCCCCACCATGGAGTCCACCGGCGGCGTCATCGTCAACATCGGCTCAACAGCAGGCATCGGCTTCGGACCGCACATCTCCCCCGAGTACAGCGCAGCGAAAGCAGGCCTCATCCGCTTCACCACGACCCTCGCACCACGGCTGCAAAGAGCAAGGATCAACTGCGTCGTACCAGACTGGGTCGCCACCGAGCGCGGCCTCCAGGAGCGCGCCGCACTCCCACCGGAAGAGCAAGGCCCACCCCTCGTCCCACTCGAGACCGTGACAGACAACGTCCTGCGCTTCATCAAGGACGACACCCTGACCGGCCAGGTGGTGCTGCTGGATCGCGGGCGGGAGGTTCAGGTACTGAATGATCTGGTGGAGGAGCCTCTGGACTGACACCATTCCGGGCATGACCCGCCCGTCGGTGCCTGCTTTCGCCGCTCGACCCGTGCTGGCCGTAGCGGTGGTCGTCGGTGCCGTACTGACGGCGCTGTCCGGCCGGTACGGCTACCACCGCGACGAGCTGTACTTCCTGGTCGCCGGACATCATCTCGGCTGGGGGTACATCGACCAGCCACCGCTGACGCCGCTGATCGCCCGCGTCTCCACCACACTGTTCGGCGACACCGTGATGGGCCTGCGGGTGCTGTCAACGCTGAGTGCGGTCGCCACAATCGTCGTGGTCGCGCTGATCGCCCGCGAGTTCGGCAGCCACCGGCGCGGACAGGTGCTGGCGGCGCTGTGTGCCGCCGTGTCCGGGTACGTGCTCGGCGTCGGGCACATGGTGTCCACGTCCACGTACGACCTGCTCGCCTGGATGCTGATCGGTCTGTTCGCGACCAAACTGCTCCGCACCGGCGACGGCCGCTGGTGGCTGGCGCTGGGCGCTACGGTCGGCATCGCACTGGAGAACAAGTACCTGGTCGTGCTTCCAGTCGGTGCGCTGCTGATCGCGCTCCTGGTCGTCGGACCACGCCGCGTACTCCGCTCTTGGTGGCTGCTCGCCGGTGTCGCCCTCGCGGGGCTCATCGCGCTACCGAACGTCCTCTGGCAGTTCCAGCACGACTGGCCGCAGCTGAAGGTGGCTGGCGGCATCAGCGAGGACGGCGGCACCGAGAACCGCATCATGTTCATCCCACTGCAGATCCTGCAGCTGTCACCGTTCCTCGTACCCATCTGGATCGCCGGCTTCCTCCGCATCTGGCGCCACCTCCCGTGGGCGCGTTCCATCGCGTTGGCGTACCCGGTGCTGTGCGTCGTCGTACTGGCCACTGGCGGCAAGTCGTACTACGCCCTGCCGCTCCTGCTCGTCCTGGTCGCCGCAGGCTGCGAACCGCTCATCGGCTGGGTCGAGCGGCATCGCGTACGCGCTGTGGTCGGGCTGGTCCTGACAGCGCTGACGTCGGCGCTCTTCACGCTCCCAGTCCTGCCCGCGTCGGCGGCTGATGTCGTCATCCCGGTCAACAAGGAGCAGGGCGAGCAGATCGGCTGGCCCGCATTCGTCTCGACCATCGCCACCGCTTGGGCGAAGATCCCGCCAGCGGAACGCTCGAACGCGACGCTCTTCGCGGGCAACTACGGTGAAGCCGGGGCAGTGGTGCGGTACGGCGCTTCGTACGGGCTGCCGCAGGTGTACTCCCCGCACATGAGCTTCGCGGACTGGGGGCGCCCGCCGGACTCGAACACTGGCCCGGTCCTACTCATCGAGCTCGAACGGACCCCGCGCTTCGAGCAGTACTTCCGCAACTGCACCCAGGTCGGCACGATCGACAGCATCGTCTCGAACGACGAGGACGGCACCGCGCTCGTCCTGTGTGACGAACCCGCCGAGCCGTGGTCCACGCTGTGGCCGAAGGTCCGCCAGTTCTACTGACGGCCGTACGGTTGGGCAATGCTCGACCTGGTGGACATTCCGGCCGGCCTGCTCTTCCTCCGCGACGACCGCACCGGCAGACGCTGGCACATCGACCTGCCGGCCTTCCGGCTGGCCCGGTACCCGGTGACGCGGCCTGACGGTCTCCCGCTCACGGACATCAGCTGGTACGAGTCGGTTGCCCTATGCAACCAGCTGTCAAAGGACGCCGGCCTGTCCCCCGCGTACACAATCGACGGCGAAGACGTCCACTGGGACACCACCTCGACCGGCTACCGCCTCCCCACCGAAGCCGAATGGCAACACGCCTGCACCGCCGGCACCCCCGCCTACCGCTACGGCCCCCTCGACGACATCGCCTGGCACGCCGCCAACTCCGACGGCCACCTGCACCCACCCGGCCAGAAAACTCCCAACCCCTGGGGCCTGCACGACATGCTCGGCAACCAATGGGAATGGTGCTGGGACCTCTACGACCCCGCAACCTACGGCCCCTACCGAATCTTCCGAGGCGGCGGCCACGCCGACGCCCCCCGCTCCATCGGCTCCACCGTCCGCCGCCGCTCCCACCCCACCCTAAAAATAGAAGACCTAGGCCTCCGCCTGGCCCAATCCATCCCCACCACCCCCTAACCACCACCCCCTGACCACCACCAGCCCCGTTACCTTCTTCGTGATCCCGCGGTGCGGGGTTCTGGTCGCTGGGCTCGGT